>NZ_CP083539.1:2330393-2636520 GCF_025144335.1 Jannaschia sp. W003
ACGACCAGATCAACCTGGCGGGCATCAAGGTCGGTGCCGAGATGATCGAACGGGCGGTCGCCGAAATCGTACCTGCGGCTGCGGGGCGCATCGCCGCCGCCGCCCTCTCCGATCCCGCGCGCGGCGAGGTCGTCCTGCTGGCCTACGAGGAGGACACCGCACAGTTGGCCCCGGTCATTGAGGCCGCAGCGCGTACGGTGCTCGCGCGAAGAGGAATCGAAGCACCCGGAGCCCTCCGCGTCATGGCCGTGGACGCCCTGCCGCGCACTGGAACAGACAAGATCCGGCGCGCGGCGCTGCCGGCCCTGTGGGAAGAGATCCAAGGCGACGCGGTCGCCACGGATGTGACTCCGGGCGCGGACCTTACCGACGACGAAGCGCGCGTCGCGGCGGTGTGGCAGCGTGTGCTCGGACCGGTGCCGCTCTCGCCCGAATCCTCATACTACGATGCGGGGGGGGACTCGCTGTCCTCCGTCCAGATCGGCCTGGTGATGGAGGCCGAAAGGTGGTCGCGGAAATCGGTGCGCGCGACCCTCGAGGGCCGCACGATCGGGGAGATCGCAGGCTTGGAAGGGGTGGTCCCCTTCTCCGAAGAACCCTTGGGGGCCGATCCCGCAACCGCCGCACCAGCCCACGCGTCGGATACCCTGCCGGATCGGACCGTGCGCAACTGGTCGGTCTCGATCGCACGCGGGGTGATGGCCCTCTCCGTGCTCGTTTCGCACTGGGGTCCGGGCCTGTTCGGCGCACTCGGCGTCGGAGATTTCGTCGAACGCTGGTTCTCCACGATCTATCGCGCAGGCACACCCGGCTTCGCCGCGGTGTTCGGCATCGGCGTCGGCTTCTACATGCTTCCGGACTTCGCGGCGCGGCGCGAAGGAATCTTCCGGCGCATGGCGACCTCGTTCCGCCTCGTTGCGACCGGCCTCGTACTGCTCGCCTTCATCGATCTCCTGAACGGATACATGGCCGGCGAACAGATCGGCACGCGCAGGTTCGCGAACGCGTTCTACGGAGTGCTGGCCTACTATGCCTTCATCCTCGGCACGGCTCGGTACTGGCTGCCGGCGCTGGCAGCGCTGCGCGACCCGCGCATCGTCCTCGTGCCGCTGGTTCCAGCGTTCTGGATCGCGTGGCAAGGCTCCGCGGTCATCCTGCCCGGTGATCAGTTCGACATTCTCGAGATCGCGCGCCTCATGGCAGGGCAAGGTGGTTACAACGTCTTCAAGATGACCATGGTAGCGGCGGCGGGAGCCGCGATCGGCTACTGGATCGCACGTCAGGACGATACCCGCGCATTGTCCGGCACCCTCCTGCTGGGAGGGGGGTCCGCCGCGGCGCTCTGCTTCCTAGCGATGGGCCAGGTGGGAGGCTTCGACAACCTTGGCGATCGAGATAGTATGGCCTTCACCTCAGTACCCGGCCTGATGTTCTACGTCGCGGCCGCGGCGACGCTCATCGGCGGCGGGATGCGGATCCTGCCGTACTGGGAACGGCTCTCGCACGCGGTCCGTCTGCCCCTTAAGTTCCTCGTCGTCGCCGGCAGCTTGGCCCTGCCGATATACGTGCTGCACCAACTGGTCATTCCCGGACGCAACCTCCTGCTGCACGCCGGGTTGCCGAACCTTCCCGCACTTGCCCTGGCCATGTCGCTCTTCCTTACGGCGATGGGCTATGCGGGGCGCCGCTTGTGGCGAATGTACTTCGGCTAAGTTGGCCGGGCCCGACGGGATCGAATCCAACCAGCAACCCCTACGATCGTCGTTGCGGTACCGCGGCGAGGCGTTGCCAGCGGACGTAGGTCCGGGGGCAAACACACGGTTCGAACGGGGTCATCCCGTGAACCGCTTCGAGGCTCCAACCCAGCCGAGCCTTGACCGAATCCCACCACCGTGAAAATCTCCCCCCAGATTTCACGGGACACCCCATGCCCACCGGCGACGACCTCCGCGCCCTGCGCCGCACCCGCGGCCTCACCCTCGCCGAGGCCGCCGGCCGCGTGGGCCGCTCCATCGGCTGGCTCAGTCAGGTCGAACGCGGCCGCTCCACCCCCGACCCGGACGACCTCGCCAGCTTGGCCCGCGCCATGGACGCCCCCCTGTCCCTCCTCGCCCCCCGCGGCCCCGAGGCCGAACGGGGCCGCATCGTGCGAACAGCCCACCGCCGCCCCCTCGGCGAGCGCGTCCTCGGCCTCACCGAATACCTCCTCTCCCCCGACCTCACCGACGGCTTCGAGGTGATCCACTCCACCTTCGCCCCCGGTGCTTGGCGCGACGACCCCGTCACCCGCGCCACCACCGAGATCGCCCACCTCGTCTCGGGCCGCCTCGACCTCACCATCGGCGGCGCCCCCTTCTCGCTCGCCCCCGGCGACACCGCCCGCATCCGCGGCGAGCCCTTCACCTGGGCCAACCCCTACCGGGAGCCGGCGGTCGCCATCTGGACCATCACACCCGCCCTCTACTCGCAGGACAGCCAATGCTAGATCAGGCCCGCATCGTCATCATCGGGGGCGGCGCCGTCGGCTGCTCGGCCCTGTGGCACCTCGCGAAGATGGGCCAGACCGACGCCCTCCTGCTCGAGCGCAACGAGCTGACCGCCGGCAGCACATGGCACGCCGCCGGCAACTGCCCGACCTTCGCGGGCTCCCTCGGCGTGATGAAGATGCAGCGCTACTCCGCCGACCTCTACCGCCGGCTGGAGCGGGAGACCGGCACCCCCTTCACCTACAACGTCACCGGGTCCGTCCGCCTCGCCCACACCGAGGACCGGATGCGCGAGTTCGAGCACGTCCGCAGTTGGGGCCGCCGCGAGGACATGCCCGTGGAGATGATGAGCGTGGCCGACATCGAAGACGCTTACCCCTTCATCGAGACCCACGACCTCCGGGGCGGCTTCTGGGACGCCCACGACGGCGACGCCGATCCTGCCAGCCTGACGCAGGCCTTCGCCACCGGCGCCCGCGCCCTCGGCGCCCGCATCCGCCGCCACTCGGCCGCGACGGGTATCCGCCGGGAAGGCGACGAGTGGGTGGTCGAGACGACGCAGGGCGACGTCCGCTGCGAGATCGTCGTCAATGCCGCCGGCTACTACGCCCAGCGCGTCGGCGCGTGGTTCGAGCCCTTCGGCGCCCGCCGTGTCCCGATGTGCGTGCTCCAGCACCAGTACCTGCTGACCGAAGAGATTCCCGAGCTGGAGGGGTGGACGCACGAGAACGGCCGCAAGGTCCCCCTCCTGCGCGACCCCGACGTCTCCTACTACCTGCGCCAGGAGAAGGCCGGCCTGAACCTCGGCCCCTACGAGCGCGGCGGCCAGGGCGCGTGGATGGACGGCTCGATGCCCGACGACTTCAGCTTCCAGCTCTACCCCGACGACCTCGACCGGCTGGAGCCGTACATCGAGGACGCCTGCGCCCGCGTCCCCCTGCTGGCCTCGGCGGGCATCAGCAAGGTCATCAACGGCCCCATCCCCTACGCCCCCGACGGCCTGCCGCTGGTCGGCCCCATGCCCGGCGTGCCGAACGCCTTCGAGGCCTGCGTCTTCACCTTCGGCATCGCCCAAGCGGGCGGCGCCGGAAAGGTGCTGGCCGAGTGGATCACCGAGGGCGCCACCGAGTGGGACATGTGGGCCGTCGACCCCCGCCGCTACGGAGGCCACCTCGGCCAGGACGCCGTAAATGCGCGCGGCCTGCAGGTCTACCGCCACGAATACGCCATCCACCACCCCCGCCACGCCTGGCCCGCGGGCCGCGACCTGCGCCTCTCGCCCGTGGACGACCGCATCCGCGCCGCCGGCGGCCAGATGGGCAGCTTCGGCGACTGGGAGCGCGCCCTCTGGTACGCCCGCCCCGGCGACGACACGTCGGAAGCCGCCTCTGAAACCTTTGATCGGAAGGGCCCGTGGTGGGACGCCGTGGCCGAGGAATGCGCCGCCGTGCGGGACTCCGTGGGCGTGATCGACATCTGCGGCTTCTCGCGCTTCAACCTCGATGGCGAGGGCGCCGCCGCGTGGCTGGAATCGAAGATGTCCGGCCGCCTGCCGAAGCCCGGCCGCGTGGGTCTCGCCTACTTCGCCGACCACCGGGGCCGCTGCGTGACCGAGATGAGCGTCATTCGCCACGGCACGGACCACTTTACCCTCATCACCGCCGCCGTGGCCCAGCTCCACGACCGCGACTGGCTGACGCGGGACATGCCCGAGGGCGTCACCCTCACCGACCACACGGATGCCTTCGACACCCTCCTCGTCACCGGCCCCGAGGCCCGCGTCCTGCTTCAGCGCATCGCCACCGACTACGACCTCGCGAAGCCCTGGCTCACCCACGGCACGGCGACGGTCGCGGGCCGGCCCTGCCACCTCGTCCGCGTCAGCTTCGCCGGCGACCTCGGCTGGGAGATCCACGCCGCGAACGAGCACGTCCCCGCCCTCTGGGACGCCGTGTCCGCGGCGGGCGCCCGCCCCTTCGGCATGATCGCCCTCGACTCCATGCGGCTCGAGAAGGGCTGGCTCGCGTGGAAGCAGGACCTGTCCACCGACTACACCCTGCGCGAACTCGGGCTCGCGCGCTTCATGCGCGACCCCGGCCCCGAGCCGGAGCGCCGCCTCGCCTTGCTCCGCTACGAGGGCGACCTCGATCCCCTCTACATGGCGAACGTCAGCGCGGGCGGCGCGATCGTCGGCGAGGTCACCTCCGCCGGCTGGGGCCACCGCAGCGGCATGGCCCTCGCCCTCGCCATGATCCCCGCCGGGCTGGACGAGGGCACGGCGCTCATCATCGACGTGTTCGGCGAATCCGTCCCCGCCAACGTCCTCGCCGGCCCCGCATGGGACGCCGACTTCGCCCGGATCCGCGCGTGACCCGCCCCGCCGTGATGTGCCCCTGCGTATGCACGGGGGGTGTACGGGGGGTGCACGGGGGGCGCCCCCCTGAATCCAGTGCTCTGGAGGCCCTCCGATGACCCCTCCCACCACCGCCCGCGTCGTCGTCATCGGCGGCGGCGTCGTTGGCTGCTCGGTCGCCTATCATCTGGCGAAACTCGGGTGGAATCCGGTACTTCTGGAGCGAAAGCGCCTCACCTCCGGCACCACATGGCACGCCGCCGGCCTCATCGCCCAGCTCCGCGCGACCCCCGCCATGACGCGGCTGGCCAAGTACAGCCAGGAACTCTACGGCACCCTCGAATCCGAGACCGGCGTCGCCACCGGCTTCCGTCGCTGCGGCTCCATCACCGTCGCGCTAACCCCCGCCCGCGCCGAGGAAATCCGCCGCCAGGCCGGCATGGCCCGCGCCTGGGGCGTGGAGGTCGAGGAGATCGGCGCCGCCGACGTGAAGGCCTGCTACCCACACCTGCGCACCGACGACGTGCAGGCCGCCGTCTGGCTGCCGAAGGACGGTCAGGGCGACCCCGCCAACATCGCCCACGCGCTGGCCAAGGGGGCGCGCCAGAACGGCGCGCAAGTGTTTGAGAACACGGCCCTGACCGGCGTCCGGCGGCAGGGCGACCGCGTCACCCACGTCGAGTGGCGGCAGGGTGAGGACACCGGCACCATCGCCTGCGATCACGTCGTCAACTGCGGCGGCATGTGGGCCCGCGACCTCGGGTGGATGCTCGGCGCCAACGTCCCCCTACAAGCCTGCGAGCACTTCTACATCGTCACGGAAGCCATTGAGAACCTTGGAACGCTGCCCGTCCTGCGCGTCCCCGACGAGTGCGCCTACTACAAGGAAGACGCGGGCAAGATGCTGCTCGGCGCCTTCGAGCCGGTGGCGAAACCGTGGGGTCCGATCCCCGAGGACTTCGAGTTCGACCAGCTCCCCGAGGACTTCGACCACTTCGAGCCGATCCTGGAACGCGCCGTCGCCCGCATGCCGATGCTGGAATCCGCCGGCATCCACACGTTCTTTAACGGTCCCGAAAGCTTTACCCCCGATGATGCGTACCACCTCGGACCGTGCCCCGGCACGGCCAACGTCTGGGTCGCGGCGGGCTTCAACTCCATCGGCATCCAGTCCGCCGGGGGTGCGGGGCTGGCGCTCTCGCAGTGGATGGAGGGCGGCGAGATGCCCTTCGACCTTGTGGACGTCGACGTCGCCCGGATGGAGCCGTTCCAGGGCAACCGCCGCTACCTGCGCGAGCGGGCGAGCGAGACGCTGGGCCTGCTCTATGCGGACCACTTCCCGTTCCGCCAGAAGGCGACGGCCCGGGGCGTGCGCCGCTCGCCGATCCACCGCGAGCTGCTCGACCGCGGCGCGGTGATGGGCGAACTGGCCGGCTGGGAGCGCGCCAACTGGTTCGCCCGCGAAGGTCAAGCGGCTGTCTACGACTACGACTGGCACCGCCCCGCGTGGTGGGAGAACCGCCGCGCGGAGCACATGGCGGTGCGCGAGGGCGTCGGCCTCTACGACATGTCCAGCTTCGGCAAGCTGCGCATCGAGGGCCGCGACGCCCTGCGCCTCCTCCTCATCGCCTGCGGCGCCGAGATGGACGTCGCCGCGGGCCGCATCGTCTACACCCAGATGCTCAACGCCCGCGGCGGCATCGAGGCCGACGTCACCGTCACCCGCCTCTCCGAGACCGCCTTCCTCATGGTCACCCCCGCCGCCACCCGCCTGCGCGACGAGACCCGCCTGCGCCGCCTCGCGGGTAACATGGCGGTCACGATCACCGACGTCACGGCCGGCGAGGCGGTGATGGCCGTGATGGGCCCGGACGCCCGCGCGGTGCTGGCCGATGCCTGCGCGGACGACATGAGCGACGCCGCGCAACCCTTTGGAACGGCACGGAACGTCGAGCTGGGCCTCGGCCTCGCGCGCCTTCACCGCGTTTCCTACGTAGGCGAGTTGGGCTACGAGGTCTACGTCTCCGCCGACATGGCCGCCCATGCCTTCGAGACACTCGTGGCGGCAGGCGATCCGCACGGGCTGCGCCTCGTCGGCCTCCACGCCATGGACACCCTGCGCATGGAGAAGGCGTTCCGCCACATGGGCCATGACATCACCCCCGAGGACCACGTCGTCGAGGCCGGCCTAGCCTTCGCCTGCCGCAAGTCGGGCGACTACGTCGGCGCGAATGCGGTTGCCGCCAAGCGCGAGAGCGGCCCCGCCCGCCGCCTCCTTCAGTTCCGCCTCCGCGACCCGGAGCCCGAGCTGCACCACGCCGAGCCGATCCTGCGCGACGGCGAGATGGTCGGCCACCTCACCTCGGGCGGCTACGGCCATGCCCTTGGGGCGGCCGTGGGGCTGGGCTACGTGCCCTGCGCGGGGGAAAAGGTCGCAGACTTGGTCGCCAGCCAGTGGGAGATCGAGATCGCCGGAACGCGCGTGGCGGCGGAGGCGTCGCTCCGCCCGATGTACGACCCTACCGGCGAGCGCATGCGCGCCTGACCCCGCAAACTCTTCCGAAGAGTTTGCCCCCGCCATTTCCTTGCCGAAGGAAATGGCCCCTCAGGGATAGAGGTCACCGAACTTCGCCTCGAGGTACCTCAACAATGGCTCCGCCGACGGCTCCGCGCCCGTCGCCTCGCGGATCGTGTCCCCCGGCATCCGCAGCGCCCCGAAGCGCTGCAGACGGTCCCGCAACCACTTCGTCGCAGGCGACGGATCGCCCGCGGCCAGCGATGCGTCGAGACCGGGAAGATCGCCGCGCAAGGCACTGAAAAGACAGCCGGCGTAGAGGTTGCCCAAGCTGTAGGTCGGGAAGTAGCCCATCAGCCCCACCGACCAGTGCACGTCCTGCATGAACCCGTTGGACGGCCTGTCCACCGCCACGCCGAAGTCCGCCGCGAAGCGCTCGTTCCAGGCCGCTTCCAGGTCGGCCACCTCCAGCTCTCCTCGGATCAGCGCGCGTTCCAGGTCGAAGCGCAGCATGACGTGGAGGTTGTAGTTCACCTCGTCCGCCTCGGTGCGGATGTAGCCGGCGCGCACGGCGTTCACCGCGCGGTAGAAGTCCCGCTCGCTGCCGACGCCGATGTCGCCGAACGTCTCGCGCATCCGTCCGAACAGCCAGCCGCAGAACGCCTCGGACCGGCCCATCTGGTTCTCGTAGGAGCGCGATTGGGACTCGTGCACGCCCATCGACACCCCACGCCCGATCGGCGTCAGCAGGTGCGCGGGGTCCACGCCCTGCTCGTAGGCGGCGTGGCCGACCTCGTGGATCGTGGAGTAGAGGCAGCTGAACGGATCGGCCTCGTCCACCCGCGTGGTGATCCGCACGTCGAGGCCGGAGCCGGAGGAGAACGGGTGCACCGCAAGGTCCAGCCGCCCGCGCCCGAAGTCGTATCCGAACCGCTCGGCGATCTCGCGCGAGAGCGCCAGTTGCGCGTCCTTCGGGAAGTGGCCCGCCAGCCGAGGCGCCGGCTCGGCGGCCAGGGCGCGGCGGCGCAGCTCCACCAGCCGGGGGCGCATCTCGGCGAACATGGCGGCCATCAGCGCGCCGTTCCCGCCCGGCTCGTAGTCCTGCACCAGCGCGTCGTAGGGATCGCCCTCGGACAGGGCTGCGGCCTCCTCGCGGCGCAGGCGCACGACCTCTGAGAGCACGGGGCGGAAGGCGTCGGCGTCCTCGTTCGCGCGGGCGCGGGCCCACTGTCCCTGGGCCAACGACGTGACGCGGGCGATCTCGGAGGCGAGCGCGGCGGGGACCCGACGGTTGCGCTCGAACGAGCGGCGCAGCTCGCGCAGGTTGGCCTCGGCGGCGAGGTCAGGCGCCTCGGCGGCCTCCAGCCACGCGCCGATGCGCGGGTCGGTGCGGCGTGCGTGCAGCACCTCCTCCAGCGCGCCCATCTCTTCGGCCCTTTGGGGCGCGGCCCCGGGGGGCATCACCGTCTCCTGGTCCCAGCCGGTGCGGCCCGCCACGGCCGCCAGCGCCTCGGTGGTGCGCTGAAACGCCATGAGCTGGTCGTAGGGCGAGGTGCGGGTGGGCGCGTTCATGGCTGTCTCACGGATTGGGGGAGCGGTGTGCCGGCACGATGCCGCGCGCGGATCACGAGCACCAGCAGCACCACGGCGCCGAGCTGGTGGACGATCGCGAAGTACCACGGGGACGAGTACATCACCGTCACGACCCCGAGCACGATCTGCAGCACGGTCATGTGCAGCGCGGCGGTGAAGGCCAGCCGCGTCTTGCGGTGGGCCGAGCGGCGCGCGGCGACGGCGGCGGCAATCACCAGCCCCAGCAGCGCGTAGCCCCAGAGGCGGTGGAAGAACTGCACCGTGCCGTCGTTCTCGAACAGGTTGCGCCACCACGGCTCCAGCGCCCACATGTCTGGCGGCGTCAGGCCCCCGGCCATCAGCGGCCAGTCGGTGTAGTTGCGCCCGGCGTCGATCCCCGCGACCAGCGCGCCCAAGATCACTTGGAACAGCACCGCGGCGATCAGCACCGTGCCCCACGTCGCGAGGCGCGGCTCGGCCAAGCGGCGGGCCTGCAGGAGGTCCGCGGCGGAGCGCGACAGGTCGAGCATGAACCACGCGATGAGCCCTAGGATCACGAAGGCCAGCCCGAGATGCGTGGCGAGGCGGTAGGACGCCACGTCGAGCATCGTGCCCTCCAGCCCCGAGGAGACCATCCACCAGCCGATCGCCCCTTGGAGGCCGCCGAGCGCGCCCAGGAGCACGAGGCGTCCGGTCCAGCCGGGCGGGATCTTCTTCGTCGCCAGCAGACCGACGAATCCCAGCAGCCACACGAGGCCGATCACGCGGCCGAGCTGCCGGTGCCCCCACTCCCACCAGTAGATGGTCTGGAACTCGGCCAGCGTCATGCCGCGGTTCTGGAGCTGGTACTCGGGGATCGCGCGGTAGAGCGCGAACTCCGCCTCCCACGCCTCGGCCGACAGGGGCGGCAGTGCACCGGTGACGGGTCGCCATTCGGTGATCGAGAGGCCGGAGTCGGTCAGGCGCGTCAGGCCGCCCACGGCGATCATGGCGACCACCAGCGCGAAGAGGACCGCGAGGAAGACGCGCACCGCGCCCCGGTCGCCGCGCCTGCCGGCGTCGATGCCGCCCGCCCGCGCCTCGGCCCGCGCGCCGGTACCGACATCCTCGAAGATCGCCCGTTTCGCCATGTCCACCTCCGTCGCGGAGGACTTAAGGGTTTCGCGGCGGGGGCGCATCCCCCGCGTCGCGCGGCGCCGCGTCGCGGCCGGCCCAGCGGACCATCTGGCGCATCATGCCGTGGAAGGTCTGCACGTCGGCGCGCGTCAGCGGCATCCGCGACCAGAGGTTGCGCAGGTTGCGCTTCATCGCGGGCGCCTTGCCCGCCGGGAAGAAGAAGCCCGCCTCGTCCAGCCGCTCCTCGAAGTGGTCCCCCAGCGCCGCCATCTCGGCCGCGCTGGCCCACTCGGTCCCGGCCATCTCGACGGCGGGGGCGGCGACGCCCCGGGTGCGGCGCCATTCGTAGCCCATCAGGAGCACGCATTGCGCGAGGTTCAGCGACGGAAAGGCGGGGTTGGTCGGCACCGAGACGATGGCATTGGCGAGCGCCACGTCGTCGTTCTCCAGCCCCGTGCGCTCGGGGCCGAAGAGGACGGCCACGCGCTGGCCTTCCGCGATGCGGCGTGCCGCCTCGCGCATGGCCGCCTCGGGGTCGTACACCGGCTTGGTCAGGTCGCGGTCGCGTGCGGTCGTTGCCAGAACCCAGTGCGCCCCCGCCACGGCGTCCGCGGTGGTGTCCGAGACCACGGCGGCGTCCAGCACCCGGCCCGCGCCGGAGGCCAGCGCCACGGCGCGCTCGTTCGGCCAGCCGTCGCGGGGGGCGACGACGCGCATGCGCTCCAGCCCGAAGTTCAGCATGGCGCGCGCGGCGGCGCCGACGTTCTCGCCCATCTGCGGGCGCACGAGCACGAAGTCGGGAGTGTCCATGGCCGCCGCGCCTAGCGCCGCCGCGCTTGCGGCGCAACGGTGCGCGCGATACCCCCCGCCCCATGGACGCCCCCCGGATCTACCTCGTCACGCCGCCCGAGATCGACGCCGCCTTCGCAGGCCGCCTCCGCGCCGTGCTCGACGCTCACGACGTGGCCTGCCTGCGCCTCGCTCTCGCCACGCAGGAC
Source organism: Jannaschia sp. W003 (assembly GCF_025144335.1). Taxonomy (NCBI): domain Bacteria; kingdom Pseudomonadati; phylum Pseudomonadota; class Alphaproteobacteria; order Rhodobacterales; family Roseobacteraceae; genus Jannaschia; species Jannaschia sp. W003. Next base: position 2,341,434 of record NZ_CP083539.1, read on the forward strand.
CGCGACCGCATCACCCGCGCCGCCGACATGGTGCGCGAGGTGGCGCACCCGTTCGAGGTGCCGCTGGTGATCGCCGACCACGCCGCGCTGGTGGAGCCGCTGGGACTGGACGGCGTGCACCTCACCGACCCCCGATCCTTGCGCAAGCTGCGCGCCGACTGGGGCGACGACCCGATCATCGGCGCGTTCTGCGGCACGTCCCGCCACGACGGGATGGTGGCCGGCGAGAACGGAGCCGACTACGTGGCGTTCGGCCCCGTGGGCGCGAGCCTTGGCGCGGGCGAGCCCGCGGGGCGCGATCTCTTCGCGTGGTGGTCCGAGATGGTGGAGGTGCCGGTGGTGGCCGAGGGCAACCTCGACCCGGCCGCGGTGGAATCCCTGCGCGACGCCACCGACTTCCTCGCGCTCGGCGAGGAGGTGTGGTCGGCCGAGGACGCGGCGGCGCGGCTGGCGGAGATCCTCGCGCCGCTGCGGTGAGCTACTTGCTCGTGTCGAAGTGCATGTCGGAGTGCATGAACGCCGCGCGGTCCTCCAGCGAGGGGATCGCGGCGCCGCAGCCGGCCAGCAGGAGGACGGCGGCGGCAGCCAGGAGGCACGCCGCCAGTCGGTTCGGGTATCGGGTCATCGGTTCAACTCCGGACGCGCCCGCGGCCCGTCCATTGCCCCTCGCGGCCCGAACCTAGCACAATTCGGGCACCTCGCGGTCCGCGGCCGTTCCCCCCGCCCGCGCGTCCAGGGCTTCGCGCAGTCCCTCGCGCACCCGCTCCTCGGCCGCCCGCGCGAGCGCCTTGCGCCCCTCGAACGCCGCGACCGGCATCGGCTCGTGATAGATCACCTCGACGTGCCCCTGCCGCCGCCGCGCCAGCACCCGCAGGACCGCCTCGGCGAAGCCCGCCTCGCCCCACCACCCGTAGAAGGCCGGATCGGCGCCCGCGGGCGCGTGGTAGGCGAGCGTGACGGGCTGCACGTGCATCCGCTCGCGCAAAGTCTCCGAGAACAGCGCGGCGAAGAGCGTGGGCTTGAAGGCGAGGACGCGCAGGCCATCGGTGCTGGTGCCCTCGGGGAAGAACAGGAGACGGTGGCCGGCGCGGAGGCGCCGCTCGAACAGGGCGGCCTGCCGGGCCGCCTCGCGCGGGTCGCGGCGGATGAACACGGTGCCGGTGGCGCGGGCCAACCAGCCGATCGCGGGCCATCCCGCCACCTCGTGCTTCGACACGAAATAGATGCGCTTCGACGCATTCAGCGCGAAGATGTCGAGCCACGACGCGTGGTTCGCCACGCAGATCCCGTCGCGCCGCATCACCCGGCCCCGCACGCGGCGCGGCAGGCCGAGGAGGCGGAACGCGGCGCGGCACACGAACTGGGTCACGTAGGGCGTCACCGGGCGGCGCAGACCGCATAGGGGCCGCTCCGCCACGCGCAGGAGCAGCAGCACCGCGAGCCCACCGGCCAGCACGAGCGCCAGCGGCACGCCCCGGCGCAGCACCCGCAGCCAGTCCCGCGCGCCGAGCTGCGGAGGCGCGAGCTGCGGCGCCGCGTCCCAGGAGATCACCGCGGGCGCTCCGCAAGGCGCCGCAGCGCCGCCGGCGGCCGCAGGCGCGCGAGGTCGAGCACGAGGCACACGTCCACGCAGTCCATGGCGCGGTCGACCCAGGCCCCCTCGCCCACCCAGGCGCCCGCGCGCAGGTAGCTCTTGAGGATCGGCGGCACCCGCCGCATGTCGCCGGGCCGCCCGCCCTCGCCCACCGTCACCGCCTCGGGTCCGCGGGCGCGGGGGCGCAGGGCATCGGGCGCAAGGGCCGCGGCCCGCAGGGCGCGCAGGGCGGGCATGTGCGCCTCGGGGTCCGCGCCGGGCAGCGAGCCGGTGCCCACCACCAGTTCCACTCCGCGCGCCCGCAGGCGCTCCACCGCGGCCGCCAGCAGCGCCACGGCACCGGCCCCGCCCCGGTAGGCGGGCGCCACGCACATGCGTCCCAGCTCGCCCATGCGCCTGCCGCTGCGCTCCAGCTTCGAGATGTCGAACTCGCCGGCCGTGTAGCGCGCGCCCTCGGCCAGCCGCAGCGTGGCGATCACCGCGCCGCCTTCGCCGCGCAGCACCATGTGCTCGGCCTCGGCGTCGAAGCGGTCCGCCTCGGCACCCGCATCGGCGCCCAGCTCGTCCACGAACACCGCGCGGCGCAGCGCGGCGGCGGCCGCGATCTCGGGGCCGGAGGCGACGTGCGGGGCGTGCGGCAGCATGGCGGCGCAGTAGCGCCCGCCCCCGCCCCGCGCAACCGCGCCGGTTAGCCCGGATCGACCACGAGCTGCACGTGCCTCCCGTCGATGGTGCGCTTGCCCGCATGCTCGAAGTTCACGGTCACCTTGCCGCCGATGTTGGACTGCACCTGCCCGCGCCCCCAATCCTCGGCGCCGGGGTGGCGCACGAGCATTCCGGGCTCCAGAAAGGCGTTGAGATCGTGCGAATCCACCACGGGGAGGCCTCCATGTCAGACACACGTCCTAGCGCATCCGATGCCGCCGGCCAGCCCGACCTCGCCGCCCTGCTCGGCTCGCGCATCTGCCACGACCTCGCCGGACCGCTGGGCGCCGTGGCGAACGGGCTGGAGCTGCTGGAGATGGCCCACGGCGAAAGCGAGGAGCTGGCGCTGGTGCGGGGCGCGGTGGACGCGGGCCTGGCTCGGCTGCGGCTGTTCCGCCTCGCCTTCGGCGCGGGCGGCGGCGACGGCCCGGTGCCCGCGCGCGAGGTGTCGGCACTGCTGACGTCGGTCTACGGGGACACGCGCATCGAGGCGGCATGGCGCGACGCGGGCGACCGCCCTCGCGCGGAGATGCGGCTGGCGCTGCTGGCCCTCCTGTGCGTCGAGACGGCGATGCCCCGAGGCGGGCGCATCGAAGTGCGGCGCGACGCAGAGGCCTGGGCGATCCGGGCCGAGGCCGAGCGCCTGCGCATCGACCACCTGCTGTGGGAGGCGTTGGGCCGCGCCGCCCTGCCCGCGGACCTGCGCGGCGCCGAGGTGCAGTTCGGCCTGCTCGCCGCCGAGTCGCGCGCCCTGCGCCGACCCGTCTCGGTGGAAGCCGACGAGCGGCGCCTCGCGCTGGTGGTCTAGCCCATCGGACGCAGGCCGGCGCGGAACGCCGCCGCCTTCGCGCGGTAGCCCGCCGCCGAGCCGAGCAGCGCCGCCACCGCCGCCTCGTCGAGCTGGCGCACCACCTTGCCCGGCGCGCCCACGACCAGCGCGCCCGGCGGGATCACCTTTCCTTCCGGGATCAGCGCGTTCGCCCCGATCAGCGCCCCCGCCCCGATAACCGCGCCGTTCAGCACCGTCGCCCCCATGCCGATCAGCGCGCCGTCCTCGACGGTGCAGCCGTGCAGGATGGCCCGGTGGCCCACGGTGACGTCCGCGCCCACCGTGAGCGGGCAGCCCGGATCGGTGTGGAAGACGCAGCTCTCCTGCACGTTCGAGCCGCGCCCGACCACGATCGGCTCGTTGTCGCCGCGCAGGGTGGCGCCGAACCAGACCGAGGACTCGGCCTCCAGCCGCACCCGGCCGATCACGTTGGCGTCGGGCGCCACCCAGGCGTCGGGGGCGATCTCGGGGGCGATGCCGTCCAGCGAGTAGATCATCGGGCCGCGAACTCCTCCATCAGGCCGCCCACGTGGGCGGTGAGCCAGGGCTGGCGGACGCGGCGCAGGCGCTCGGCGCGCAGGATCGTGCGCAGCCGCTCCTCGCAGGCGTCGGCGTCGTCGTTCACCAGCACGTAGTCGTACTCGGCCCAGTGGCTGATCTCTACGGCCGACTTCTCCATGCGGCCCCGGATCACGTCGTCGCTGTCCTGCCCGCGCTCGCGCAGGCGGCGCTCCAGCTCCCGGATCGAGGGCGGCAGGATGAAGATCGAGATCACGTCGGCCCGCAGCGCGGAGTTGGCGATCTGCTGGGCGCCCTGCCAGTCGATGTCGAAGATCACGTCCCGCCCCTCGCCGAGCGCCGTCTCCACGGGCGCGCGGGGCGAGCCGTAGTGGTTCCCGAACACCTCGGCGTGCTCCAGCATCTCGCCGTCAAGCACGAGGCGGCCGAACTCGTCGCGCGAGCGGAAGTAGTAGTGGATGCCCTCCACCTCGCCGGGGCGCGGCGGGCGCGTAGTGGCCGAGACGCTGAAGGTCAGCGTCGGGTCCCAGGCCATCAGGCGCCGCGCCATGGTGGACTTTCCGGCCCCGGACGGGCTGGAGAGGATCACGGCGAGGCCGCGGCGGCGGGCGGCGGCGGCGCTCATTCGACGTTCATGGCCTGCTCGCGCAGGCGGTCGATGGCGGCCTTCATCTCAAGCCCCACGGCAGTGAGCCCTGCGTGCGCGGACTTCGAGCAGAGCGTGTTCGCCTCGCGCACGAACTCCTGCACGAGGAAGTCGAGGCGGCGGCCCACGGGGCCTTCGGCGTCCAGCAGGTCGCGCGCGGCGGCCACGTGGACGCGCAGGCGGTCCAGCTCCTCGGCCACGTCGCCGCGCACGAGCAGCAGGGCCACCTCGGCCTCGATGCGCGCGCCGTCCGCCTGCGCGCCGAGCCGCGCGAGCGCTTCGCGCAGCGCCGCGGCGGCGGCCTCGGCCCGCTCGGGGCCGAGCGCGTCGGCCCGTGCCACGAGGGCCTCGATCGCGTCCACCTGCGCGGCGAGGATCGTGCGCAGCGCCTCGCCCTCCTTCGCGCGCGCGGCGTCGAACGCCTCGACCAGCGAGGCGAGTTCGGCCTTCAGGTCCCCGAGCGACACCTCCGCCGCGGCACCCGCGCCCCACACGCCCGGCAGCGCGAGGATGCGGGCCGGGTCGGTGGCCACGAGGTCGAGATGACGCGCCGCGGCGCGGTCCGACACGGCGGCGACGGCATCGAGCGCCGCTTCCAGCGCGGCAGGGTCGAGGCGCGGCCCGGCGGCTTCGTCGCCGCCGAGGCGCAGCGAGAGCGTCAGGCTGCCCCGTGCGACGCGCGCCTGCAGCAGCCGGCGGGCCTCGGGCTCCAGCCCCGCGGGGCGGTCGGGCAGGCGGAAGCGCAGGTCCAGCCCGCGGCCGTTCACGCCCCGCAGCTCCCAGCGCCGCCCCGGCGCATCCAGCGCCGCGTATCCCGTCATGGACTTCACCGGCCCCGCCTAGCCCCTGGCCCCGGCGGCGGCAAGCGGGGCCGCGCTCGCCCGGAAGGCGAGAGACACGTTAACCAGCAGTCAAGGAATTGCGGGCATTTCGAACGGACGAGGGCTACCTTTCGGGTCCTGCGACCGCGGCTCCCGTTCGGGGTCCGCACGCGGGCCGAATGCGGAGGGGGCGATCATGGGCGACTTCGACTACGGAGGGTACGGCGGCGCGGGCAGCTTCGGCGCCTCCCGCGGTCCGGGCGCGCCGGGCGGCGACGCGGCGCCCGCCTCGCCGATCCTCGCCCGCGCCTGGGCGCTCTGGTCCGCGATGCGCGAGGACGGCGCCCTGCCCCTGCGCACGGATCTCGACCCGATGGCCATGCGGACGATCCTCGGCCACGCGGTGATGCTGGAGCGGGTGCGCCCCGGCACGGTGCGCGTGCGCCTCGGGGGGCGCGTCGCCAACGGCGTGATGGGGATGGAGCTGCGCGGCCTGCCCGTGCGCGCCTTCTTCGAGACCGACCAGCGCGCCCGCGCCGTGCGGCTGTTCGAGCGCCCCTTCGCCGAATCGGCCTCGCTCGAGCTGGACCTCATCTCGCCGGGCGCGGAGGGGCCGCTGGCCGCGCGAATGCTGGTGCTGCCCCTGTGCGAGGCGTCGGGCCGGGTGTGCCGCGCGCTCGGGGTGCTGGTGCCGGACCGGGTGGTGGTGGAGGGGCCGCGCCGCTTCGCGATCCTGCGCGACCACGTCGCGCCGCTGCTGGCCCCGCGGCCCGCGCGCCGCCCCGTGCTCGCCGAGGCCGCCGAGGCGCAGGCGCCCTACCGTCCCGGCCCGCCGCACCTGCGCGTGGTCAAGTAGCCCTCGGGCCGCGGGCGTGCGCGTGCGATCCCGAAGGTGATGCCCGCCGCCGCGATCCGACGCGGCGGCGGGCAGGGTCTCAAACGAACTCGACCTGGTCCGAGATCTGGTGGAACCGGTCGAGGCCGCGCAGCAGCAGCTCGTCCTCGCCGAAGTCCAGCAGGAGCCCGTCGTCGGTGATCTCGCCGTACCGGCCCACGACCTGCCAGATGCCGAGGTTCGCGTTGCCCCACAGGTTGTCGTCGAGCTTCAGGATGTCCTCGCCGTCGGTCATGTCGTTGACGACGTCCCGGTCGTAGCCCTTGCGGAAGATGAACGTGTCGTTGCCCTTGCTGCCGGTCATGGCGTCGTTGCCCGAGCCGCCCGCGAGGATGTCGTCGCCGCCGCCGCCGTTCATCAGGTCGCGGCCGTTGTAGCCCCACAGCACGTCGTCGCCGTTGTAGCCCAGCAGCCGGTCGAAGCCCGCGCCGCCCACGATCTTGTCGTTGCCCGCCTGCCCGTGGAGCCGGTCGTCGCCCGCCCCGCCGTTCAGCGTGTCGTCGTCGCGGCCGCCGATCAGCTTGTCGTCGCCGTGGCCGCCGTTGAGCCGGTCGTTGCCGTCGCTGCCGCGGAACACGTCGTTGCCGCCGCCGCCGTGCATGACGTCGTTGCCGCGCCCGCCGTCGACCCAGTCGGCGCCGTCGGGCCCGCGCTCGAACACGTCGCGGAACACGTCGTCGCCGTCGCGCAGCTCCACCCGGTCGCGGCCCCGGCCCGCGTTCACGACGTCGTCGCCGTCGCCCGCGTTGATGACGTCGTTTCCGTCGTCGCCCCAGACCTGGTCGTTGCCGTCCGACGTGACGATCCGGTCGTCGCCGTCGCCGCCGCGCACCTTGTCGTGGCCGGCGCCGGAGCGGATCAGGTCGTCGCCCGCGCCGCCTTCGACGCGGTCGTTGCCGCGCCCCGAGTCGACCACGTCGTCGCCGCCGCCGGCGCGGATCACGTCCGCCTTGTCGCCGGTGACGATGCGGTCGTCCGCGTTGCCCTTCTCGGTCGCGCCACTATTGGTCGTGCCGCTTCCGGCCGTCGGCGACGCGTCGTCGTCGGCGTCGGCAGTCTCCGTCCGGGAGGTGCCGCCGCCGCCGAGGATCTGCTCGTCCACGGAGCCCGCGGTGCCGCCGAACAGCTGCACGCCGAGCATCGACTGCGCACCGCCGAGGATGGTGTGCGTGCCGGTCTCGATGCCGATGCCGACATGCGTGTACTTGTCCTTGAGCATGTTCTCGTAGTGCGATGGGCTGTTCACCAGCGCGTCGAACACCTTCTGCACCTCGTCGAGCTGGTCGGCGTCGCCGTCGGCGCCGGCGATGCCGAGGTTCTCGCCCACGGTCGAGGGCGCCACGAAGTCGAAGCCCGCCGCGGTGGCGCGGTCGCGCGCGGAGGAGCCGTCGGGTCCGGTGTGGCTCCAGTGGTTCCGGGCCAGCAGCGTCTCGGCGTAGTCCTCGGCGGCCTCGTTGAGGTTCTTCTCGAGCGTCAGCTCCGCCTTGCCGTTCTTGCGGCGCAGGTCGTTGAGCATGTTCAGCATCGCGATTTCGAGGCTATCGGCGTTCGTCATGGCAGGTCGTCCCTCTATCCCCCCGCTTCCGCGGGCGTCCCCCGTTCGGCGGAGAACTGTTTCGCGTTTCAGGCTACCGCGTGCCTGCGGGGGGATAGGGGCGCCTTCAAGGCCGCCGCGCTACGATCCATGACATAAGCGCGGCAACGTCCGGGCATTGGGCGAAGTTCCGCCGCAACGCGGCGAAATCCGCCACGCCCGACGGAACGGCTCCGCCACGCGTCAGGAGACGGCGCGCGCCTCCTCGCGGCGGCCCTGCAGCTCCTCGGCCACGAGGAACGCCAGCTCCAGCGACTGCGAGGCGTTGAGGCGCGGATCGCAGGCCGTGTGGTAGCGGTCGCTCAGGTCCTCGTCGGTGACGGCGCGCACGCCGCCGGTGCACTCGGTGACGTCCTGCCCCGTCATCTCGAAGTGGACGCCGCCCGGCACGGTGCCCTCGGCGCGGTGCACCGCGAAGAACTCGCGCACCTCGCGCAGGATCGAGTCGAAGGGCCGCGTCTTGTAGCCCGTGGACGACTTGATGACGTTGCCGTGCATCGGGTCGCACGACCACACCACGTTGGCGCCCTCCTCCTGCACCGTGCGCACGAGGCGCGGCAGGTGGTCGCCGACCTTGCCGGCGCCGAAGCGCGCGATCAGCGTCAGCCTGCCCATCTCGTTGTCGGGGTTCAGCGTGGCCAGCAGGCGCTTGAGGTCGTCCGCCTCCATCGACGGGCCGCACTTGAGCCCGATCGGGTTCAGCACGCCGCGCGCGAACTCCACGTGAGCGCCATCCGGCTGGCGCGTGCGGTCGCCGATCCAGATCATGTGCCCCGACCCGGCCAGCCACTGCCCGGTAAGGGAGTCGCGGCGGCACAGCGCCTCCTCGTACTCCAGCAGCAGCGCCTCGTGCGAGGTGTAAAAGTCGACCGTCGCCAGCTCGGCGTTGTTCTCGGCCGTGAGCCCCGCGGCGGTCATGAAGTCCAGCGTGTCCTGGAGGCGCCCGGCCATGTCGCGGTACTGCGCCGCGCGCTCGCCCTCGGCGAAGCCCAGAGTCCAGGCGTGGACCTGGTGCACATCCGCGAAGCCGCCCTTCGAGAAGGCGCGCAGGAGGTTCAGCGTGGCGGCGGCCTGGGTGTAGGCCTCCAGCATCTTCGCGGGCGCGGGGATGCGCGCCTCGGGCGTGAAGGGCAGCTCGTTTATGATGTCGCCGCGGTAGGAAGGCAGCTCGACGCCGTCCTTCACCTCCGTCGGCGCCGAGCGGGGCTTGGCGAACTGGCCGGCCATGCGGCCCACCTTCACCACCGGCACCTTGGCGCCGTAGGTCAGCACCATCGCCATCTGCAGCATCACCTTGAAGGTGTCGCGGATGGTGTCGGCGGAGAACTCCGCGAAGCTCTCGGCACAGTCGCCGCCCTGCAGGAGGAACGCCTCGCCCCGGCCGGCGGCGGCCAGCTCCGAGCGCAGCGTGCGCGCCTCGCCGGCGAACACCAGCGGCGGGTAGCGGCGCAGACGCGCCTCGGTGGCCTCCAGCGCGTCCGCATCGGGATACTCGGGCATCTGCACCCGCGGCTTCGCGCGCCAATCGCTCCTGGTCCAGCCCATGATCCGTCCTCCAGAGGTTCGCGGGAGGCGCCCTACCCCATCCGCAGGGGCGCGGAAAGGCTGGGGGGCGCAGATTCCGATTGATTGGGTGGGGGAATCGCGGTTTCCCGGCCGTGGGAGGCCCACCGATGCCCGAGCCGAGCCGTCACTTCACCTTCGCCCTGATGCGGGACTTCACGCTCGTGAGCTTCGCCTGCGCGGTCGACACCCTGCGGCTCGCCAACCACATGGCCGAGGCGGCGCCCTACAGCTGGGACGTGGTGGGCGAGGGCGGCGGCGCGGCGCGCAGCTCCAGCGGCGTCGAGGTCGCGCTCGACGGCCCCCTCGGCGAGCTGCGCCGCGACGCCGTGCTGGTCGTGGTGGGCGGCACCGACATCCGTGCCGCCACGAGCCGGCCGCTCCTGTCCTGGCTGCGCCGCGAGGCCCGCCGCGGCGGGCCCGTCGCGGGCCTGTGCACCGCCGCCTGGCCGATGGCCGAGGCCGGCCTGATCGACGGGCGCCGCGCCACGATCCACTGGGAGAACGCGGACGGATTCGCCGAGGCCTTCCCGGACGTCGACCTCACGGGCGGCATCTACACCATCGACGGGCGCTGGATGACCACCGCGGGCGGCACCGCCTCGGTGGACCTGTTCCTCAAGCTGATCTCCGACGACATGGGCGAGGGCTTCGCCACCGCCGTGGCCGACCAGCTGATCTACAGCTCGATCCGCACCGACCGCGACAGCCAGCGCCTCTCGATCCCCACCCGCATCGGCGTGCGCCACCCGCGCCTCGGCACGGTGATCCGCGCCATGGAGGAGAACATCGAAGAGCCGGTCTCGCCCGCGATCCTCGCCGAGCGGGTCGGCATGTCCACGCGCCAGCTCGAGCGCCTGTTCCGCCGCTACCTGAACCGGAGCCCGAAGCGCTACTACATGGAGCTGCGCCTCGCCCGCGCGCGCAACCTGCTGATGCAGACCGATCTGAGCATCATCGAGGTCGCGCTTGCCTGCGGCTTCACCTCGCCGTCGCACTTCTCGAAGTGCTACCGCGCCCAGTACGGCACCACCCCCTACCGCGAGCGCGGCACCCGCCAGACACCGGGCGAGGAGCGTCCGACCCGGCCCTAGCTGCGCCGCGCGGCCCGTCCGCCGCGGCGCGCGGGCCGCGCCTCGCCCAGCCCCTCGCGCAGCACGGCGGTCATGGGGTGGTCGGGCGCGCCGTGGCGCTCCAGCAGCACGGGGATCGCGGCGCGCGCGTCGTCGACGCTGAGCGCCCAGTCGAGGAAGATCGAGCGCGCCTCGGACTCCGACAGCCCCGGCATGGCGTAGGCGTCGGCGACGAGGGTCTTGGGATCGAGCGGATCGCGTTCCATGGCGCCCTCTACCCCGCCCCGCGCGCGAGCGCGCGCCGGATCGCGTCCTCGGCGCGCCCGGCGGCGACATCGCAGGCCTCGGCCACCGCCTCGGCGCCCCGCATCCCCACCGTGTCGGCCAGAAGGTCCGCCGCGCCCCGCCCCGGCGGCGCCTCGCGCGCCCCCACCAGCCGCATCACCGACAGCACGTCCCACTGCAGCCGGTGCGCCTCGCGCAGCGCCGCGCGCTCGTCCGGCAGGAGCCAGCCCTCGACCGCCAGTTGCGCGTCCGCCGTGCGCTCGAAGCAGCGGGCCAGCAGCGCGTGCGCCTGCGCCGCAAGCTCGATCCGCTGCATGCCGCCCGCGCCGCCGCGCACGTCGAGCCCGCCGCCGGGGCGCGCTGTCTTCAGCCGCTCCAGCATCGCGGCGGTCTGGTCCAGCACCTCCCCGGGCGCGAACCGGCTCCCCTCGATCGCCTCGCACCGCGCCGCCTCGGCCGCCTCGCGCAAGGCGGGATCGCCCGCCACCGGGCGCGCGCGCGTCAGCGCCAGGTGCTCCCACGCCCAGGCCTCGCTCGCCTGGTAGGAGCGGAAGCCCGACAGCGGCACCGCGACGGGGCCCTGCCGCCCCGAGGGCCGCAGGCGCATGTCCACCTCGTAGAGCCGCCCCGCCCCCATCTGCGCGCTCAGCGCCGTGATCAGCACTTGCGTGAACCGCGCCGCCCACTGCCCCGGCTCCAACGCGCGGCGCCCGTCGGACGGCCCCTCGCCGCCGTCGTGGAGCACCACGAGGTCGAGGTCCGACGCCGCGGTCAGGCGCCCCGCGCCCAGCGAGCCCATGCCCATCGCCGCCAGCCGCTGCCCCGGCACGCGCCCGTAGCGCCGCGCGGTCTCGGCCTCGGCGGCCTCCCACGCGGCATTCAGCGTCGCCTCGGCCAACCGCGCATAGGCCGCGCCCGCGTCGTCGGGACTGACGAGCCGGCGCAGGAGATGCACGCCGATGCGGAAGTGCGTCTCGGCCTGCCAGCGGCGCAGCGTGTCCAGCCGCGTCTCGAAGTCGCCCTCCGCCCGGGGCGCCTCGAACGCCCCCAGCCCGGCGAAGAACGAGCCGTCCAGCACCGCGTCCATCACCTCCGCGTGGTCCGACAGGTAGCGCGCCATCGACGGCGCCGTGGCGCAGATGTCGGCGATGAGCGACACGAGCTGCGGGTTCGCCTCGAACAGCGCGAAGAGCTGCACGCCCGCCGGCAGCCCCCGCAGGAAGCCGTCGAAGGCCTGCAGCGCCTCGGCGGGCTTCGCGGCCCGCGCGAACCCGGCCATCAGCGCCGGGCGCAGCCGCGCGAAGTGCCCCCGCGCCCGCTCCGAGCGCAGCGCGGGATAGGTGAGCCACCGCTCCTCGAAGGCCTCGGCCTCGGGGATCGCCTCGGCCTCGCGCGGCTCCGAGGGGGCGAAGAACGGATCGACGATGCGCTCCACGCCCCGCAGCGTCTCGCGCAGGTTCGCCACGAACGGCTCCACGTCCTCGCCCGCGAGGCAGGCGATCCGGCGCAGCCCCTCGGCATCGTTCGGCATCCGGTGGGTCTGCTGGTCGTTCACCATCTGAATCCGGTGCTCGGCGTCGCGCAGGCGCCCGTAGGCCGCCGCCAGCCGCTCCGCATGGTCGTCCGGCACCCAGCCCGCCGCGGCCAGCCGCTCCAGCCCCTCGAGCGTGCCGCGGACCCGCAAGCTCGGGTCGCGCCCGCCGGCGATGATCTGGCGGGTCTGGGTGAAGAACTCGATCTCGCGGATGCCGCCCTGCCCCAGCTTCAGGTCGTGCCCCGGCACGGCCCAGTCCTGGCGGATCTCCTTGTGGGCGCGGATGCCGAGCCGCATGGCATGGGCGTCCTCCACGGCGGCGAAGTCGAGATGCCGGCGCCACACGAAGGGCCGCAGTGTCTCCAGGAACGCCTCGCCCGCCCGGAGGTCGCCCGCGCAAGGTCTGGCCTTGATCCAGGCAGCCCGCTCCCAGGCCCGCCCGAAGCCCTCGTAGTAGCGCTCGGCCGCCTCCATCGCCATGACGATGGGGGTCGAGGCCGGGTCGGGCCGCAGACGCAGGTCGGTGCGGAAGACGTAGCCATCCGCCGTCACGTCCTGCATCAGCGCCACCGCCCGCCGCGCCGCCTTCAGGAGCGCGGCGCGCACGGTGGCGTAGTCCGAGGGGTCGTGGCGCGACTGGTCGAACAGCAGGATCACGTCGATGTCGCTGCTGTAGTTCAGCTCGAACGCGCCCCCCTTGCCCATCGCGAAGGCCACCAGCCCGTGATCCTCGGGCAGCCCCTTCTGGCGCGCGCAGGCGTGGGCGAGCGCCCGGTCGAGGGCGGCGTCCGCCAGCCGCGTGAGGGCGGCGGTCGCCTGCATCGTGGTCCACACGCCGCCCAGGTCGCACAGCGCCACGAGAAGAGCCGCGCGCCGCTTGGCCCGGCGCAGGGCGGGGCCGACGTCGTCGTCGGTGGCGGCCTCCGCGAGGATCGCGTCCAGCGTCGCGCCGGGGTCCGCGTCCCACGCGCCCTCCAGCCACGCCGCCTCGCGCTCGATCAGCCCGGCGAGGTAGGGGGCGGAGCCGGCCGCGCCGCGCACTACCTCGGCCCAGTCGTCCGGCGGCGCGCAGACGGCCACGCCCCGCGCGCCGGCATCGGGGTCGAAGGGGATCGGCGCTCGGGTCGGTCGCATGGCGGGCCTCCTGGGCCGACATGTCCGCCATGCGCCCCTGTCGGGCAAGGGCGAGCGTCGTCCGCGCCCCGGCCCCGCGCCGGGGCCACCGCGTCGGAGCGTGCTTACCGCTCCGGAACGGCAGCACCAACGTCAGCCAGAGACCCCAGCGCAAGGCCGGGGCGACGCGGTCCGCGGGAAACCAAGAAATCCCGCCCCGGGCCTGACCCGGGGCCTCGACGTCGAACGAGCGCAACGCTCGGGAACGGCAGCGCCAATGGCAGCCGGAGGCCCCGGCTCAAGGCCGGGGCGTCACCGTCGAGTGATGGTGCCCGTCAGGCGAACAACTCGTGACAAAGCTCCAGCGCGTCGACCAGCACGTCCACCTCGGCCCGCGTGTTGTACACGCCGAAACTCGCCCGGCAGGTCGCAGTGACCCCGAGGTGCTCCATCAGCGGCTGTGCGCAGTGGTGCCCCGCGCGCACCGCCACGCCGCGCTTGTCGAGCACCGTGGAGATGTCGTGCGCGTGCGCCGCCCCCTCCAGCGTGAACGAGAAGATCGCCGCCTTGCCGGGCCGCGTGCCCTGCACCTGAAGCCACTTCAGCCCGCCCAGGCGCTCGGTCGCGTAGTCCCGCAGCCCCGCCTCGTGCGCGGCGATGGCGTCCATGCCGAGGTCCATCATCCACTCCAGCCCCGCGCCCATGCCGATGGTCTGGACGATGCCGGGCGTGCCGGCCTCGAACTTCATCGGCGGCGCGTTCCAGGTGATGGCATCCCGGTGCACCTCGCGGATCATGTCGCCGCCGCCCATGAAGGGGCGCATCTCGGCCATGCGCTCGGGCCGGATGTAGATCGCGCCCGAGCCCGACGGCCCGTAGGTCTTGTGGCCGGTGAAGGCGTAGAAGTCGCAGCCGATGTCCGAGACGTCGACGGGCATGTGCACCACGGCCTGAGACCCGTCGACCAGCACCGGGACGCCCCGCTCTCGCGCGCCCGCGCAGATGGCCTTCACGTCCACCACGGTGCCCAGCACGTTGGAGCAGTGGGTGATCGCGATCAGCTTCGTGCGCTCGGTCACCGCATCCAGCACCGCCTCCGCCGGCAGCGCGCCGTCGGCCTCGGTGTCGACCCAGACCAGCTTCACGCCCTGCCGCTCGCGCAGGAAGTGCCAGGGCACGATGTTGGCGTGGTGCTCGGCCACCGACAGCACGATCTCGTCGCCCGCCTCCATCCGCGGCGCCGCCCAGCCGTAGGAAACGAGGTTGATGCCCTCCGTGGTGCCCGAGGTGAACACGATGTGATCCGCGGACGGCGCGCCGAGGAACCGCGCCACGGTCCCGCGCACGGCCTCGTAGCGCTCGGTCGAGAGCGTGGACAGCGTGTGCAGCCCCCGGTGGACGTTCGAGTACTCCTCGGCGTAGCCGCGCATCACGGCATCCAGCACCGCCTGCGGCTTCTGCGCCGACGCCCCGTTGTCGAGATAGACCAGCGGCTTGCCGTTCACCTCGCGCGCGAGGATGGGGAACTGCGCGCGCACCGCGTCAACGTCGATCATGCCGCCTCCATGCCCCGCTCGGCCACGGCCAGCGATGCGATCCAAATCCAGAGGAAGAGGCCCAGCAGCGCCAGGCCCACACCCGTCAGTGCCGCAGATGGCCCTATGAACCCCGCGGTCAATCCGTGCAGCAGCCAGACGGGTGCGACGCATAGAAGCGACCAGAACAGGGCGAGGCGTGCGCCGTACCAGCTGCCCCGCCCGCCCGCGAGCCTGGCCACCAGATGCGAGAGGGCGGCCAGCCCGTAGAACAGCAGCGGGGCGATGAAGACCCAGGCCATGAGCGCGGCGCCCATCAGCGGCTCCAGCGCCTCGCCCTCGAGATAGGCCTGCCGGGCCAGCCGGGGCCACTGGGCCACGAACACCAGACCGCAGGCGGCGAGCAGGAACAGGAAGGCCCGGTCTTCGCGCACCGGCTCGGCCAGCCGCTCGCGCATCACCGCGCCGGGGCGGACCCAGGCGCGGATCATGTCGCGCGAGACAGGCATCAGCCCCGCAGCCACTCCGCGAGGGTCTCGGTGATCCGCTCGCGCAGGTCCTCCTCCTCGATCTCCTCGACGGCCTCCGCGAGGAAGCTGAGGACGAGGAGGTCGGTCGCCTCCTTCTCCGGCACGCCGCGCGAGCGCAGGTAGAACAGCGCGGTCTCGTCGATCGCCCCGGTGGTGGAGCCGTGGGAGCAGGCGACATCGTCGGCGTAGATCTCCAGCTCGGGCTTAGCCAGGAACTGGGCGTCGTCGTCCAGCAGCAAGGATTGGCTGATCTGGTAGCCGTCGGTCTTCTGCGCGCCCTCCTTCACCAGGATCTTGCCCTGGAACACGCCCGTGGCGCCGGAGCGGAGCACCTTCTTGAACACCTGCCGCGACTCGCCGCGTAGGGCGCCGTGGGTCACGAACACGGTGTCGTCGTGGTGGAACTTGCCCTCGCCGATCGCCGCGCCGCCCACATGGGCCAGCGCGTCGTCGCCCGCGAGGTCCAGCACGGCCTCGTTGCGCATGACGGTCCCGTTCTGTGACAGGGTGAACGAGCGGAACGCCGCCCCCTCGCCCAGCCGCCCGAACAGGTGCGTGTGGGCATGGCGGTCGTCGCCGCGGCCCTGCACCCGCACGTGGTGGAACGATCCGTTCGCCGCCACGTCGACCTCGGCCACGGTGGCGTGGCGCGCGCCGGCAAAACCGGTTTCCAGCAGCACGAGCGCGGCATCCGCCTCGACCTTGACGACGTGATGCAGCACCGCGTCGCCCGCGCCCTCGTAGCGCAGGTGCACGGGCCGCTTGACCTCCGCCGTCGCGCGGATCACCACGCCGCCGGTGGCGAACGCCGTGTTCATCATCGCATGCGGCCGCGACACGGGCCGCGATCCGGCCGCCTCCAGCACGCCGTAGAGGTCGCGCGCCCAGTGGATGTCGGCCGCGCCGGCCTCCGTCAGCGTCGTGATCTCCAGCCCGTCGGGCAGCGCGCCGTCCCACGACGCACCGTCGGCGGTCACGCGCACGACCAGCGCGTCCACGCCGCCGAACACGTCCTCGCCCGCGGCGCCGTTCGCCCCGGGCGCGGCGGCGTTGAACGGCGCCGGGTCGGTGTAGCGCCAGTACTCGTCGCGGCGATCGGGCAGGCCCACGGCCCGCACCCGCGCCAGCGCATCCTCGCGCGCGGCCCGCAGCCATCCGCCGCCCTCGGGCAGGGCGAGGCCGTCCAGCCGCGCCTCGGTCGCCTCTACCTTGCGCGGCAGCATCAGGCCGTCTCCGCCATGATGCCCGCGTAGCCGTTCCGCTCGACCTCCAAGGCCAGCTCCGGGCCGCCGGTCTTCACGATGCGGCCCTCGGCCATGATGTGCACCACGTCCGGTTTGATGTGGTCGAGCAGCCGCTGGTAGTGGGTGATCACCAGGAACGCGCGCCCCTCGGAGCGCAGGGCGTTCACGCCCTCGGCCACCAGCTTCATGGCGTCCACGTCGAGGCCCGAATCGGTCTCGTCGAGGATGCACATGCGCGGCTCCAGCATCGCCATCTGCAGGATCTCGTTGCGCTTCTTCTCGCCGCCCGAGAAGCCCACGTTGACGGGCCGCTTGAGCATGTCGGCGTCGATCTTCAGCTCCGCCGCCTTGGCGCGGATCACCTTCAGGAACTCGCCCGCCGACAGCTCGGCCTCGCCGCGCGCCTTGCGCTGGGCGTTCACGGCCGTGCGCAGGAACGTCATGTTGCCGACGCCGGGGATCTCCACCGGGTACTGGAACGCCAGGAACAGGCCGGCCGCGGCGCGCTCCTCGGGCTCCATATCGAGGATGTCCTCGCCCTCGAGCGTGGCGGAGCCTTCCGTCACCTCGTAGCCGTCGCGGCCTGCGAGCACGTAGGAGAGCGTGGACTTGCCCGACCCGTTCGGCCCCATGATGGCGTGCACCTTGCCCGCCTCGACCGTGAGGTCGACGCCGCGCAGGATGCGCTTGTCCTCTTCCTCCAGCTTCACGTGGAGGTTCTCGATCTTCAGCATGTCGTCATCCTTCCCGCGCCCGGTGGCGCGTCCTGTCCTATGGGGCGGGCCTCAGCCCACCGAGCCTTCCAGCGAGATCGCCACCAGCTGCTGGGCCTCCATGGCGAACTCCATGGGCAGCGCCTGCAGCACCTCCTTGCAGAACCCGTTGACCACGAGCGCCACGGCCTCCTCCTCGTCCATGCCGCGCTGGCGGCAGTAGAAGAGCTGGTCGTCGTCCACCTTGGAGGTTGTCGCTTCGTGCTCCACGCGGGAGCTGTTGTTGCGCACCTCGATGTAGGGAACCGTGTGCGCCCCGCACTGGCCGCCGATCAGCAAGGAATCGCACTGGGTGTAGTTGCGCGAGTTCTTGGCCCGCGGGTGCATCGACACCTGCCCGCGATAGGTGTTCTGCGCCCGCCCCGCCGAGATGCCCTTGGAGACGATCCGGCTGCGGGTGTTCTTCCCGAGGTGGATCATCTTCGTGCCGGTGTCGGCCTGCTGCATGTTGTTGGCGATGGCGATCGAGTAGAACTCGCCCTGGCTCTCCTCGCCGCGCAGGATGCACGACGGGTACTTCCAGGTCACCGCCGAGCCGGTCTCGACTTGCGTCCACATCACCTTGGACCGGGCGCCGCGGCAGTCCGCGCGCTTGGTCACGAAGTTGTAGATGCCGCCCTTCCCGTTCTCGTCGCCCGGATACCAGTTCTGCACCGTGGAGTACTTGATCTCCGCATCATCGAGGGCCACCAGCTCGACGCAGGCCGCATGCAGCTGCGCGGTGTCGCGCTGCGGCGCGGTGCAACCCTCGAGGTAGCTCACGTAGCTGCCTTCGTCGGCGATGATGAGCGTGCGCTCGAACTGGCCGGTGTTCTCGGCGTTGATGCGGAAGTAGGTCGACAGCTCCATCGGGCAGCGCACGCCCTTGGGGATGTAGACGAAGGAGCCGTCGGAGAAGACGGCCGCGTTCAGCGTCGCGTAGTAGTTGTCGGACTGCGGAATGACCGAGCCGAGGTACTTGCGCACCAGCTCCGGGTGCTCCTGGATCGCCTCCGAGATCGAGCAGAAGATCACGCCCGCCTTCGCCAGCTCGGCCTTGAACGTCGTGCCCACGGAGACGCTGTCGAACACCGCGTCCACGGCCACCTTGCGGTCCTCGGGCGCCGGCTCCACGCCCGCCAGGATCGCCTGCTCCTTCAGCGGGATGCCCAGCTTCTTGTAGGTCTCCAGGAGCTTGGGATCGACGTCGTCGAGCGACTTGGGCTTCTCGGCCATGCTCTTGGGGCGCGCGTAGTAGTACTGCTCCTGGAAGTCGATGGCCGGGTACTGGACCATCGCCCACTTGGGCTCCTCCATCCGCGTCCAGCGGCGGTAGGCCTCCAGGCGCCACTCGAGCATCCACTCGGGCTCGTGGTTCTTCTCGGAGATGAGGCGCACGATGTCCTCGTTCAGCCCCTTGGGGGCGAACTCCATCTCGATCTCGGTGTCCCAGCCGTGCTTGTAGGTGCCCGACAGGGCGCGCACCTGCTCCACGGTCTCGGCGTCCACGCCGTCCTTCACCACGTCGTCCAGAGCCGTCATGTCCGTCTCCTCGATCGCAGGCGCCGGAACGTGTCCACGAACCGTTCCGCCTGCCGTTCCGTCACGCCCGGCCCGAGACTGACGCGGATCGCGCAGTCGGCCTCGCCGGGCCCGTATCCCATCGCCCCCAGCACCGCGCTGGCGCGTACCTTGCCGCTGGAGCAGGCAGAGCCCGCCGAGACGGCGAAGCCCGCGAGGTCCAGCGCCATCACCTGGGTCTCGCCGCGCCATCCGGGGGTGACGAGGCAGAGGGTGTTGGGCAGCCGGGGCGATTCCTTTCCGACTAAAATAGTCGGACTATCCGCCCCCTCAAGACCTGTTTCTAGAAAAGTTCTAAGTTGGGCAACCCCGTCCCAGGCCCCCTCGGCCAGATCGCGCGCCGCCGCCTCGGCCGCCGCCCCGAAGCCGGCGATGGCGGCCACGTTCTCGGTGCCCGAGCGCCGCCCCATCTCCTGCCCGCCGCCGCGGATGTGCGCCTCGACCTCGAGCCCGCGCCGCAGCACCAGCGCGCCCACGCCCTTCGGCCCGCCGATCTTGTGCGAGGACACGAGTGCCATCTGGTTGCCCGACCAGTCGAACGCGAGGGGCAGCTTGCCGAATCCTTGCGTCCAGTCGCTGACGGCCACCCCCTCGGGCAGCCGCTGCACCACGCCGGTCTCGGAGTTGGCGACCTGCACCGCGCTGGCGGCCGGATCATCGACCGCCACCGCCCCGCTCGGCGCCACGGCGAGCGACCCGTCGCCCCACGCCGCAACCGCCTCGTGCTCCACGGGCGCGGTACGCAGCCCCCGCCCCGCCATGGCGAGCGCGGCCGCCTCGGTCGCGCCCGACACGAACACCACGTCCGACCCGTCCGCGCCAAGGGCGGCCGCCACCTGCCGCCGCGCCCGCTCGACGATGGCCTTGGCCGCGCGTCCCTCGGCGTGGACCGACGAGGGGTTCCCCACCACGTCCATCGCCGCGATCATCGCCTCGCGCGCCTCGGGCCGCAGCGGCGCCGAGGCGTTCCAGTCCAGATAGACGCGTTCCACCATCGTCATCGCCCTTAAACGTCAAGGGCGAGGCCCATCCAGCCCCGCCCCAAATCTTCGATTCAAAAGTACCTTGGGGGAATCGCCGGAGGCGATGGGGGCAAAGCCCCCTCCCCGCTCGCCCTAGAGCGCCGCCTGCAGGTTCTCGTCGATCTTCTCCAGGAAGCCCATCGTGGTCAGCCACTTCTGGTCCGGCCCCACGAGGAGCGCGAGGTCCTTGGTCATGTGCCCCGACTCCACGGTGTCCACGATCACCTTCTCCAGCGTCTCCGCGAAGGTCTTCAGCCGCTCGTTGCCGTCCAGCTTGGCGCGGTGCTTGAGGCCCCCGGTCCAGGCGAAGATCGAGGCGATCGAGTTGGTCGACGTCTCCTTGCCCGCCTGATGCTGGCGGTAGTGGCGCGTCACCGTGCCGTGGGCGGCCTCGGCCTCGACGATCTTGCCGTCCGGCGTCATCAGCTGCGAGGTCATCAGGCCCAGCGAGCCGAAGCCCTGCGCCACGGTGTCGGACTGCACGTCGCCGTCGTAGTTCTTGCAGGCCCAGACGTAGCCGCCCGACCACTTCATCGCGGCGGCCACCATGTCGTCGATCAGGCGGTGCTCGTAGGTCAGGCCGCGCTTGTCGAACTCGGCCTTGAACTCGGCCTCGAAGATTTCCTGGAAGATGTCCTTGAAGCGCCCGTCGTAGGCTTTCAGGATCGTGTTCTTGGTGGACAGGTAGACCGGGTAGTTCCGGGCCAGGCCGTAGTTCAGCGAGGCGCGCGCGAAGTCGCGGATCGAGTCGTCCAGGTTGTACATCGCCATGGTGACGCCGGCGCCCGGCGCGTCGAACACCTCGTGCTCGATGGTCTCGCCGTCCTCGCCCACGAACTTGATCGTCAGCTTGCCCTTGCCCGGGAAACGGAAGTCGGTGGCGCGATACTGGTCGCCGAAGGCGTGGCGGCCGACGATGATCGGCTGGGTCCAGCCCGGCACGAGGCGCGGCACGTTCGAGCAGATGATCGGCTCGCGGAAGATCACGCCGCCCAGGATGTTGCGGATGGTGCCGTTGGGCGAGCGGTACATGCGCTTGAGCCCGAACTCCTCGACGCGGGCCTCGTCGGGGGTGATCGTGGCGCACTTCACGCCGACGCCGACCTCCTTGATCTTCTCGGCGGCATCGACGGTGATCTGGTCGTCGGTCTCGTCGCGCGCCTCGATGCCGAGGTCGTAGTAGAGAAGGTCGATGTCGAGATAGGGCAGGATCAGCTTCTGCTTGATGAAGTCCCAGATGATGCGGGTCATCTCGTCGCCGTCGAGCTCGACGACCGGGTTCTCTACCTTGATCTTGGACATGCTGGGCCTCCGCCGGATGGGTTCGCGGCGCCCATAGCGCAGGCAGGCGGCGGGGGCCAGCGGTATGCGGCGGCATACCGAGGCGCGCACCGCGCCCGTGCGCCGGTGCGGAATTGCGATGCGCCGCCGCCGGGCGCAGGTCGCGGACATGGAACGGCACCCCACACACCCCGCCCCCCGCGTCGGCCACGTCCACCTGCGCGTCTCGGACCTGGATCGCGCGGTCGCCTTCTACCGCGACGCCCTCGGGCTCGAGGAGCAGCAGCGCTTCGGCACCGGCGCGGCGTTCCTCGGCTGGGACGGCTACCACCACCACGTCGCGCTCAACACGTGGGATTCGCTGGGGGGCACGCCGCCGCCGCGCGGGCACACGGGCCTCTTCCACGCGGCCTTCCTCTACCCCGACCGGGCCGCCCTGGGCGCGGCGGTGCGCCGAGTGCTGGAGGCGGGGATCGAACTGACCGGCGCCGCCGACCACGGCGTCAGCGAGGCGGTCTACTTCGACGACCCCGATGGCAACGGGATCGAGCTCTACCGCGACCGCCCGCCTGCCGACTGGCCGCGGGACGCGCGGGGGATGCTCGCGATGGGCAACGCGCCTCTCGACGTGGCAGCTCTGGTGCGCGACGCGGGCCGCCCCTGAGGGCGGCCCGGCGCATGGGCCTACTGGGCGGTGACGACCGTCATCACCAGCTCGCCGTCGACCTTGTAGGGGCCGTCCTCGGTGGCGCCAAGGGTGTACTCGAACACGCCGGTCTCGTTGCCCATCGCCTCGGTGTGCACCATCAGCATGAGCATGTCGCCCGCGGCCACGTCCTCCTGCAGGATGGCGGCAACGTCGGTGTTCTCGCCCGCGCGCAGGGGCGCGTAGCCGACCACCGGGCCGGGCTTCATCTCAGCGTCGGTGCGGTGCACCACCAGCCAGCCGTTCTCGGTGGCGGCGATCTTGTCGGCCGACACGACGCCGTTCGACACCGACTGGTCCATCGCCTCGACCATCGGGGTCATGGCGGTGTGGGCATCGGCGAAGGCCGCGCCGGCGGACAGCGCGGTGGCGGCGAGGGCGAGCGAAAGGGTACGCATGAAGAATCTCCTGTTGAACGGCAGGTTCGTCCTGCTCGCCCCCAGACACGGGAGGATCTGCGCGAAGTTGCACCGCCGCGCCCCACGATCACGGAAACGTCATCCGCCGCCTAGCCGGCCGCGTCCCCGCCGCTGTGCTCCTTCACACGCCGCGCCAGGAGGCGCTGCGCCCGGATCGCGGCGCGCTGCACGCGCACGGAGGTGATGAACGCCTCCTGCAGCGTCTGCGAGCTGTCGCCCATGCTCTGGGCCAGCACCGAGATCACGTCCTCGTCGCCGGTCCGCTCCACGTGGCGGATCGCCTCGGCGGCGATCTGGTCGGCAAGCTTCTCGGCGAGGCGCGACACGGGTCAGCGCGAGGTTTCGGTGAGGCGGCGGGACACGTAGCCCTTCACGCTCTCGATCATCGGGTCCATGTGCGGGTCCTCAAAGAAGTGCCCCGCGCCCTCCACCTCCTCGTGGGTGATGGTGATGCCCTTCTGCTCGTGCAGCTTCGACACCAGCGCGCGGGTGTCCGCGGGCGGCGCCACGCGGTCGGCCAGCCCGTTGATCATCAGCCCCGAGGCCGGGCACGGCGCGAGGAAGCTGAAGTCGTAGCGGTCCGCGGGCGGCGACACCGACACGAAGCCGGTGATCTCCGGGCGCCGCATCAGCAGCTGCATCCCGATCCACGCCCCGAAGCTGAAGCCCGCCACCCAGCAGTGCTTCGAGTTCGGGTTCATGGACTGCAGGTAGTCCAGCGCCGAGGCCGCGTCCGACAGCTCGCCGATGCCCTGGTCGTACTCACCCTGGCTGCGCCCCACGCCGCGGAAGTTGAACCGCAGCACCGTGAAGCCGATCTCCTGGAACGCGTAGTGAAGGTTGTAGACGACCCGGTTGTTCATGGTCCCGCCGAACTGCGGGTGCGGGTGCAGGATGATCGCGATCGGCGCGTCCTTGACCTTCTGGGGATGGTAGCGCCCCTCGAGCCGGCCCTCGGGCCCCGGGAAGATCACCTCTGGCATCGTCGCCCCCTTGCTGCGCGCGTGCGCGGACAGGTATCCGGGGCACCGCGGCCCGTCAACGCGCGGCCGGGAAACGATGGGGGGCGCCATGAAGCTCAGCACCAAGGGACGCTACGCGATGGTCGCCCTGGTGGACCTCGCCACCCACGAGGGCCGCGTGCCCCTCGCCGAGGTGTCGCGCCGCCAGGACGTCTCGCTCCCCTACCTCGAGCAGCTCTTCGTCAAGCTCCGCCGCGCCGGCCTGGTCGAGAGCGCGCGCGGCCCCGGCGGCGGCTACCGCCTCGCCCGCCCCGCCTCCGAGATCCGGGTCGCCGACATCCTCGCCGCCGTGGACGAGACCGTCAGCGCCATGCACAAGGGCGCCGCCATGTCGGGCGCCCAGTCGGGCAGCCGCGCGCAGTCCATGACCAACCGCCTGTGGGAGTCGCTCTCGGCCCACGTCTACGTGTTCCTGCACCAGACCCGCCTCTCGGACGTGGTGGGCAACGACCTGACGCCCTGCCCCGCGGTGCCCTCGCTGTTCGAGGTGGTGGACGAGGACTGAGCGCGCAACGGCGCCCCCCGCCCGCGCCCCGCTGGACCCGGGGCGCGATCCCTGCCACCCGGGGGCGCCTTCCGGAGTCCCGCCCATGCCCTGGTTCCTGCTCGTCCTCGCCATCGCCACGGAAGTCGTCGGCACCACCGCGCTCAAGGCCTCCGACGGCTTCACCCGCCTCTGGCCTTCCCTCCTGGTCGTCGTCGGCTACGGCGCGTCGTTCTACCTCCTCGCCCTCGCCCTCCGGGTCATCCCCGTGGGCATCGCCTACGCGATCTGGTCGGGCCTCGGCATCGTGTTCATCGCCGCCATCGGCTGGTTCGCCTTCGGCCAGCGCCTCGACGCCGGGGCGGTCGCCGGGATGACGCTGATCGTGGCCGGGATCGTGGTCATGCAGCTCTTCTCGGGCACCGCCTCGCACTGACCGGGGGCGCCTCTCGGTATGCACGGGGGGTGTACGGGGGGTGCACGGGGGGCGCCCCCTTGTCGAGGCCCCTAGTTGCGACTAGCTCGCAACTAGCCCAACCGGAGCATCCATGCGCCTCGCCGTCATTCTCGCCGCCGCCCTCGGCCTCGCCACGCCCGCCGCGGCGGCCGACTTCAAGGTCGCCACCACCTTCACGGTGATCGCCGACATGGCCCGCAACGTCGCCGGCGACGCCGCCGAGGTTGTCTCGATCACCCGCCCCGGCGCCGAGGTCCACGGCTACCAGCCCACCCCCCGCGACATCCTCGGCGTGCGCGACGCGGACCTCGTCCTGTGGAACGGCCTGAACCTGGAGCTATGGTTCGAGCAGTTCTTCCGCAACCTTCGGGACGTGCCCCAAGCCGTTATTTCCGAAGGCATCGAGCCGCTCGCCATCACGGGGGGCACCTATGACGGCCTCCCCAACCCCCACGCCTGGATGGGTCTCGACAACGCGCTGGTGTACGTCGACAACATCGCCGCCGCGCTGGCCGAGCACGACCCCGACAACGCCGAGGCCTACCGTGCCAACGCCGAGACCTACAAGGCCGAGATCGCCGCCACCATCGGCCCCCTCCGCGACGCCATCCGCGCCCTGCCCGAGGAGGACCGTTGGCTCGTCACCTCCGAGGGCGCCTTCAGCTACCTCGCCCGAGACTACGGCCTGCGCGAGCTATTCCTCTGGCCCATCAACAGCGACGTGCAGGGCACCCCCCAGCAGGTCCGCGCAGTGATCGACGCCGTAAGATCGAACGATATCAAGGCGGTGTTCAGCGAGTCCACCATCTCGCCGGACGCCGCGATGCAGGTCGCGCGCGAGACCGAAGCCGAGTACGCGGGCGTCCTCTACGTCGACTCCCTGTCCGAGGCGGATGGCCCCGTGCCCACCTACCTCGACCTCCTGCGCGTCACCTCCGAGACCATCCTCGCGGGCCTCTCGCGATGAGCGAGGGCATCGACGCCCGCGGCCTCACGGTCACCTATCCCGGCGGCGTCACCGCGCTGCGCGACGCCACCTTCACCCTGCCCACCGGCACCATCGCCGGCCTCGTCGGCGTGAACGGCGCCGGAAAGTCTACGCTCTTCAAGGCGTTGATGGGCTTCCTTCCGGTGCGCGAGGGCTCCGTCACCATGCTCGGCCGCTCGGTCGCACAGGCGCTCAAGGAGAACCTCGTCGCCTACGTCCCCCAGGCTGAGGAGGTGGACTGGAGCTTTCCGGTCCTCGTCCGCGACGTGGTGATGATGGGCCGCCAGGGCCGCATGGGCCTCCTGCGCCGCCCTTCCGAGGCCGACCGCCGCGCCGTCGCAGCCGCCCTCGCCCGCGTCTCGATGACGGACTATGCGAGCCGCCAGATCGGCCAGCTCTCGGGCGGCCAGAAGAAGCGCGTCTTCCTCGCCCGCGCGCTCGCACAGGAGGGCCGGGTGATCCTGCTCGACGAGCCCTTCACCGGCGTCGACGTCAAGACCGAGGAGGCGATCGTCAAGCTTCTCAAGGAGATGCGCGACGAAGGTCGCGTGATGCTCGTCTCCACTCACAACCTCGGCTCGGTTCCCGAGTTCTGCGACCGCGTGGTGCTGGTGAAGGGCACCGTGCTCGCCGCCGGCCCCACCGACGAAGTGTTCACCGCCGCCAACCTCAAGCGCGCCTTCGGCGGCGTCCTGCGCCGCTACGACCTCGGCGGCGCCGACCTCCACGACGACGACGACGCCCGCCGCGTCACCGTGCTGACCGACGACGAGCGGCCCTTCGTGATCTACGGCGACCGCGATGAGTGACGCACCCGCGCGGCTTGAAGATCGGTCCGCAACACCTTGAACGTGCTTCTGGAACCCCTCGCCTACGACTATATGCGCAGCGCCGTCTGGGTGTCCGCGTTGGTGGGCGCGACCTGCGCGTTCCTGTCGGCCTTCCTGATGCTCCGCGGCTGGAGCCTGATCGGCGACGCCCTTTCGCACTCCGTGGTCCCCGGCGTGGCCGGCGCCTACATGCTCGGCCTGCCCTTCGCCCTCGGTGCCTTCATCTCGGGCGGCCTGGCCGCCGCGGCCATGCTACTCCTGACCGAGCGGTCCGGCCTCAAGGCCGACACCGTGATCGGCGTGATCTTCACCGGCTTCTTCGGCGTCGGCCTCTTCATGGCCTCGCTGTCCCCCGTGTCGGTGGACTTGCAAACCATCGTGCTGGGCAACATCCTCGCCATCACGCCGGGCGACCGCCTGCAGGTGGTGATCGTCTCCGCCATCACGCTGGCCATATTGTCGTGGCGCTGGAAGGACTTCCTAGCCGTGACCTTCGACCCCGGCCACGCCCGCGCCATCGGGCTGAACCCGCGCTTGTGGGACGCGCTGCTGTTCACCCTGCTCGCCGCCTCCACCGTGGCCGCGATGCAGACCGTGGGGGCGTTCCTCGTGGTCGCCCTCGTCGTCACGCCCGGCGCCACCGCCTACTTGCTGACCGACCGCTTCGGCCACCTCATCGTGATCGCCGTGGCGATGGGCGCGATCACCTGCGCCGTGGGTGCGTACCTGAGCTACTTCGTCGACGGCGCCACGGGCGGCGTCATCGTGGTGCTGCAGACGCTGGTCTTCGCGCTCGCCTTCGTGTTCGCGCCGGTCCACGGCCTGCTGGCGCGGAGCCGCTGATGGAGACGCTCGCGCTCCTCTGGCAGCTCCCGTTCCTGCGCGACGCCACCCTCGCCGCGCTGCTGGTCGCGCTTCCTTGCGCGCTCCTGTCGCCGTTCCTCGTGCTCAAGGGCTACAGCCTGATCGGCGACGCCATCTCCCATGCCGTGCTGCCCGGCGTGGCGCTGGCCTACATCCTCGGCCTGCCGCTGATCGCAGGCGCCTTCGCCGCGGGCATGGGCTCGGCCCTGCTGACCGGCTGGCTCGACCGCCACAGCCGGGTGAAGCGCGACACGCTGATGGGCGTGGTCTTCGCGGGCATGTTCGCCGCCGGATTGGTGCTGGTCGCCGCGACCCCGTCCGACATTCACCTCGAGCACATCCTGTTCGGCAACCTCCTCGGCGTCGAGCCGCACGAGCTCTGGACTGCCGGCGCCGTGGCCGCCTCCGTGTCGCTGGTGATCGGACTGCGCTGGCGCGACTACCTGCTCCACGCCTTCGACCTGATCCAGGCGCGCGCCGTCGGCCTGCGCGTGGGCTGGATGACGAACGCGCTTCTGGCGATGATCTCGGCCGCCGTCGTGGCCGCCCTTGGCGCCGTGGGGATCATCCTCGTGATCGCCCTGCTGATCACGCCCGGCGCCGTGGGCTTCCTCGTGACCCGCTCGTTCGGGGCGATGCTGCTGGCCTCGGTCGCCACGGCGCTCCTCTGCACCGTCGCGGGGCTGTGGCTGTCGGTCACCCTCGACTCGGCACCTGCGGCGACGATCGTGGTGGTGCTGACCGCGGCCTTCCTCGTCGCGCTCGCCTGGCGCTCGTTGCGCCGGCGCGCGCGGACCTGACGGAGGCCAAGTTGCGAGGCCTAAAAATACAGCATCAGAGGGCTCGTTCGAGACAATTCGGCCACTGCGCCATCGCGGGGACACAGTCCGCCCGGATTGGGTCAACATTCGAACAAATGAACCTCTTCCTTTCGTGCGAGTTTAAGGGGCGAGCACCTCGCATCGGAGCGATCCAATGACCCACACCAAGCCCACCCCGCAGATCCCGCCGCAGTCGCCCGTCAAGCGCAAGCCGCGGCCCTCGGTCCGCTTCACCGACTGGGCGTCGATCTGAGTGATGGCGTCCGGGCCCCGGCGGCTCGGTAGTTTGAAGCTCACGCCTCGTGCGACGGCGCACGCCGAGACGGGGCCACGTAGGGCTTCGTGACGTCGTGGAGCCGGAGGTCCAGGCAGTCGGCCTCGACCCGCACCACCCCGTCGCCGGCGAAGGTGAGAACTAGCGCGCCCGCGCCGTCCTCGCCCGCCTCCCACTCGAGCCCGAGCAGCGACAACACCGTGTCGCCGTCGCCGGGCACCACGCCCTGTCCCCGCACCCGGCGCACGTCGCTCGCCACCAGCAGCGCGCGCACCCGCTCCGGCTCCGCCGCGCGGTCCTCCCAGCGGAAGCGGTTCACCAGCATCGCGAAGCGCCGCTCCGACGCAAGCCAGCGCATCTCCGAGGCGGGCAGCACCGCATCCTGACACAGCGCGGAGATCACCCGCAGGTCGTCGGCATCCGCCGCCCAGAGCCGCAGGGGCCGGTCGGCCGCCCCATCCTCGAATCGCGCGTCCTCGGTCATCGCTCGTCGCCTTCCTGTTCGGTCCCGTCCGGATCGGTGTCGCCCTGCGCGCGGCCATGGGTGTTCGGCACGGTGCCGCGGGCCCGGGTCAGCGCCTTGCGCCGTCCCATGTTGGCCTTCAGCGCAGCCTTCAGCCGCGCCGCGCGGTCGCCGTCGTCCTTGCCGCCGCCCTTGCGCGCCACGTCGTTCCCCCACCGGATTGAATGTTCGCGCGACACCTAGGCACTCGGCCCGCGCCCGTCCAGCGAAGGGGTTGCACCCCCCCGCGCGACGGGCTACGCGGCGCCCGTGGCTGCCGTAGCTCAGGGGTAGAGCACTCCCTTGGTAAGGGAGAGGTCGAGAGTTCGAATCTCTCCGGCAGCACCACCACCCCCCGCCGATCATGGTTCAGAGCAGATCCGTCGGATCCTAGCGCGTCGCGTCGTGGTCGTAGAGCCAGCGGTAGCCGCGCAGCGGCAGCCCCGGCGCCGTGCGGTTCGCGAGGCGCAGAGCGGCGTGGGCGGCGAGACGGCGCGGACCGGCGAGGTGGTAGCGGCGCGCGTTCGCAGCGGCCGCCTCAAGCGCGCGTTCGACGCGCGGGCGCCGCCGCCGCTCCCACCCTTCGGGGTCGTCGAGCGAACGCGACAGCGTCCAGGCATCCTCCAAGGCGAGATTGGCCCCCTGCGCGAGGAACGGCAGCGTGGGGTGCGCGGCGTCTCCGATCAGCGTGACGTCGTCCCGGTGCCAGCGCGCCGTGGCGCCGTGGTCCATCAACCCCCAAAGATACACCGTGCCCACCCGCTGGAGCAGCGCGCGCACCGGCTCCGCGAAGCTGCGGAACGCGTGGCGGAGGTTCGCGGGATCGTCGCGCTGGCTCCAGCCTTCGGCGGCCCACGCGGCGCGCTCCTCCACGGCGACGACGTTCAGCGTCAGACCGTCGCGCAGGGGGTAGAGCACAATGTGCCGGCCGCGTCCCACGTGCACCTGCGCCTCGTGCGGCCACGGCATGGCGAGAGGGACCAACGCGCGCCACGCGACCTGCCCCGTGAAGCGCGGCGCGTGTTCCGGCGCGACGTGCGCGCGCGCGGCGCCGTGGACGCCGTCGGCCCCGACGATGCGCCCCGCGGCGGGGATCGGCCCGCGGTCGGTGACCAGCGCGCCGGGACGGATCGCCAGCACCCGGCGCCCGGCCGCCAGCCGGACGCCCGCCGCCGAGGCCGACGCCGCCAGCGCGCCTACGAGGTCGGCGCGGTGCACGAGGCGGAAACCGGGGCCAAGGGGCGCGCGCAGGAGCGTGCGGCCCGAGGGACCGTCGACGAGGTGCAGCGCCTCGGAGGCGATGTGGGGGACGTCGACGCCGAGCGCGTCGAGCACGCGGGCGCCGTTCGGGGCGATCTGGATGCCGGCGCCGACCTCGGCGAGTCGGGCCGCCTGCTCGACCACCCGTACCGGGCGGCCCTGCCGCGCCAGGGCAAGCGCGCAGGCCAGCCCAGCGATGCCGGCGCCGAGCACGGTGACGCCTCCGGCGTCGCCCTGCCCCGCGCCGGCGGATCTGCGGTCCGTCACTCGTCGCGGTGGACGCGCTCGCGGCGCTCGTGACGCTCCTGGGCCTCGAGGCTCATGGTGGCGATCGGCCGGGCGTCGAGACGCTTGAGGCTGATCGGGTCGCCGGTCACCTCGCAGTAGCCGTACTCGCCCTCGTCGATGCGGCGCAGGGCCGAGTCGATCTTGGAGATCAGCTTGCGCTGGCGGTCACGGGTGCGCAGCTCCAGCGCGCGGTCGGTCTCCTCGGACGCGCGGTCGGCCACGTCGGGGATGTTGCGGGCCGCGTCCTGGAGTCCTTCGATGGTCAGGGCCGTGTCGCCGAGAAGGTCCGCCTTCCACGCGAGGAGCTTCCGGCGGAAGTACTCGAGCTGCTGCTCGCTCATGAACGGCTCGCCTTCCGCGGGTTGGTAGTCGTTCGGCAGGAATGTCTCTACTTTCATGGTCGCGCTCCCTCGCCCGCCGACGGTGCCAGTTGATTCCAGCTTCTGCGTTCCGCCAACGGTTTACTGCCGCGCGATTACACGAGACGTTGCGGCTTGTCACGCGCCGCGCCGCCCTCGGTTGCGCCCCGGCGCGCGGCTGATACGGTGCCGCGCGCCGCCCCTTCCCCACCCGGATCCCGGAGATATCATGCGCTTCGAAGGCACCGACGCCTATGTCGCCACCGACGACCTCGCAGTCGCCGTCAACGCCGCGATCGCCCTCGAGCGGCCCTTGCTGGTCAAGGGCGAGCCGGGCACCGGTAAGACCGAGCTGGCGCGCCAAGTGGCCAGCGGCCTCGGCATGGACCTCATCGAGTGGGGCGTGAAGTCCACCACCCGCGCGCAGCAGGGCCTCTACGAGTACGACGCGGTGTCGCGCCTGCGCGACAGTCAACTGGGGGACGAGCGGGTCGCCGACGTCGGCAACTACATCCGCCGCGGCAAGCTCTGGCAGGCCTTCGACGCGGGCGAGCGCGTCGTGCTGCTGATCGACGAAGTGGACAAGGCCGACATCGAGTTCCCGAACGACCTCCTGCAGGAACTCGATCGCATGGAGTTCCATGTCTACGAGACCGGCGAGACCGTGCGCGCGCGCCACCGCCCCGTGGTCATCATCACCTCCAACAACGAGAAGGAGCTGCCCGACGCCTTCCTGCGCCGCTGCTTCTTCCACTACATCCGCTTTCCCGACCGCCCGACGCTGGAGCGGATCGTCGAGGTGCACCATCCCGGCATCAAGCGGGACCTGCTGGCCGAGGCGCTGACGCGCTTCTACGCGATCCGCGAGCAGGCGGGCGTGAAGAAGAAGCCCTCCACCTCCGAGGTGCTGGACTGGCTCAAGCTGCTCCTGGCCGAGGACCTGACGGCCGAGGATCTGCGCGCCGACGCGCGGCACGGCCTGCCGCACCTCCACGGCGCGCTGCTGAAGAACGAGCAGGACGTGGCGCTGTTCGAGCGGCTGGCCTTCATGGCCCGCGGCGGCGGACGCTGAGCCGCGGGGGCGCCGTCCCTGCACCCCCAAGGTAGTCCCGGCAGGACGAGGAGGACGACGTGAGCGAACCCGATCTGCTCTGCATCGGCTCGGTCCTGTGGGACGTGATCGGGCGTTCCAACGCGCACATGCGGGTCGGCTCGGACGTGCCGGGCCGCATCAGCCGCTTGCCCGGCGGCGTGGCGCTCAACATCGCCATGGCGGCGCGGGCCTACGGGATGCGCCCCGCGCTCCTGTCCGTGGTGGGCCGCGATCCCGCGGGCGACGACCTGGTGGGGGCGCTGGACCGGATGGGCCTCGTGACCTCCACCCTCTACCGCTCCGAGGACCTGCCCACGGACGTCTACATGGCCGTGGAGGGCGCCAACGGCCTGATCGCCGCCGTCGCCGACGCGCACAGCCTGGAGCGGGCGGGCGACAAGATCCTCGCGCCCCTGGATGCGCTGGGCTTCCGCGGCCCGATCGCGCTCGACGGCAACCTGACCGAGGACCTGCTGGGCCGCATCGCCGCCGACCCGCGCTTCCGCGCCGCCGACCTGCGCGTCGCGCCCGCCAGCCCCGGCAAGGCCGAGCGGCTCCTGCCGTTCCTCGAGCACCCGTCGGCCACGCTCTACGTGAACCTCGAGGAGGCGGGGCTTCTGCTGCACCGCGGGGCCGGCGATGCCGCCGAGGCCGCCGAGGCCTTGCGCGCCCGCGGCCTCCATCGCGCGGTGGTCACCGACGGCCCGCGCCTCGCCGCCTGCGCGGGGCCGGACGGCACGGTGTCGGAGCGTCCGCCGGCGGTGATGGTCACGCGCGTGACGGGCGCGGGCGATACCTTCATGGCGGCCCACGTCGCCGCGGAAGCCGAAGGCGCCAGCGCCGCCGAGGCGCTGTCGCGCGCGGTGCAGGCGGCGGCGACCTACGTGTCGGGGGACACCTACTGACCGCCGCGCCGGTCCTGCGGGTGGCGCGCCCCACAGCGGACATCGCGCGGCTCGTGCCGTTCTACCGCGACGGGCTGGGCTTCCGGGTGCTCGCCGAGTTCCGCGATCACGACGGCTTCGACGGCGCCGTGCTCGGCCATCCGCGCGCCCCGTGGCACCTCGAGTTCACCCGCCACCCGGACCATCCGCCCCTGCCGCCGAGCCCGGAGAACCTGCTCGTCTTCTACCTGCCCGACCCGGAGGCGCACCGTGCCGCCTGCGCGCGCATGGAGGCGGCGGGCCACGTGCCCGTCCCCGCGTCGAACCCCTACTGGGACCGCTCGGGCCGCACCTACGCCGATCCCGACGGCTGGCGCGTCGTGCTCGCCGCCCGCGCGTGGACTGGCTGAGGCCCGGCGGGTTGTCGCCCGTGCCTCGCGAACGTATGTGCTGCGCGACATGACGGATGCCCCCCATGCAACTTGGTGACGACACGCCTCCGCGCCCGCCGCGGACGAGCCCCTTCGCGCGCATCCGTAACAACTTCCTGACGGGCCTGATCGTGATCGCCCCGATCGGCCTGACCTTCTGGCTGATCTGGTCAGTGATCGGGTGGATCGACGGCTTCGTGCTGCCCTTCGTGCCGCGGCGCTACAACCCCGAGATCTGGCTGCTCGAGAACCTCGACGTGGACGTCGACATCCGCGGCATCGGAGTGGCGTTCTTCCTCGTGTTCACGGTGTTCGTCGGGACCTTGGCAAAGGGCTTCATCGGCCGCGCCATCCTGCGCTCGGCGGAGCAGCTCGTCTCCACGATGCCGGTGGTCCGCTCGATCTACGCGGGCATCAAGCAGATCGCCGAGACCATCCTCGCCCAGGACCAGCAGAGCTTCGAGAAGGCCTGCCTCGTCGAGTATCCGCGCCGCGGCATCTGGGCGATCGGCTTCATTTCCACCACCGCGAAGGGCGAGATCCGCGCCCGCGCCCAACAGCCGATGCTGTCGGTGTTCCTGCCCACCACGCCGAACCCCACCTCGGGCTTCCTCCTGTTCGTGCCCGAGGACGACGTGGTGATGCTGGACATGAGCGTCGAGGACGCGGCCAAGCTCGTGATCTCAGCCGGTCTCGTCTACCCGTCGAGCCAGACCAGCCTGCCCGACCTGCAGCCTCCCGCCGGGGGGGAACCGGGCCGCTAGAGGACGCCCGCGATCTTGCGCTTCGCGCTCTCGGGGTCCTCGCCGTAGCCGATCAGGTCGGCAAGTCGCCCTTCGTCGTCGAGGACGAAGACGCCGGTGTAATGATCCACCGTGTAGTCGCCCTCGCCCAAAGGGCGCCGGTTCCAGTAGACACGCCAGCTTCGGGCCATGTCGAACACCGCCTCCGGGGGGCCGGAGATGCCGGTCACGCGGTCCGACTGCGGCTCCAGGTAGTCGGCCAGCGCCTCGGGCGTGTCGCGCTCGGGGTCGACCGAGACGAAGAACGCCCGCACGTCGTCGGCGCCGAGGTCCGAGAGCCACGTCTCTATGTCGTAGACCGTGGTCGGGCAGATCTCGGGGCAGTGGGTGAAGCCGAAGAACAGGAGCGAAGGCTGGCCCTGAAAGGCGGCCTCGGTGATCGGCGCGCCCCGGTGGTCCACCAGCGTGAAGGGGGCGCCCAGCTCCGCCCCGGCGACGGAGGACGGATCCGTGGGCCCCACCGCCTGCCGCAACGCGACGCCTGCGCCGAGCGCCAGCGCAGCGACGGCGGCGCCCACGGCAAGGGTGACGGCGCGGGACGCCATCTCAGTGCCCCTCGCCGTGCATGGGGGCCATGACGTCTGCGAAGGCGGCCCGCACCTCCGCGAAGACGCGCACCGGCATCTCCACCACCCGCTCGCCAGCGTCGCGGAAGTGCAAGGTCACGGCGTGGACATCGCCCTCGCGCAGGCCGTCCTCCAGCCCCACGAGCATCAAATGCAGGCCGCCGGGCGCGAGCGCCACGGCCTCGCCGGCGGGCAACGGGATCTCGGGGATCGCATCCATCCGCATCACCCCGTCCGCCATCGTCATGGCATGAAGCTGGACCTCGGCGACCTCCGCCTCGGCCCCCAGCAGCACGTCGTCCCCCGGGCCGTCGTTGTGGATGACCATGTAGCCCCCGCCCACCGCGGCGGGCGCGGCGCGCAGCATGGCGTGGTCGATCCGCAGGTCCGCGGCGGCGGGCGTGGCGAGGAGTGCGAGGGCGGCGGCGAGACGGATCAAAGGAACCTCCGGATGTCGCCCCGCAGGTGGCATCCGCTGGAGCGGATGCCAAGGGCCGCCGCCTGCGACCTAGTTTCCGTAGGCCACCGACGGCAGCCAGGTGACCAGCCCGGGGAACACGAACACGATGGCCAATCCGATCAGCTGCAGGATCACGAACGGGATCACGCCGCGGTAGATGTGCGCCAGCGTCACCCCCGGCGGGCACACGCCCTTGAGGTAGAACAGCGCGAAGCCCACGGGCGGAGTCAGGAACGAGGTCTGCAGGGTCACGGCCACCAGTATCGCGAACCACACGACGCTCGGGTCGGCCACCTGCCCGAAGCCCGGCACGGCCAGCTCCAGCCCTTTGATGATGGGCAGCATCAGGGGCATGATGATGATCGTGATCTCGATCCAGTCGAGCAGGAAGCCGAGAAGGAACACGATCAAGAGGATGAACACGACGATGGCGTAGGGGTTGTCGAAAGCCGCGAGTACGTGGTGCTCCACGATCTCGTCGCCGCCGTAGGCGCGCAGCACGTAGGCGAAGAAGTTGGCGGCGAGGAAGATGCCTACGATGTAGCCCGAGGTGTTCAGCGTGGACCGCCCCACCTCCTTGAGCACCTTCCACGTGAGCCGCCGGTTCAGGATCGCCAGCAGCGTGGCGCCGAACGCGCCGAGGCCGGACGCCTCGGTCGGCGTGGCGATGCCCGCGAAGATCGAGCCGAGGACCAGCAGGATCAGGAACAGCGGCGGCACGACGGCCAGCGCCACGTCCTTGACCACGTCCCATCCCACCGCATCGGTCTGCGCGGGCGCGGGCATCGAGGCGGGCGAGACGAGGCCGTAAAGCACGATGAACACGATGTAGAGCGCGCCGAGGATCAGGCCGGGGAACAGCGCCCCCATGAACAGGTCGCCCAGCGAGATCGCGAGCTGGTCGGACATGATGACCAGCATGATCGACGGCGGGATCAGGATGCCAAGCGTACCCGCGCTCGCGATCGTGCCGGTGGCGATGGGCTTCGAGTAGTTCTGGTCCATCATCTGCGGCAGGGCCATGACGCCCAGCAGCGTGACCGAGGCGCCGATCACGCCGGTGGAGGCGGCGAGGATGATGCCGATAAGCAGGACCGTCAGCGACAGGCCGCCCTTCAGGCCGCCGAACAGGCGCTGCATCGACTGCATCATCCGCTGCGCCACGCCGGACTGGTCCAGCATCAGGCCCATGTAGATGAACATCGGCAGCGCCACGAGCACCGGGTTCTTGACGATGCCGCCGAAAATGCGGCCCGAGACCACGAGGAACTTGCGGTACTCCAGCCCGATGCGGTCGAACTCGATCACGTCGTCGAAGGCGCGGCGGTAGGGGTCGAGGAAGATCTCTCCGAGCAGCGCGAAGATCAGGCTCACGCCCACCAGCGCGAAGGCGACCGGGATGCCGCGGAACAGCATCCAGATAAAGGCCAGGAACATGGCCGCGACGGCCAGCTCATTGAGGGTGAGGACCTGGCCGATGGCCGAAAGAATGCCCATCAGACGGTCTCCGCCGCGTCATGGTCGCGCGACCTGTCGCGCAGAAGGTAGGCCACGCCGATGATGGCGAGGGTGACGAACAGGGCGAGGATCACGGTGTACTTGGCCTCCTGCCCCGGCAGCAGCTCGATCTCGTCGTAGAACGGATGGCGGCCGGCGGTGCGGGCGTTCTCGGCGTCGGCGAAGGCGAGGACGATGCCGAGCGCGGCGTACCAGATGGCGAGCTGCACCGCGTACCACACGGCGGGGAACGCGAAGAGCAGGCGCTTCCACCAGTGCGGCCAGGTGAGCCGCGACAGCATCCGCACGTAGGCCGACCACGTGGCGAAGGCGATCAGCAGGAAGCTGAGGTTCATGAAGACCTTGAGGAGGTAGAGGCGGTGCAGGCCGTTGGGGCTGTCCGACCCCTCGCGCGCGATCACCGAGGAGATGGCGTAGTCCAGCGTCACGTCCCAGCACATGATGATGAAGGGCAGGAACAGCCAGGCGAGGCCGAAGATGTCGGTGCGCCGCTGCTTGGCGGGCGCGAAGCCGTCGTAGAAGATGTCCACGCGCACGTGGGAGTTCGTCGTCACCGCGTAGGCCACGCCCACCAGCACCGCGGCGCCGTAGAGCCACCACTGCGCGTCGTCGAGCCACGCCTGGTTGTTGCCCATGCCCCGCAGGACGACCTGCGAGCAGATCGCGATCATCAGGATCGGGAACAGCCAGGCGAAGACGTTCGAGACGTGGATCACGAAGCGGTCGGCGCGCGTGTGCTCGGCCCGGCCGACCTCGCCGGGGTCGGAGATCGCGACGAGCGGCGTCTGGGGATGCGCGGGATCGGCGAGGACGGTCTCCTCGGGGGCGCCGTGTGACATGGGGGAACCTCCGGCGGAGCGCTGCGCCGCACGCGTGGGTGGGCCGGGCGGCACGGCGCCGCCCGGCTATGGGCTTGGATCAGTCGCGCGGGCGCGGCAGGTAGATCGTGTTGCCCCAGGTCTTGTAGCCCTCACGGTACTCCTGGAGGTCGTCCCAGACCTCCTTGAAGAACGCGTCCTCCTCGGCCAGCTCCATGGCGACCTCGTTCCAGGTCTCCTCGAAGGTGGCGAGGATCTCGGGCGACCACGTCTTGATGGTCACGCCGTTCTGCTCGACGTTCTCCTTCATGGCCGTGAAGTTGGTGGCCTCACCCTCGGCGAAGTTGGTGGTGATGTTGGCGAGGCAGGCGACCTCGATCTGCTTCTGGGCGCGCTCGTCCAGCTCCTCCCAGCGGTCCTTGTTGACCAGCAGCTCGAACAGCGTGGCGGGCTGGTGCCAGCCGGGGAAGTAGTTGAACTTCGCGATGTTGTGGAAGCCCAGACGCGCGTCGATGCGGGGCATCGAGAACTCGGTCGCGTCGATGGCGCCGCGCTCGAGGGCCGGGAAGATGTCGCCGCCCGCGAGCAGCGAGGTCGACACGCCCAGCTTCTGCATGACTTCGGCGCCGAGGCCGAAGAAGCGCATGTTCAGGCCTTCCAGGTCCGCGAGCGAGTTAATCTCGTTCTTGAACCAGCCCGAGGTCTCGGGCGCGATGATCCCGCAGGGCAGGACGTGCACGTTGTAGCCGTTCTCGTCGTACATGCGCTGGAACAGCTCGGCGCCGTCGTCGTAGAGCATCCAGCCCAGGAACTCGCCGGCCTCGGGGCCGAAGGGCACGGCCGCGAACAGCGAGGCGGCGGTGATCTTGCCCTGCCAGTAGCCGGAGGTGGTGTAGGCGGCGTCGACCGAGCCGTTCGACACCGCATCCAGCGCCTCGAGGGTCGGGACGAGCTCGCCCGGATCGAACTGCTCGAACTCGACCTCCTCGGAGATCGAGTTGATCTTGTTCACGAAGTCCACGCCGGCGGTTCCGAGGATGGGAAGGTTCCTGCCGAAGGCCGAGGTCATCTCGAACATCTCCTGTGCCTGCGCGCCGGTGGCGACGAGGGCGGCGGCGGAGCCGAGGGCGATTGCCTTGAGTGTCATGCGGTTCGTTCTCCCTGATTGGTCGTCATCGCTGGCCCGGAGGCCTCGCAGCGCGCTCTCCCGGCACGCTTGGTAAGGTTTCCTTACCGATTCACCCCTGTTCCTGCCAAGCCGATTCTTGACGAAACTTTATGTCGCCCCGGAGGGGAACGGCGAAGGCTTGTGAGGCCCGCGGTCCAGCTGCCACGTCTCGGGGGCGTTCTCGTGGGCAGGGAACAACGATCGGACCAGCGGGTCGTGCCCCGGCACGATCAGCTCCGGACGCGATGCGAGGCGGCGCAGGGTGTCGAAGCCGGCCAGCATGTCGGCCACGTCCACCACGATCGGGAAGGGCTTATGCAGGGCGACGTTCTCGTAGAAGTGCGTCGCATCGGACGCCAGCACCAGCCAGCCCGCCTCGGTGCGCACCCGCACCGCCTGCAGTCCCCGCGAGTGGCCGCCGATGCGGTGCACGGTCACGCCCTCGGCCACCTCGGCGTCGCCGTCGTGGAACCGAACCTGCCCCGCGAAGAGCCGACGCACCGCCTCGCAGACGTGGTCGCCGGTGAACGGCATCCGCAGGGCGTCGTGGCACAT
The DNA here is from genome assembly GCF_025144335.1 of Jannaschia sp. W003. NCBI lineage: Bacteria > Pseudomonadati > Pseudomonadota > Alphaproteobacteria > Rhodobacterales > Roseobacteraceae > Jannaschia > Jannaschia sp. W003. The sequence continues at coordinate 2,380,120 of NZ_CP083539.1, forward strand.
GCAGGGGCCGGTGGCGTAGGCCATCTCGGTCACCTGGAGGTGGATCGCGGCGTTCGGGAACAGGTGCAGCCCGCCGGCGTGGTCGTAGTGCAGGTGCGTGCAGATCACCGTCCGCACGTCCTCGGCAGCGAGGCCGAAGGGGGCCAGCGCCTCGCGCGGGTCACGCAGGATCGGGCGGCCCCGCGCGCCTGCTTCGGCGGCGTCGTAGCCGGTGTCCACGAGGATCGTCTCCTCGCCCCGCCGGAGGAGCCACAGGAAGTAGTCGATGTCGTGGGGCGCGGCGTGGTCGTCGTCGAAGATGAAGCTGTCGGCGCGGGTGCGGCCCGCCCGCTCGCCGTAGCGCAGGGCGAAGACCTCCCAGGTCACGGGCCGACCTCGGCCCATGTCTCGACCCGCTTCGACGCCACCAGCGGCGCGGCCACCTCCGCGAAGCGCGCGTAGTGGTCCGTCCCGCGATGGGCGTCGAAGGCGGCCTCGTCGCGGTACAGCTCCCACAGGAACACCGTATCGGGACGCTCCGGGTCGGTCGCCACGTCGAAGCGCAGGCACCCCGGCTCCTCGCGCGAGGCCCGGGCGTTCTCCCGCATCAGTGGGAGAAAGCGCGGCATGCCTCCCTCGGCGACGGCGAACGTGACGGTCACGGCGAACATCTTTCCCTCCCGGTGGCCCCGGTGCAGGGTGCGCGCGGGGGGGACGCATGGGCAAGCGCTATCGCATCGCGGTGTTCGAGGGCGACGGGATCGGCCCCGAGATCACTGCCCCGACGCTCCGCCTCCTGCGCGGGCTCGGCCACGACTTCCGGTTCGAGCCCTGCGCGGCGGGGGCGGCGAGCTATCTCGCCGAGGGCACCGACCTGCCGGACCGCTCGCTGCAGACGGCGCGCGAGGCGGACGCGATCCTGCTCTCGGCGCTGGGCGACCCGGCGGTGCGCCGGGCCGACGGCACCGAGATGACGCCGCAGATCGACATCCGCATCGCGCTCGGCCTCTACGCGGGCGTGCGCCCCGTGCGGATCGTGCCCGGCATGCCCTCGCCCCTGCGTCTGCCCGAGGGGCGGCGGGTGGACTTCGTGCTCGTGCGCGAGTCGACCGAGGGGCTGTTCCACACGCAAGGGACGGGCCGCGTCGAGGCGGACATGGCAGGGGAGACGCTGCGCATCACCCGCGCCACCACCGAGAAGGTCTGCCGCTTCGCCTTCGCGCTGGGCGAGGAGCGGCGCGCCGCGGGGCGGGGGACGGGCCGCGTGACCTCGGTGGACAAGGCCAACGTGTTCCGCGCCTTCGCCTTCTGGCGCGCGATCTTCGACGAGGTGGCGGTGGCGCACCCTACGCTGCGGGCCGATCACGCCTACGTCGACGCAATGGCCCTCTGGATGGTCACCAAGCCCTGGGAGTGGGACGTGATGGTCACCGAGAACATGTTCGGCGACATCCTGTCCGACCTCGGCGCGGGGCTGATGGGCGGGCTCGGCGTGGCGCCCTCGGCCGACATCGGCGACGACCATGCGGTGTTCCAGCCCTGCCACGGCTCCGCCCCCGACATCGCCGGGCGCGGCATCGCCAACCCGTTCGCCATGATCCTGTCGGCGGGCATGATGCTGGACTGGCTGGGCCGCCGCCATGGCGATGCCGCGCTCGTCGCCGACGCCGCGCGGATCGAGGCCGCCGTGGACGCCTGCCTCGCTGCCGGCGAGACCACGGGCGACCTCGGCGGCCCGCTCGGGACCGAGGCCGCCGCCGACGCGGTGATGGCGCGGCTGTGACCCTGCGCGTCGGGCTCCTCGGGCTGGGCTACTTCGCGCAGTTCCACCGCGAGGCCTGGGGGCGGATCGAGGGCGCGACACTAACGGCGACCGCCGATGCCGACCCCGCGCGCGGCGCCAACCACCCGACGCTCGCCGGCCTGCTGGAGACGGCACCCGACGTCGTCGACATCGCCACGCCGCCCGACACCCACGCGGTGGCGATCCGCGAGGCCCTGCGGGCCCGCCCCCGCCTCGTCATCTGTCAAAAGCCGTTCTGTACCTCGCTGGAGGAGGCCGCAGCCGTTACCGCCGAAGCCGAGGCGGCAAGCATCCCCCTCGCGGTGCACGAGAACTTCCGCTTCCAGCCCTGGTTCCGCGCCCTGCGCGCCGCGCTGGATGCGGGCCGCATCGGACGCCCCTTGCAGATCACCATGCGCCTGCGCCCGGGCGATGGGCGCGAACCAGACGCCTACCGGGCGCGCCAGCCCTACTTCCGCACCATGCCGCGCTTCCTGCTGCACGAGACCGGCGTCCACTACCTCGACACCTTCCGCTACCTCGCCGGCGAGCCGGACGGGGTCTACGCCGACCTGCGCCGTCTGAACCCTGCGATCCGAGGCGAGGATGCAGGTCTGGTGATCCTCGACCACCGGAACGGTCTGCGCTGCGTGCTCGACGGCAACCGGCTGGTGGACCACGCCTCGGACGACCCCCGCCTCACCTTCGGCGAGGCGATGGCCGAGGGCGACGCGGCCACGATCCACCTCACGGGCGACGGCCGCCTCGCGCTGCGCCGTCACGGCGAGATCGAGGAGGAGACGCTGCTCGCCCCTCGCGCATGGCCGGGCTTCGCGGGCGACAGCGTCCACGCGTTCCAGTCGCACCTCGTCGCGCACCTGCGGGACGGCGCCCGGCTGGAGACGGACGCGCGAGGCTACCTGCGCAACCTCGCCTTGCTGGAGGCCTGTTACGCCTCGAACGACGCGAAGGCGCGATTGCCGGTATAACGTCCGGTTTTCCGACATTTCCCCGCCGGTGCCGCACGCGGTTCACGTGCTGTTCACAACCGTCCCCCACCCATGCCCCGATCAGCGAGAGGTGCGGTAATGAGTGACGATCTTGTGGCGGACGTGATCGAGGTGATGCGGACGCGCCCGGAGGAGATGCGGATGGCGATCCACGCGCTCGCCGAACGCGATCCGGACCGTCCCGCGGCGGATCTCGCGGCCGCGCTTCTCGGCGCCGCGGAGGCCGTGGACCACACGCTCGAGAAGGAGGGGGGACCGACCGGCGAAGCGCTCGCCCTGCGCCGCATGGCCGGGCTTCTGAGGGAGGACATCGCCCAGTTGGCCGAGGCGAGCGGACCGCCCTCCCTCGCGCAGCTTCTGCGCTGGTGGCGCTCCGAGGACGACCTGTTCCGCCGACTCTAGCGCCCCGCGGCTGCCTCGCGGATCGCGCGGATCGCCGCGCCGTAGCCCTCGGGCGCGTCGGCGCTGCCCTTGCCGAACACCGCCGAGCCGGCCACTAGCACGTCCGCCCCGGCCGCGGCCACCGCACCCGCTGTCGAGGGGTCCACCCCGCCATCCACCTCCAAATGCACCGGACGGTCACCGATCGCGGCGCGGATCGCGGCGATCTTGCCGAGCTGCCCGTGGAGGAACCGCTGGCCGCCGAAGCCGGGGTTCACGGTCATCACGACCACGAGGTCCACGTCGTCCAGCAGCGGCAGCACCGCCTCCGCGGGCGTGCCGGGGTTCAGCGCGACCCCGGCCTTCATGCCCGCGCCCCGGATCGCCTGCATCGTACGGTGCACGTGGGGGCCGGCCTCGACATGCGCCGACAGGTAGTCCGCGCCCGCGTCCGCGAAGGCCTCGATGTAGGGATCGACCGGCGCGATCATCAGGTGCACGTCCATGACCCCGCCAATGTGCGGCCGCAGCGCCTTTGCCACCGCGGGGCCGAAACTGATGTTCGGCACGAAATGCCCGTCCATCACGTCCACGTGGATCCAGTCGGCGCCCTGCGCCTCGGCGGCCCGGCATTCGGCGCCGAAGCAGGCGAAGTCGGCGGCGAGGATCGAGGGGGCGATCTTGACGGGGCGGTCGGACATCGGGGGGCTCCTTTCGGGGCGCCCTACTCCACCGCGCCCTGCCGATAAAGCCCCGCCTCGGTCATCACGCCCGTAAGCCGCACGTCGGTCGCCTCGCGCGGGACCTGCACCATGCGCTGTGCCTCCACGGCGAGCCCGAAGGCCGGCGCGTCGCCGAGGCCCGGCAGCGTGCGGTCGTAGAAGCCGCCACCGTAGCCCAGCCGGTTGCATCCCGCGTCGAAGCCCAGCAGCGGCACGATCAGGATCTGCGGCACGCGCCAGCCGCCCTCGGTGGGGACCGGCACGCCGAAGGTTCCCGTCTCGGTGGGGCATCCGGGCCACCACTGGCGGAACCGCAGCGGCGCGCCCTTCGCGGTCACCACGGGCACGCAGATGGTGTTGTCGCGCGCAAGCACGCGCATGCACTGCAGCGGGCTGACCTCGGAGCCGATGGGAAGGTAGCCTGCGATGGTACGGCCGCGCAGCTCGCGCAGCATGGCGTAGAGACGCACCGCCGCCGCCGCCCGCTGTCGCGGTCCGACCCCTTCGCGCGCGGCCGCGCAGTGAGCCCGCGCTTGCGCCTTCGCCTCGTGCAGATTAGCCCCCTCGCCCATGCCTTCCCTCGATCACATCGCCGTCGCCGCCGCAACGACGGAAGAGGGGGCGGTGCACCTCGCCGCCTCGCTCGGCCTGCCCCCGGGGCCCGGCGGGCGCCACGCTGTCATGGGCACGCACAACCGTCTCCTCGGGCTCGAGGACGGGCTTTACGTCGAGGCGATCGCGCCCGATCCCGAGGCCGCGCCGCCTGGCCGCGCGCGCTGGTTCGCGCTCGACGACTTCGAAGGGCAGCCCCGGCTCTCGAACTGGGTGCTGCGCTGCGAGGACCTGGAGTTGGTCGTCGCCGCGAACCCCGACGCCGGGCGCATCCTCGCGCTGGAGCGCGGCCCCTTCCGCTGGCGCATGGCGGTGCCGGACGACGGGCGCCTGCCTTTCGGGGGCTGCTTTCCCGCGCTGATGCAGTGGGACACCGCGCCGCCCGCCCTGCCCTCGTCGGGCCTGCGGCTCGAACGGCTGATCCTGCGCCACCCCGAGGCCGACGCCTTGCGCACGCGCCTGGGCGCCCTCGTCTCCGACCCCCGCATCACGGTCGAGCCCGGCCCCGCCGCCGCGCTCGCGGCCCGCTTCGCGACGCCCGATGGCCCCCGCGACCTTCTCTAGGGCGCCCTCGGCGGAGCGCATCGCCGCGCTCGCCGAATCGGCCCGCGCCGCGTTTCCCGCCCCCTTCGCCGCGCTCGCGCGCGAGGTTCGGCTGGAGGTGCACGAGTGGCCCGCCGAGGACGTGCTGGAGGAGCTGGACATCGAGGACCCCTACGACCTGACGGGCGTCTACGAGGGCGTGTCGCTCACCGAACGCAGCGCCGACTGGCCCGACCCGCCCTCGGCGGTGCTGCTGTTCCGCCGTCCGATCCTCGACGAGTGGATCGACCGCGGCGACGTCACGCTGGCGGAGCTGGTCAGCCACGTCACGGTGCACGAGTTCGCCCACCACTTCGGATGGAGCGACGACGACATCGCGAAGATCGACCGCTGGTGGGAGTAGCATAAAAACGTGATCGGGCGCCCCGAGGGGCGCCCGATCAAGCGGCGTGGCCGACGTTCAGGCGGCGCGGGCCGAGAGGATCTCGTCCACGGCGGCGAGCGCGCGCGCCTCGTCCATGTCGTTCACGGCGGCAAGCTCGCGGGTCAGGCGATCGAGCGCGGCCTCGTAGAGCTGGCGCTCAGAATAGCTCTGCTCGCGCTGCTCGTCGTTGCGGTGCAGGTCGCGCACCACCTCGGCGATGGCGATCAGGTCGCCCGAGTTGATCTTCGCCTCGTATTCCTGGGCCCGGCGCGACCACATGGCCCGCTTCACCTTGGCCTTGCCCCGCAGCGTCGTCATGGCCTTCGTCACCACGTCGGGCGAGGAGAGCGAGCGCATGCCCACGTCGGTCGCCTTGTTCGTCGGCACCCGAAGGGTCATCTTGTCCTTCACGAAGGTAATCACGAACATCTCGAGCTCGAAGCCCGCCACCTCCTGCTTCTCGATCGAGACGATCTGTCCGACACCGTGGGCGGGATACACGACGTAGTCGTCGGGGTGGAATTCGGACTTCTTGGACATTCGGGGCCTCTTGGTTTCGCGGCGCGTCGCAGGGGCCCGTCCGGGCCGCGCGGCGAAACCTCATCGCTGCCCCGCCGATCGGCGGGCGCCGGTTTCCTCGCGCCGTCTGTATCGGCCCCTTGGGTGAGTGCTCCCGGGGCCCGTGAGTGTTGCTCCGACCACGGCCGGATTCCGTCATTCATATCAGAAAAACGGGATTCGAGAAAGCGTCACCACCGCTGACATATCGCCAATTCGCAAGTTACCTGACGTAACCATCGCCGGGCCGGAAAGGTTTCATCCCCCCTCGCCGGGCGCCTCCGAGAACAGCTCCATCTTGCCGTCCTTGCCGTCCATCGCCTCGGCCTCGGGCAGCGGATCCTTCTTGGTGATGATGACCGGCCAGGCCTCGGAGTACTTGCGGTTGAACTCCACCCACTTCTCCATGTCCGGCTCGGTGTCGGGCCGGATCGCGTCCGCGGGGCACTCGGGCTCGCACACGCCGCAGTCGATGCACTCGTCGGGGTGGATCACCAGCATGTTCTCGCCCTCGTAGAAGCAGTCCACGGGGCAGACCTCGACGCAGTCGGTGTACTTGCAGGCGATGCAGTTGTCGGTGACGACGTAGGTCATGGGGCGTTCCTCGCGTGTGCGCGGCCCACCTAGTCCCGCCCCCCGGGAGGTTCAAGCGAGGGCTGGCGGTCCGCGTCGAGACGCCGCCGCTCGCGTCCCGTGGGACGCGGTCCGGCGCGGGGCACCGGCGCGGGCGAATGGTCGACGAACAGCGCCTGCGCCTCCTCGGCCGGCCCGCGCCGGGTGCCGAGCGCGGCCACCTCCACCACGCGCACCTGGCGGCCCTGCGAGAACGTCAGCGTGTCGCCCGGTCCCACGGCGTGGCTGCTCTTCTCGATCCGCGCGCCGTTCACGCGCACGCCGCCCTCGCCCACCATGCGGGCGGCGAGGGAGCGCGTCTTGAAGAACCGCGCGTGCCACAGCCACTTGTCGACGCGCAGCCGCGACACCGTCGTCAGCGGTCCTTCAGCGCCGCCAGCGCGGCGAAGGGGTTGTCGGGGTCGATGCGCGCGGGCTTGCGCTCGGGCCGGGCCTCGAAGGCGCGCGGGCCGGCGGGCTTCGCATCGCGGCGGGGGCCGCCCTTGCCGCGCGGCTTGCCGCCTTCCTTGCGCCCGCCGCCGGCTTTGGCCGCGCTGCGCTCCGCGCCCTCGGGCCGGCCGCGCCCGCCCTCGCGGCGGTTGCCGCGCGCGGGCCGCTTCGGCGCCCAGGCGAAGGTGTAGAAGACCTCGGTCTCCGCGGGTTCGGCAGCGGCGTCCGCGACCGCGCCTTCGCCCTCAGCTTCGGCTAGCGCGTCCGCCTCGGCGCCCTCAGCCCGCATCTCGGCGGGCGGCTCCTCCACGGGCGTCTCCTGGGGCACGTCCGGGGGCGTCTCGGCGGGCGGGGCCTCGGCGGGCCGCTCCTGCGGCACGTCGCCCGGGGCCTCCTGCGGCGGGGCGGGGGGCGTCTCGGTGGGCACGTCGCCCGGCACGCCCGGCGGCGGCGCGGCCGGCTCCGGCATGCCCGGCTGGTCGGGCACCTGCGCCTGCGCCGCGGGCTTCGCCTTGGGTCGCTCGCCGCGCTCCGCGTTGTAGCCCAGCCCCTCCATCAGCCCCGCAAACTGCTCCAGCGTCATGCCCGTGATCGAGAGCATGTCGGCGGAGGCCTCGAAGCCGCCGCGGGTGTCGGCCTGGCGGATCATGTCGGCCAGCCGCTCCAGCATGTCGATGCGGATCGCGCGGGCGCCGGCGTCGCGGTAGCCGGCCATGGCGTAGTAGCCCGCGGGCGCGCCCTTGGCCTCGGGCACGGTCACGAGGCCCGGCGGCGGCGCCTCGGGAAACTCCTCGAGCCCCTCCCACAACGACCAGAGCACCAGCCGCAGGCGCGTCGGCGCGGGCTTCAGCAGCGCGGGCAGGAACACCGTGAACTGGCCGAAGCGCACGCCGTGGCGGCGAAGCTGCGCGCGCGCCTCCTGGTCCAGCTCTCGCACCTCCTGCGAGACCTGCGCGCGGGGCAGCACCCCGAACGCTTCTCGCAGGCGGAACGCGAAGCCGCGGGCGAGGCCGGTCAGTGCCTCGTCGCGCTCCATGGCGACCAGCGGCTCGAAGGCGGCGGCCAGCTTGCGGTCCACGAAGTGCTGGAGCCGGCGGCGCACCTTCTCGGCGACCTCCGGGCCGGCCTCGTCGTCCACGAAGGCGACCACGCCGGGCTTGAGCGGCTCGGCGCCCTTGGCGATGCGGCCCACGGCGTCGGAGCCCCACATGAGGCCGCCCTGCTCCGTGAAGTCCATCTCCGTGTCGGGGGCGTTGTAGAAGCGGTCCGCGCGCAGGTGCAGCTCGGGCCGCAACGCGGCCTCGGCGGCCTGGCGCACGGTCTTCGCCTCGTCGGGCGTGGCGGCCTTGGTCTGCTGGAACCGGAAGCCCTCGAGCCGCCCAAGCGCCTCGCCCTCCACCGTGACGGTGCCGTCCTTGCTGATCTCGGCCACGAGGCCCTCCTTCATCTTCAACCGCTTGAGGAGCACGCTGGTCCTGCGGTCCACGAACCGGGCCATCAGCGCCCGGTGGAGCGCATCCGACAGCCGGTCCTCTACAGCGCGGGTCGCCTCGCGCCAATGGGCATCGTTCTCGACCCAGCCCTTGCGCTGGGCGACGTAGGTCCAGGTGCGAATGTAGGCCAGCCGTTTCGACAGCGTGTCGATCTCGCCCTGCGTCCGGTCGATGCGCTTCACCTGCCGGGCGAACCAGTCCTCGGGCACGCGCCCCCGCTCGTGGAGGAAGTCGTAGATCCGCGCGAGCAGGTTGGTGTGCTCGCCGTGGCTGATGCCCTGGAAGTCGGGGATGCGGCACACGTCCCACAGCAGGCGCACGTCGCGCGCGTGGCCGAGCCGCGCGCGCACCCCCTCGAAGTCGGTAAGCGTGCGGAACGCGGCGAGGTCGTCAGCCTCGCGCCCCCGCTGGAGCATCTCGTCGGGCGCCGGCGCCTCCAGCGAGCGGATCAGCGCGTCGGGCGTGCCGAACTCCAGCCGGTCGGAGCGCCAGGTCAGGCGCTCGATGGGCTTGAAGCGGTGCTCGCAGATCGCCTCGGCCACGTCCTCGTCGAGCGCGGACGCCTCGCCCGTGACGCCGAAGGTGCCCGGCTCGGTGTAGCGCCCCGCCCGCCCGGCGATCTGCGCCAGCTCGTGCGGCATGAGGGGCCGCATCCGGCGTCCGTCGAACTTCGAGGTGGCCGAGAAGGCGACGTGGCGGATGTCGAGGTTCAGCCCCATGCCGATGGCGTCGGTAGCGACCAGGTAGTCCACGTCGCCGTTCTGGTACATCGCCACCTGCGCGTTGCGGGTGCGGGGGGAAAGCGCGCCCATCACCACGGCGGCCCCGCCCTTCTGGCGGCGCAAAAGCTCAGCGATGGCGTAGACGTTGTCGACCGAGAAGCCGACGATCGCGGTGCGCCCCGGCATGCGGCTGATCTTGCGCGGCCCGGTGTAAGTGAGCTCCGAGAACCGCTCGCGCCGGATGAACTCCGCCTCCGGCACCAGATGCCGGATCGCCGGGCGCATGGTGTCCGAGCCCATGAACAGCGTCTCGTGCAGCCCGCGCATGTTTAGCAGGCGATCCGTGAACACGTGCCCTCGGTCCGGGTCGGCGCAGAGTTGGATCTCGTCGACGGCAGCGAAGTCCGTGCCGAGGCCTTGCGGCATCGCCTCCACTGTGCAGACCCAGTAGGCGGCGCGAGGCGGCACGATCCTCTCTTCGCCGGTGACGAGCGCTACCACGGATGGGCCGCGCGCGGCGACGATGCGGTCGTACACTTCTCTTGCCAGAAGGCGCAGCGGGAGGCCGATCACCCCCGTGCGGTGCGCGAGCATCCGTTCGAGGGCATAGTGCGTCTTGCCGGTGTTGGTCGGCCCGAGGACCGCCGCGATGCGTGCCAAATCAGAGCGTCCGCCCGCCGGTCTCGAGCTCCAGCCGCTCCACGGCGCCGGCCACGTTCTCCTCGGCGGGATAGAGCTCCTCGGCCCGGCGGAAGGCCCGCAGGGCCGCGTCCTTACGGTCCATGCGGTCGAGCATGATCCCGAGGCCCGCCCAGGCGCCGAAGTGCCGCGGCTGGAGGATCAGCGCCTGCTCAATGTCCGTCAGCGCGGCGCCGTACTGCTCCATCATGAAGAACGCCTCGGCCCGCTTGTTCCAGCCCTCCGCGAAGTCCGGCGCGTGGTCGGTCAGCGCGGTCAGGTGCGCGACGGCGCGCACATAGTCGTCGTCCGCCATAGCGTCCTGGGCCCGGCGCAGCAGCAGGTCCATGGCGGCGGAGCCGGAGTGGGACCAGCGCTCCAGCACCTCGGCGGCGAGGCGCGCACCCTCGGCGGGATCGGCCTCGTCGGCGAGCTGATCGAGCAGCACCTCGGGGTCGTCCGACAGCTCCTGCGCGCTCGGAGACGTCGCGTAAAACGCGAGCGCGGCGACCGCGAGGGCCTTGAGGGTGACGCGTGGGTCAATCATGTACCGTTCCTGAACCAACCGGCGAGGACATCATGAGCGACATCATCGACGAGGCCGTCGTCAAGCTTAGCGAAAAGATCGGGTCGTTCGACGGCTCCGTCAAGTTCGTGGTCGAGGACGAAGGCTCGATCATGGTCGACGACGCGGGCGTGCGCGCCGGCGACGAGTCGGCCGAGTGCACCCTCACGGCCGACGAGGAGACGTTCCGCGGCATCCTCGACGGCTCCGTGAACCCCACCGGCGCCTTCATGTCGGGCAAGCTCAAGGTCGATGGCGACATGGGCCAGGCGATGCGGCTGGGCTCCCAGCTCGGGTGAGCGCGGACGCGCCCTTCCACGAGCCGGCGCGCGGGCCCCGCGTCCGCGCGCTCTGGACCGACGCCGCGGACGGGGTGCGCCTGCGGGCGGCGCTCTGGCCCGAGGGGCATCGCGGCACGGTGGTGCTGTTCCCGGGGCGCACCGAGTACGTCGAGAAGTACGCCGAGGTCGCGCGCGACCTACACGGCCAGGGCTTCGCCTCGGCCGCGATCGACTGGCGCGGCCAGGGGCTGACCGAGCGGCTGCCGCAGAACCGGCTGGCCGGGCACGTCGGCGACTTCGCCGAGTACCAGCGCGACGCCGACGCCTTCGTGGCGCTCCTGCGCGCGGAAGGCATGCCCGAGCCGTTCCACCTGCTGGCCCATTCGATGGGCGGGATGATCGGCCTGCGAGCGCTCCTGCGCCGCATGCCCTTCGAGCGCGCGGCCTTCTCGGCCCCGATGTGGGGCCTCGGCGTGCCGCCCCACATGCGCGCGCTGGCGTGGGCCATGAGCCACGCCGGCCACTTCCTTGGCTACGGCGAGGCGCTGGCACCCGCCTCGGGCAAGTCGGGCGATCCCGCCGGCGCACCGTTCCACGGCAACCTCCTGACCACCGACCCGGGGCGCTTCGCCTGGATGAAGGGGCAGCTCCGCGCGCGTCCCGAACTGGCGCTCGGGCCGCCGTCGCTGTCGTGGCTGCGCGCGGCCCTGCGCGAGATGTTGACGGTGCGGGGCATGGCCTCGCCCCCCGTGCCGGCGCTGGCCTTGCTCGGCACCGACGAGCGCATCGTCGATCCCGCCGCCGTGCGCCGCCGCATAGCGCGCTGGCCGGACGGCGCGCTGCACGAGGTCGAGGGCGGGCGCCACGAGGTGCTGATGGAACGCGACGCCCTGCGGGGCCCGGCCATGGCGCGCATCGTCGCCCATCTCGGCGCGACCTGACCGCGCCCTAGCGATCCACGTCTTCCAGCCGCCCGCCTTCGAGGCGGAGCTGCCGATCCATGCGGGCTGCCAGCTCCAGGTTGTGCGTGGCGATCAGCGCCGCCATGCCGGTCTCGCGCACGAGCTGCATGAGCGCCGCGAACACCGTGTCCGAGGTGCCGGGATCGAGGTTGCCCGTCGGCTCGTCGGCCAGCAGCAGGGCGGGCGCGTTGGCGAGCGCGCGGCAGAACGCCGCGCGCTGCTGCTCGCCTCCCGACATCTCGGCGGGGCGGTGGTCGGCGCGGTGGGCGAGACCCACGGTGCCGAGCAGCGCGAGCGCCCGCTCGCGCGCCGCCGCGGCGGACACGCCGTCGGCGCGCTGGGGCAGCACGATGTTCTCGGCGGCGGTGAACTCGGGCAGCAGATGGTGGAACTGGTACACGAAGCCGATCTGCCGCCGCCGCACCCGCGTCCGCGCCCGGTCGGAGCTTCCGGCCATGTCCTCGCCGCCGATCACCACGCGGCCCGCGTCGGGCGTGTCGAGCAGACCCGCGATGTGCAGCAGAGTCGACTTGCCCGCCCCTGAGGGCGCCACGAGCGCGCAGACCTCGCCCCGCGGCAGCACGAGGTCGGCGCCGTTCAGCACCCGGATCTCGCCGGGGGTGCCGAGGGCGTAGCCCTTGCGGATCCCCTCCAGCCGCAGAGCCTCACTCATAGCGCAGCGCCTCCACGGGGTTCATGCGCGCCGCACGGCGGGCCGGGAAGATCGTGACCACGAAGCTGAGCACGAGCGACAGCGCCACCGCCGAAAGGACGTCCTCCGCCTCCAGCCGCGCGGGCAGGCGCGAGAGCAGCCGCTGGGACTCGTCCCACACCCCGCCCCCGGCGAGCGCGTTCACGGCCTCGAAGATCGGGTCGATGTAGAGCGCGAAGAGGCAGCCCATCACCACGCCGATCACGGTGCCGGCCACGCCGATCGAGGCGCCGCACAGGAAGAACACCCGCAGCACGGTGCCCTCGGTCATGCCGACGGTGCGCAGGATCCCGATATCGCGGCCCTTGTTCTTGACCAGCATCACCAGCCCCGAGGTGATGTTGAGCGTGGCGATAATGACGAGGAGGGACAGGATGATGAACATCACGTTGTCCTCCATCTGCAGGGCCTGGAGGTAGCCGCCGTTGCTGTCGCGCCACGACCAGAGCAGCACGTCCTCGCCCGCCGCCGCCGCGAGTGCGGGACGCATCTCCTCGACGGCCTCGGGGTCGTCCAGCAGGACCTGCACCTCCTCGGCCTGCTCGGCGAGGTTGAAGTAGGTCTGCGCCTCCGCGAACGGCATGTAGACCCGAATCCCGTCGATGTCGTAGCGGCCCACCTTGAACACGTAGGTGACCGGGTAGGCCTTCACCCGCGGCGAGGTGCCGAAGGCCGTCTTGACCCCGTCGGGCGAGATCAGGCGGACGGTGTCGCCCGCCCGCACCCCGAGCTTGCGCGCCACGCCGTCGCCGATGGCGATGCCCTGCTCGAACGCGTCGATCGAGCCCTGCGACTCCTCGGGCTCGGCCACCCGCGGCACGGCGCGAAGGTCCGCCTCGCGCATCCCCAGCACCTGCACGCCCGCGTTGCGGCCGTTGGCCGACACCATGACCTCGCCCACCACGACGGGGGCGGCGTGGCGCACGCCCGGCACCGTCGCGACGCGCGCGGCCACCTCGTCGTAGTTGGCGATGGTGCGGACCACGGTGCCCCGCTCGTCCAAGCGCGACGTCGCCAACACGCTGATGTGGGGGTTCGCGCCGATGATCGTGTCCACGAACTCGTGGCGGAAGCCAGAGCGGACCGCGAGCGTGGCGATCAGGGCGAAGACGGCCAGCGCGATGCCCACGAGGCTGATCCACGTCATCACGCTGATGCCGCCCTCGGAGCGCCGTGCGCGCAGGTAGCGCCAGGCGATGGTCCACTCGAACGGCTTGAACATGGGGCCTCCGGGCGGCGGTTCGGGGCTCTAGGTGCGGGGGTTGCGGGGCGGGGTCAAGAAGAGAGACACGTGGCGGGGCCGGGGTTCCGCAGATGAGCCCTCGGCGCGCCCTCGGCCATCCTGCGCCTCGCGCATGATGCCGGTCAGCTCACGCACTTCTTGAACGGAATGGACTTCAAGCCGGCTTCGACGACGGCGTCGTGGAACGCGTCGCTGCAAAACAACGCGGCCTCGTCCAACGTGTTGTCCCACCAGAGGTTGTGACCCACCTCGATCGTCTCGTCGACCGCGAGGTTGAACTTCATGTGGTCGATGAATGTCATCGAACGGGTAACGATTCCGAACACTTGCGTACCACCCCGCGAGACCTGCACCGAGCTTCGCTCCTTCACTATCGTTTTCGCCCTCGCACGAACATTGAGACCGAACCACTTGCCTGGAACCGGGCCGGCTCGCCTGCGGCGGATTTCCATCGGCCACATTTGGTGAACCCCCGGATCGAGGTCCTCGATGATGTCCCTGTACCTCTCCGATACGATTATAAGCTGGGCCGATCCCCAGAACATGTCGGGAAGGTCCGTCCTCGCTCGCTTGAGAACGAAGTATTCCGGAACGTCGTCCAGACTGAGGAGCCTGTTCTCCTTTCCCTGGATCACATCGGAGATATCGAAATCGAGGCTCACGACATGCTTCATCCATTCAGCGTTGCCCGCCTTGATGAAACCACCACGCGGATTGACGGACGAAACTGTGATCACGTAGGTCATCGAATTTTCGTCACTGGAATGTCAGCCCGCTGCTCGTTCCCGGGCGGACAGCAGGGGGGATGGATGCCCACCGACGCGACGACTGTACGCCCGGGCCTCTCCTACACCCCCACCCCATAAACCGCCTTCAACCGAGCGATCGCGGCCTCGGGCGACATCTCCTCGCTCTCGCCCGTCCGCCGGGAGGTCAGCTCCACCTTGCCCGCCTGCAACCCGCGCGGGCCGACGGTGACGCGCCAGGGCAGGCCGATCAGGTCCATGGTGGCGAACTTCGCGCCCGCCCGTTCCTTGCGGTCGTCGTAGAGCGGGTCGAGGCCCTCGGCGCGAAGCTGGGCGTAGATGCCCTCGCAGGCGGAGTCGGTGGACGTGTCGCCCTGCTTGAGGTTCACGATCCCTGCGTGGAACGGCGTCACGCCCTCGGGCCAGACGATGCCCTTATCGTCGTGGCTCGCCTCGATGATCGCGCCCACGAGGCGGCTCACGCCGATGCCGTGGCTTCCCATGTGCAGCGGCACGGGCTTGCCGTCGGGGCCCTGCACCGTGGCGCCCATGGGCTCGGAGTACTTCGTGCCGAAGTAGAAGATCTGCCCCACCTCGATGCCGCGCGCGGTGCGGCGGCGCGCCTCGGGCACTTCGGCGAAGACCGCCTCGTCGTGGGTCTCGTCGGTGCGCGCGTAGCGCGAGGTGAACTCCTCGAGCACGCCGCGGCACTGATCCGCATCGTCGTAGTCGATCTCGCGCGCGCCCAAGCGGATGTCGGTGACCTCGCTGTCGTAGAACACCTCCGACTCGCCGGTCTCGGCGAGCACGAGGAACTCGTGGGTGTCGTCGCCGCCGATGGGGCCGGAGTCGGCGCGCATGGGGATCGCCTGCAGCCCGAGGCGCTCGTAGGTGCGCAGGTAGCTGACGAGGTGGCGGTTGTAGGCGTGGCGCGCGCCGGCCTCGTCGAGGTCGAAGTTGTAGCCGTCCTTCATCAGGAACTCGCGGCCCCGCATCACACCGAAGCGGGGGCGCACCTCGTCGCGGAACTTCCACTGGATGTGGTAGAGCGTCAGCGGCAGGTCGCGGTAGCTCGAAACGTGGGAGCGCACGATGTCGGTGATCATCTCCTCGTTGGTGGGACCATAGAGCATGTCCCGGTCGCCCCGGTCGCGGATGCGCAGCATCTCGGGGCCGTAGGCGTCGTAGCGGCCCGACTCGCGCCACAGGTCGGCGGGCTGCAGCGTGGGCATCAGCATCGGATGGTGGCCCGCGCGCATCTGCTCCTCGTGCACGATCTGCTCGATCCGGCGCAGCACCTTCCATCCCAGGGGAAGCCACGAATAGATGCCCGCCGAGGACTGCTTGATCATGCCCGCGCGGAGCATCAGCCGGTGCGACGCGATCTGCGCCTCGGCCGGCGTCTCCTTGAGGACGGGCAGGAAGTAGCGGGTGAGGCGCATCGCAGGCAGCTCCGGAAGGGGTCGCCGCCCGCGATAGCGGCATGGCCGGAGGGGGGCAAGGCGACCCGCGGCAGGCAGGAGGGGGGCGGGATCGCGTGGGCAGGCTCGCGCGTTGCCGCGGCGGGAGGACGCGCATGAGCCAGACCGACGACGACGTTCCCGCGCTGAGCGAGGAGACCGCGCCCACGGCCGAAGATCCGGGCACCGGGCACGACGCCTCCACGCCCGCCGCGATCCCCGCCACGGGATGGCGCGAGATCGCGGGGCGCGTCTGGATCGACATCGTCGACGGCAAGCTGTGGACCAATTGCGGGTGCGTGGGCTTCTTCGGCTTCCTATCGATCTTCCCGGTGCTGGCGATCTTCGTGCTGCTCTACGGCCTGCTGTTCGACGCGGCCGAGATCGACAGCCAGCTCGGCGCGCTCGAGCCGATCATGCCCGGCGGCGTGTACGAGCTGCTGGTGAACCGCCTTGCCGCCCTTGCCCGCAATGACGCCCAGAGCCTGACGGTGGGCCTCCTGTTCTCGCTCGCGGTGGCGATGTGGACCGGCACGCGCGGCACGAATGCCGTGATCGACCTCCTGAACCTCACCTACCACGAGGAGGAGCCGCGCAGCTTCCTGCGCCGCTTCGGCCTAGCTGTCGGCATGACGATGTTCTCCATGATCGGGCTGACGGTGGTGCTGCTGACCGTGGCCGCCCTGCCCCTCGTGCTCTCCGAGCTGCCGATCGGCTCGGGCACGGAGCGGCTGACGCTCTGGCTGCGCTGGCCGATCCTGGCGGTGTTCGTGTTCGCGGGCCTCGCGCTCCTTTACCGGCGCGCCCCGAACCGGCGGCCCGCCAAGTGGCGCTGGCTCATGCCCGGCGCGCTCCTGTCGACGCTGCTGTGGATCGGGCTGTCGGTTGCGTTCTCGGCCTACGTGGAGTGGTCGGACTTCTACGGCGCCACCTTCGGCACGCTTTCGGTAGCGGCGGTGCTGATGCTGTGGATCTACTACTCGGCGCTCGCCATCGCGGTCGGCGGCATCGTCAACGCCGAGATCGAGCTGCAGACCCGGCGCGACAGCACCCGCGGCCGGGACCGGCCGCGGGGGCTGCGGGGCGCGGTGGTGGCCGACCGGCTGCCCCCGCCCCCCGCCTGAGGCGCGGTCAGTCCCCCCGGCCGAAGCCGTGCCGCGCCAGCACGAAGAGGAACAGGAGCATCGAGGCGAGCGTCACGAAGCTGCCGGCGATCGCCAGCCCCTCGCTCCGGCCCGTCACGGCCATGAAGATGCCCGGCACCAAGAGGATCACCCCCGAGGCGGCGAAGGCGAAGTGCACCCAGGCCAGCCGCGAGGCCGCCGCCGGCGGGGTCAGCGCGTAGTAGAGGCCGAACAGTCCCATCGTCACCCATCCCACGAGGTTGAGATGCGCGTGGGCGCCGGCCGCCGCATGGTCCCCCGTGGCGGCCATGGCGATGCCCCACAGCATCCCCCCGGTGACGCAGAGCGCGCCGAAGCCGAAGAAGGCGAAGGCCGCGCCCCGCACCGCGCCCCGCGTCGGCAGGTAGACGTGCGCGTCGGAGGCGGCCATCCTCATGCCCCGTCCCCCTCCGCGCCGTCCGCCGCGAGGGGCGGGCCGGTGAAGCGCAGGTGGTGGCGCGTGGCGCTCGCCTCGATCGCCTCCATGTCCTCGGGGATCGCGTAGCCCCCCTCCGCCATTTCGCGGAAGAACCCGTCGAAGCCCCCCGGCGTCAGGATCACGAGGTGGCGGCACGGCAGGTCGCCCACCACGCGGAAGGTGTGCTCGCAGCCGCGGGGCACGAAGACGGTGTCGCCCGGCCCCGCGTTGCCGCGCCGGCCTTCCATCCACCACTCGATCTCGCCCGACAGGACCACGAACGCCTCGTCCTCGCGCTCGTGCACGTGCCGCGGCGGGCCGCTGTCCGGCGGCGAGACGCTGTCCACGATCGACATCGCGCCCCCGCTGTCCGCCGCGTCGAGGATCGTGCGGTAGGTGACCCCCAGCCACTCCACCGCATCGCCCTGTGCCAACGTGTCCTTCATGATCCGATTCCCCCTTGCTTCGCCGATCCGACCGCCGGTCGGCGCAGGCCGCATCGCGGGCCCTTGCCAGCGTCGCGCGCGCTGCGGCGGCACGGGGAAAGTGTGCCACCGCAAGGGGCATTTGCCCAATCGATTGCCGTCATGCCAAGTATCGGCATGGTCAATTTCAACACCCTCGACCTCAACCTCCTGCGGGTCTTCCACGCCATGATGCGCGAGGGCTCGACCACGCGCGCCGGCGAGCGGCTGGGCCTGTCGCAGCCCGCTGTGTCGTCGGCGCTGGGACGCCTGCGCCACGCGCTCGGCGACGCGCTGTTCGTGCGGCAGGGGCAGCGCATGGTGCCCACCGCCTACGCGCAGACCCTGGCCGGCCCGATCCACGAGACGCTCAGCGCGCTCGAGCTGGCGTTGCGGGGGCCGGAGTTCGACCCTGCGACCTCGGACGCGGTGTTCCGCTTTTCGGGCATCGACTTCTTCGCCGAGATGCTGATGCCCGCCCTCGCCCGGACCCTGCTGGCGGAGGCGCCGGGGGTTCGGGTGCAGCACCTCGACCTCGTGCCCGACCTGCAGGTGGAGATGCTGGACCGCCACCAGCTCGACCTCGCGCTGTTGCCCGCACTGGACCTGCCCGACTGGGTCGAGAGCGCGCCGCTGTTCCATGCGGGCTTCGTGGCGGTCGCGCGCGCCGGTCATGCGCGGTTGGCGCGTGCGCATGTCGCCCCCGAGGGGGAGATCCCGCTCGATCTGTTCTGCGACCTCGGCCACGTGTTGTGCTCGCCCGACGGCAAGCTGCGCGCCATGGGCGACGACGCGCTCGAGGCGGCGGGGAGACGGCGCCGCGTGGTGATGACCATGCCGTTCTTCTCGGGCGTGATGCGGATCGTGGCGGAGACCGACCTCGTGGCGCTCGTGCCCGAGCAGCTCGCCCGGCGGGTCGCGCCACGCCTGGACCTCCGCTGCTACCGCGCGCCGGTCCCGCTGCCGGTGCCGCTGCTGAAGATGCACTGGCACAAGCGCATGACGCGCGCCGCGGACCACCGGTGGTTCCGCGAAACCGTGGCGCGGCACCTGCGGCCCCTGAACCCGGACGCGATGCCCCTGCCCGCGCTTCCCTAGGGGTCGACCGAGCCCCGCAGCTTCTTGACCTCGCCGCGCCGGGTCTTGCCGTCGAGCCGCCGCCGCACCGACCCGCGCGTGGGCTTGGTGGCGATGCGGCGGCGGGGCTTCTCGTGGGCGCGGGCGATCAGGTCGGCCAGCCGCTCGCGGGCGATCTCGCGGTTGCGCGCTTGGCTGCGGGTCTCCTGCGCGAAGATCACCACCGCGCCGCCGTCGGTCCAGCGGCGCCCCGCGAGGCGGCGCAGACGCGTCTTTACGGGCGCGGCGAGGTTGGGCGAGCGCTCCGCCTCGAAGCGCAGCTCCACGGCGGTGTTCACCTTGTTTACGTTCTGCCCGCCGGGGCCGGAGCTGCGCACGAACTGCTCCGTGATCTCCCAGTCCTCGATGGTCGCCGGCCCCGCTTGCAGGGGCATCAGCGCACCCGCACCACCGGCTCGGCCCCGAGCGAGGAGGCCAGCGACCTGAGCCGCGCCTCGGCCACCTCGCCGAACAGCGCCTCGCCGTCGCCCTTGGGGAGCGTCAGCTCCAGCACCTGCTTCTTCGGATAGAGCCGGAACGTGCCCATCAGCGCGGGATCCTGCGCCGAGAACATCGCCCCGAAGCGCATCGCCTTGCCCACCACTTCGGCCTGGGCAGTGTCCTCCACGTCGAGCAGCGGCGCGAGCGGCTCGAACGAGGTACCCTCGCGCTTGTTCTTGTAGCGGTGGAGGAGCGCGAGCCCGAGGAACACGCGCTCGGAATGGGTCAGCCCGCCGAGGTTGGCGCGGGTCGCGTTGTCGAAGCAGACCTCGGCCCGGTAGTCGGGATGCGCGCGCCAGGAGACGTCGTGGAGCAGGCAGCACGCCCGGATCAGCCGCAGCCGCCGCTCGCTGGCCCGCGCGAAGATCGGCTTGAGGAAGCGGTAGAGCACGCGCCCGAAGCCCGGCAGGCGCGCGTCCTTCGCCTCCGCGAAGCGTGCGCTTTCGATCAGGGGATCGCGGGCGCGCAGCACATCGGGCATCTGCTCGTAGAGCAGCCCCTCGCGGATGCCGTAGGACGACACGGCGATGGTCTTGGGGCGGAACTGCTTCACGACCCGCGCCAGCACCTCGGAGGCCAGCGGCACCAGCGCCATGCGCGCGGCCGATGTGCCCGTGGCCTTGCCGAGCGCGGTCATGTCCTCGCAGGCGCCCACGAGCTCGATCGTGGCGCGCAGGTCGCGCGGCGTCATGGTGTACTCGTGCAGGACGTGCAGAGGGTAGCCCCGCCGCTCCATGTCGATCCGCGCGATGGCCCGCCACGATCCGCCCACGAGGTAGAGCCGGTCGGTCCGGTCGCGCCCCAATCGCTCGGCCATGTCGGCCACGCCGCGCTCGATCTCGGCGTGGCGCTTCGACTTCGAGGCGATGCTCTGAAGCTTGAGGGGGCCGAGCTTGCCCGAGACGGCCGCGCCGACCTCGCCGCCGCCGGGGAGCACCGATAGCTCCATCGAGGAGCCGCCGATGTCGCACATCACGCCCTCGGCCTCGGGCCAGCCCAGGAGCACGCCCTGCCCCGACAACCGCGCCTCCTCGGCGCCGTCGATGATCCAGAGCTTGAGGCCGGTGGACGCGCGCACCTCCTCGGCGAAGGCGGCGCCGTCCGTGGCCTCGCGCACGGCGGCGGTGGCCACCACCGTGAGAGAGTTCACCTCCATGCCGCGCGCCAGGATCGCGAAGCGGCGCAGGGCGGCGAAGGCGCGCTCGCGGCCCGCGGGGTTCAGGTGCCCGGTCTCGGCCAGCCCCGCGCCGAGGCCGCAGAGGATCTTCTCGTTGAAGAAGTACGCCGGCGAGCGCGCCGCGCCGTCGAACACCACGAGGCGCACCGAGTTTGAGCCGACGTCGATCACGCCGACGCGCCGCAACGCGCGCGCCTCGGGTCCGTCGAACAGGGGCTTGCCGAAGGGGCCGTAGCCTTCGGGATCGTCGTCGGGAGAGGCGGTTCCGTCCATGCGACCCGCTTGGCACGGCGGGGCGCGCCCGGTCAACGACGCCGGTGCGCCAGCTCCGGCACGTCGCCGCCCCCGGCGCTGCCGCGCCCCGAGAGCGAGGGGTTCTCCATGAAGAACCGGTGGCACGAGAACGGCTCCGCCTCGCCTTCCTCCGCCGCGGCCGCCCGGTGCCATTCGCCCTCGGGCTGCAGCACCCAGCTCTGGGCCACGTCGGCCATGTTGGCGGACATGATCTGGTCCACGATCTGCGCCTTTACGGTGGGGTTCACGCACTCCACCAGCGTCTCGACCCGGCGGTTGAGGTTGCGTCCCATCCAGTCCGCCGAGGATATGTAGACCCGGGCCCGCTTGCCCGGCAGCCCGCCGCCGCCGCCGAAGCACACGATGCGCGGGTGCTCCAGGAAGCGGCCGACGATGCTCTTGACCCGGATCGTCTCCGACAGGCCCCGCACGCCGGGGCGCAGGCCGCAGATGCCGCGGATCACCAGGTCGATCCGCACGCCCGCGCGGCTAGCATCGTAGAGCGCGTCGATGATGTCGGGCTCGATCAGGGCGTTCATCTTGGCCCAGATCACCGCCGGCCGCCCGGCGCGGGCGTGCTCGGCCTCGGCCGCGATGGATTCCAGCAGCCGGTCCTTCAGCGCCATCGGCGAGATCACGAGGTTCTCCAGCCCCTCGGGCGGCGCGTAGCCCGAGATGTAGTTGAACACCTTGGTCGCGTCCCGCCCCAGCGCGGGCGAGCAGGTGAAGAGGCTGAGGTCGGTGTAGATGCGCGCGGTGATGGGATGGTAGTTGCCCGTCCCGAAGTGGGAGTAGGTCACCAGCCGGTCGCCCTCGCGCCGCACCACGGTGGAGATCTTGGCGTGAGTCTTGAGCGAGGTGAAGCCGTAGACCACGTGCGCGCCCGAGCGCTCCAGCCGCCGGGACTGGCGGATGTTCGCGGCTTCGTCGAAGCGGGCCTTCAGCTCCACGAGGGCGGTCACCTGCTTGCCCGCCTCGGCCGCCTCGCAGAGCGCGGCCACGATGGGGCTGTCACGCGACGTGCGGTAGAGCGTCTGCTTGATCGCCACCACGTTCGGGTCGGTCGCGGCCTGGTTCAGGAAGCGCACCACCATGTCGAAGGTCTCGTAGGGGTGGTGGAGCAGCATGTCCTTCTGGCGGACGGCGGCGAACATGTCGCCGTCGAAGTCCTGCACCCGCTCGGGCACGCGGGGCGTGAAGGTGGGCCAGAGCAGGTCCTTGCGGTCACCCACAACCAGCTCCTTGAGCGAGGCGAGGCCGATCAGTCCGTCCACCTCGATCACCTCGGACTCGTCGACGCCGATCTCCTCTAGGATGGTACGCCGCAGCGCCTTCGGGGCATCCGCGGTCAGCTTCATGCGCACGATCTCGCCCCGGCGCCGGCGCTTCAAGGCGGTCTCGAACTCGCGCACGAGGTCCTCGGCCTCCTCCTCGACCTCGAGGTCGCTGTCGCGAAGCACCCGGAACGCGAGGTGGCCGCGCAGGCGGTAGCCGGGGAACAGGCGCCCGGCCTGCATCAGGAGCAGCGCCTCGAGGGGCAGGAAGCGGGTCGCGCCGCCGGGCAGGCGGATGAAGCGGTCGATCTGCGCCGGGATCGGCAGCAGCGCGCGCAGGGTGCGCCCGTCGGAGATGCGCTCCATCTCGATGGCCAGCGCGAAGCCCTCGTTGGGGATGAACGGGAACGGATGCGCCGGGTCGATGGCGAGGGGCGAGATCACCGGGAACACGAAGTGGAGGAAGTGGTCGTCCATCGCCGCTCGCTCGGCCTCGGAAAGGTCGCCGGGGTCGAGCAGGCAGATGTCGGCCGCCTCCATCTCGCAGCGAAGCGCCTTCCAGACCTCCTGCTGCCGGGAGAGCAGGCGGGCGGCGTTCTCGTCGATCATCTCCAGCTGCTCGGCGGGCGTGCGGCCGTCGGCAGCGGGGGTGGTGTTGCCGGCACGGGCCAGCTCGCGCAGGCCGGCGACGCGCACGGTGTAGAACTCGTCGAGGTTGGCCGCAGAGATCGAAAGGAAGCGCAATCGCTCCAGCAGCGGCACGCGCGGGTTCTCGGCCTCCTCCAGCACGCGCCAGTTGAAGGCCAGCCAGCTCAGCTCGCGGTTGAAGAAGCGGCCGGGCCCCACGACGCGCGGCTCGTCCAGCTCCACCGGGTCGGGGCGAGCGGCGCGGAGAAAATCGGCTGGGGGCGCGGACTTGTCGAGCATGGGGGGCGACGCTAGGCCCCTGCCCCCGGGTTGTCCAGAACGGCCCGGGCCAGACGCTCGTCCACGGCGCGCCCCTCCGCCAGCGCGGCGGCGTCGAGGCGCTCCACCACCTCGCGCGCGGCGCGGTGCGAGCGCTCCATGCGGCGCAGGAGCCAGCCGATCAGCCCCGGGCGCACGGCCACCTGCCGGTCCGCGAAAAGCTTGACCAGCAGCATCGACAGCATCGCGTCGTCCGGGTCGCCGATGCGGGCGGGCGTCAGCGAGGCGAGGCGCGAGCGCAGGTCCGGCAGGGCCACGTCCCATTCGGCGGGCGCGCGGCGGCCCGTCAGCAGCAGCGGCGCGCCGGAACGGGCGCAGGCGTTCCACAGGTGGAACAGCGCGGTCTCGTCGACGCCGCGGTCGGCGTCCTCCACCGCCACGGGGGCCTCCGCGATCGCGGGCGCGTCGGGCGCCGCAAGGTCACGCGCGGCGATCACCCGCGCGCCGGTCTCGGCGGCCCAGATGTGCGCGAGGTGGGTCTTGCCCGCCCCTTCCGCGCCGACGAGGGCCAGCCGCGCGTCGGGCCAGCTCTGCCACCCGTCCAGCAGCGCCACGGCGTCGGCGTTGGCCTCGGTGACCATCAGGTCGTCGCGCCCGAGCGCCTCCTGGTGCGGAATGGGCAGCGCGAGCTGCATCACTCGACCGGATCCCGTGGCTCGGCCGGCGGGCGGGCGCCGAGATAGAGCTGGCTGGTCTTGTACTCCGCGACGAGGAACCGCGCGATCACGCCCAGCGATGCGGCCACGGGCACGGCGACCAGCAGGCCTACGAAGCCGTAGATCGCCCCGAAGGCGGCCAGCGCGAACAGGAGCCACACGGGATGGAGGCCGACGCTCTCGCCCACCAGCTTCGGCGTCAGGATGTTGCCCTCGAGGAACTGGCCCGAGGCGAAGATCAGGGCCACGAGGCCGATCTGCAGCCATTCGCCCCAGAACTGGAACAGGGCCAGCCCGATGGCGAGGGCGCCGCCCACGAGGGCGCCGACGTAAGGAATGAAGGTGATGAGGCCCGCGACGGCCCCCACCACGAGCCCGAACTGGAGGCCCACGAGGATCAGCAGCACGGAGTAGTAGGTGCCGAGGATCAGACAGACGGTGAGCTGTCCGCGCACGAACGAGGCGAGCGTCGCGTCGATCTCGCGCGCGAGGCGGCGCACGGTGCCGACGTGGTCGCGGGGCAGCAGCTCGTCGATGCGCGCGACCATGCGGTCCCAGTCGAGCAGGAGGTAGAAGGCGACCACGGGGACGACGACCACGAACAGGAGCGCGTTGACCACGCCGAAGAGGCCGGCCAGCACTGAGGTGACCAGCTCGCCGCCGCGGGCGCGGGCCAGCTCGCCCAGGTCCGAGAGGCCGCGGCGCACGGCGCCGTCCTCGACCAAGAGGTCCGGGAAGCGCAGCGTCAGCCAGTCGCGCAGGGCGTCGATGTAGGTCGGAGCCTCCTTCGCCAATGCGGTCGTCTCCCGGACGAGCGTTGGAATCAGGAGCACCAGCGCCACGGCGAGAATGATTACCGCGACCAGCGTGATCACGGCCGTCGCCGCGACGCGCGGCAACCCGAGCTTCTCCAGGCGGTCGGCCAATGGGTCGAGGATGTAGGCGATGGCGCCGCCCACGAGGAAGGGCAGGATCACCTCGCCCAGGTACCACAGCAGCACGAGGAACACCGCCGCGGCGATGCCCCAGTAGATGCCCTGATGGCGCAGCGGCAGGCCCATGCACGTCCCTCCGGGGGCCTCCATGCCCCCCGCCGCGCCCGCGCGCAAGCGGAGGGCGAAGGCTCCTCAGCCGCGCGCCTCGCCGATCAGGCGAAGGATGCGACGCGCCGCCTCGGGGATGTTGGTGCCCGGCCCGAAGATCGCCGCCACCCCGGCCTCGCGAAGGAAGTCGTAGTCCTGCTGCGGGATCACGCCGCCGCAGATCACGAGGATCTCGCCGGCGCCCTGCGCCCGCAGCGCCTCGATCAGCTTGGGCGCGAGCGTACGGTGCCCGGCGGCCTGGCTGGAGATGCCGACGACATGGACGTCGTTGTCGACGGCATCCTGCGCCGCCTCCTCGGGGGTCTGGAACAGCGGCCCGACGTCCACGTCGAAGCCGAGGTCGGCGAAGGCGGTGGCGATGACCTTGGCGCCGCGGTCGTGCCCGTCCTGGCCCATCTTGACCACCAACATCCGCGGGCGGCGTCCTTCGGCTTCGGCGAACGCCTCGATGTCGCGCTGGATCGCGGCGAAGCCCTCGTCGCCCTCGTAGGCGGACCCGTAGACACCCGACAGCGTGCGGACCTCGGCCCGGTGGCGGCCGAACGCGGCCTCCATCGCGTCCGAGATCTCGCCCACCGTGGCGCGGGCGCGGGCCGCGTCCACGGCCAGCTCGAGAAGGTTGCCGTCGCCCTTCGCGCCCTCGGTCAGCGCGTCGAGGGCCGCGCGACAGGCCACGTCATCGCGCTCGGCGCGGATGCGCTCCAGCCGCCGCACCTGCCCCTCGCGCACGAGGTCGTTGTCGATGGCGAGGATGTCGATCGCGTCCTCGGTCTCGCGGCGGTACTTGTTCACGCCGACGATTACCTCGTCGCCCCGGTCGATGGCGGCCTGCCGGCGCGCGGCCGATTCCTCGATCCGCAGCTTGGGCATTCCGGAGGCCACGGCCTCGGTCATGCCGCCCATCGCCTCGACCTCCTCGATCAGCGCCCAGGCCTTCTCGGCGAGGTCGTGGGTCAGCTTCTCGACGTAGTAGGAGCCCGCCAAGGGGTCGACGACGTTGGTGACGCCCGTCTCCTCCTGCAGGATCAACTGGGTATTGCGGGCTATGCGGCTGGACGTCTCCGAGGGCAGCGCCATCGCTTCGTCGAAGCTGTTGGTATGTAAGGACTGCGTGCCGCCCAGCACCGCGCTCATGGCCTCGAAGGCGGTGCGGACCACGTTGTTGTAGGGATCCTGCTCCTGCAACGAGACGCCCGAGGTCTGGCAGTGGGTGCGCAGGATCGAGGACTTCGGATTCTTCGGCTCGAACTCCTGCATGATGCGGTGCCACAGCAGCCGCGCGGCGCGCAGCTTGGCGGCCTCCATGAAGAAGTTCATGCCGATCGCGAAGAAGAAGCTGAGGCGCCCGGCGAAGCGGTCCACGTCCATGCCCCGCGCGATGGCCGCGCGCACGTACTCGCGCCCGTCGGCCAGCGTGAAGGCCAGCTCCTGCACGAGGTCGGCGCCCGCCTCCTGCATGTGGTAGCCCGAGATCGAGATCGAGTTGAACCGCGGCATGTGGTCGGCGGTGTAGGCAATGATGTCGGCCACGATCCGCATGCTCGGCTCGGGCGGGTAGATGTAGGTGTTCCGGACCATGAACTCCTTGAGGATGTCGTTCTGGATCGTCCCCGAGAGCTTGGCGCGGTCCACGCCCTGCTCCTCGCCAGCGACGATGAAGCCGGCGAGGATGGGGATCACGGCGCCGTTCATGGTCATCGACACCGAGACGTCGCCCAGCGGGATGCCGTCGAACAGGATCTTCATGTCCTCGACCGAGTCGATGGCGACGCCAGCCTTGCCCACGTCGCCCACCACACGAGGGTGGTCGCTGTCGTAGCCGCGGTGGGTGGCGAGGTCGAAGGCCACCGACACGCCCTGCTGCCCGGCCGCAAGCGCGCGGCGGTAGAAGGCGTTCGATTCCTCGGCCGTGGAGAAGCCGGCATACTGACGGATCGTCCAGGGACGGCCCGCGTACATGGTGGCCTTGGGGCCGCGCACGTAAGGCGCCTCGCCCGGCAGGCTGCCCAAGTGGTCCACGCCGGCGAGGTCGTCGGCGGTGTAGACCGGCTCGACCTCGATGCCCTCCAGCGTGCGCCAGCGCAGGTCGGCCGGCGCGCGGCCTCGCAGTTCAGCGGCGGCCAGCCGGTCCCATTCGGCTCTCGCCTTCCGCGTGCCTCCGTCTGCCATGAGGCGATCCTTTCCTGTCGCTCGCCCGGGGGATCAGAGCCCCGCGGGACCGGTATTCTGCCAGACCGTCCGCGCCGTCCGCCAGCCACGCCAGGTCGTCGGCGTGGCGGGCGCGCAGCTCGGCGCGCTGGTCGGGGGTGAAGGGGGCGTAGGCGCCGGCGAGCGCGGGCAGCGACGCGGCGTGCCCCTCCTCGCCGAGGCGCTGCTGGAGCGCGGCGGCGGTGGGCGATCCGTTGACCACGGGCACGCCGGCGCGCGCCGGCGCCACGCCGGTGACGTGCTCGAAGGTCTCGCCCGGCCGGGCGCCCCAGTCTTCGTAGCTCCAGACCGAGAGCGCCGCGCCCGGAAAGGCCGCCGCCACGTCCTCGACGACCTGCCGCCAGCCCCGCCGCGCGCGCACGGCGGCGGCGAGCGTGTCGGCGTCGGGCGGCCGGTGACCGCGCAGCATCAGGTGGACGAAGGCCGAGGTCCACCAGGCATCCGGCGCGCGGATCGCCAGATGCACGCGCGCCGGCGCGCCGAGCGCGGCGGTCACCCGCTCAAGCCGCGCGGCGGCGGTGGGGTAGAGCTTGGCGAGCGCGCGGTTCTCGCGCAGGCCGCCGAGCATGTTCTCGTCGGAGATGACCAGCCGCCGCACGCCGCGCGCGGCCAACGCCTCCTGCCGCAGGCTGACCCGCCCCGCCGAGCGGAAGGCGGCGAGGTCGCGGCGCGCGTCGCGGCGGCCGGGATCGCCCATCAGTCCCGCCATCACGCCCGAGCGCGTCAGCCGCGGGGTCCAAGCCGCGACGCCGGCGGCGGCAAGCGCTGCCTCGTTCAGGTCCAGGAGTCGCTGGAGCGACGAGGTGGCGGTGCGGTGCGCGCCCAGGTGAAGGATCAGTTCCATGTCGGTCTCCGCCGGTATCCGCGCGTGCTCGCCTGCACGCGGGCGAGGCATGCGCGCCGCAGGGTTACTATATCGTCAACCCTCACCGCGCCGCCCTTCGCCGCGGACCCATGAATACCTATATCCCTCACGAGGCGAGGAGGCGAGATGCACAGACTGTTCCCCACGATGATGGCCGCCGCGGCGGCGGCGGCGGCGATGCTTCCGGCGGGCGCGGGCGCCACCGATGCGGTTCCGGTCGATCCGGTCGCGGCGTGGGAGGCGGACCGCGGCGTGGTCCTCGACGCCGCCGAGGTGGATCTCGACGCGTTCCAGTGGATCGCCCGGCCCGTGGTGGTGTTCGCCAACTCCGAGCGCGACCCGGCCTTCGCGGAGCAGATGGAGGAGCTGTTCGCCGAGCTCGACGTGCTGGCGGATCGCGACGTGGTGATCGTCACCGACACCGATCCGGGCGCCAACACCGCGCTGCGCCGCAAGCTGCGGCCCCGGGGCTTCATGCTGGTTCTGATCGGCAAGGACGGGCAGGTGAAGCTGCGCAAGCCCCTGCCCTGGACCGTGCGCGAGCTGTCGCGCTCCATCGACAAGATGCCGATGCGTCGCCGCGAACTGCGCGAGGAATAGTTGCGCGGGGCCCCGTGCGGGCCCATATGTCCTGTGAGAACGCGAGGAGCGATCATGGAACGCGACTTCGACATTCCGCTCAATCCGCACCCGGACGTTCCGGGTCAGAACGGCCCCGCACCGGGCTACTGACCTTCGCGAGCACGCGCTCCGCGGCCTCCGGCCCGCCCCGCGCGTAGGCCTCGATCAGCTTGAGCGCGCGCTGCCCGTAGCCGAAGGCGCGGATGCGCATGGCGATGTAGTCCCGGTAGATCGCGATCCGTCGGTCCGGCTCCAGCGTGGCGAAGCGTTCGCCGCGCATGTCCTCGGCCATCGCCTCCACGGAGCGCAGGAGCGCATAGAACGCCACGATCCAGTCGATGGTCTGGCGCGGCAGGATGTCGATCTGCGGGATCATCGCGGCGTAGATGGGTCCGTGCACCTCGCGCGGGACGAACGGCACGAAGGCGGGATCGGCCTCCATGCGCGCGACGAGTCCGGCGGCGTGCTCCTCGGCCCGGCCCTCCAGCCAGTAGGCGGCGCAGACGTCGCGGATCTCGGCGAACAGCGCCTTGTGGGCGTCGCGCAGGCGCTCGGCCCGCAGGCGGCGGGCGTCGGCGCGGTTGCGCCAGCCGTTCACCAGCCAGCCGGCCGCCACCACCGCGCCGGCGATCAGCGCCTGCGCGATGCGCGCGTCGAGGCCGACGGTCTGCGGCTCCACGCGCTACTCGAACTCGAGGATCACGTCGTCCACGGCGAGGCTGTCGCCCGCGCCCGCGTTGACCTTCGAGACGGTGCCCCGGCGCTCGGCCCGCAGGATGTTCTCCATCTTCATGGCCTCCACCACGGCGAGGGCCTGTCCCTCCTCGACCACGTCGCCCTTGGCCACGTCCACGCGCACCACGAGGCCCGGCATCGGGCAGAGCAGCAGCTTCGAGGTGTCGGGCGGGACCTTCTCGATCATGCGGCCCGCCAGCTCCGCCTGCCGGGGCGTGCGGATGTGCAGGCGCAGGTCGGCGCCGCCGTGGCGGATGCGGAAGCCCTGGGTCTGCTTGTCGACCTTCAGCGCGATCTCGCGCCCGTCCACGTGGACCAAGGCGAGGCTGTCGCCGGGGGTCCAGAGGCTCTCCACGCGCATCTCGCGGCCGCCCACCTCCACCGTGGCGCCCCCGCGATCGGCGCGGATGCGGGTGTCGAAGCGCCGGCTGGCCATGGTGACCGCCCAGTCGTCGCCCACCACGCGCTCGTGGTTGTCCATGCGCCCCGACACGCGGGTGCGCCGGATCTCGGCCACGCGGTGCATGGCCGCCGCCGCCGCCGCGATGCGCTCCATCGTCTCGTCGGGCAGGTCCACGCCCTCGAAGCCGTCGGGATACTCCTCGGCAATGAACGCGGTGGTCATCTCGCCGGCGCGGAACTTCGGGTGCGCCATGACGGCGGACAGGAACGGCAGGTTGTGCCCGATGCCCTCGACCTCGAAGCGGTCCAGCGCGTCCGACATGGCGTCGATGGCGGCCAAGCGCTCGGGCGCCCAGGTGCAGAGCTTGGCGATCATGGGGTCGTAGAACATCGAGATCTCGCCGCCCTCGAACACGCCGGTGTCGTTGCGGATGACCGACTCCGAGGGCACCACGCCGGGGCGGTACTCCTCGGTCTCGGCGGGCGGGCGGTAGCGGGTGAGGCGGCCGATCGAGGGCAGGAACCCGCGGTAGGGGTCCTCGGCGTAGAGGCGCGACTCGATTGCCCATCCGTTCAGCTGGACGTCCTCCTGCCGGATCGACAGCTCCTCGCCCGCCGCCACGCGGATCATGTGCTCCACGAGGTCCACGCCGGTGATCAGCTCCGTGACGGGGTGCTCGACCTGCAGCCGCGTGTTCATCTCCAGGAAGTAGAAGTTGCGGTCGCCGTCGACGATGAACTCCACGGTGCCGGCGCTGCTGTAGCCCACCGCCTGCGCGAGGCTGAGGGACTGCTCGCCCATCGCCTTGCGGGTGGCGGCATCGAGGAACGGGCTCGGCGCCTCCTCCACGACCTTCTGGTTGCGCCGCTGGATCGAGCATTCCCGCTCGCCGAGGTACACGCCGTTGCCGTGCCGGTCGCACAGGACCTGGATCTCGATGTGCCGCGGCTGGGTCACGAACTTCTCGATGAACATGCGGTCGTCGCCGAAGCTGCTGGCTGCCTCGTTCTTCGACGCCTGGAAGCCCTCGCGCACCTCGTCCGCGCTCCAGGCGATCCGCATCCCCTTGCCGCCGCCGCCCGCCGAGGCCTTGAGCATCACCGGAAAGCCGATCTCCTCGGAGATGCGCAGCGCCTCGTCGGCGTCGGCGATCAGGCCCATGTGGCCGGGCACGGTGCTGACGCCGGCCTCGGCCGCGATCTTCTTGGAGGTGATCTTGTCGCCCATGGCCTCGATCGCGCCTTTGGGCGGGCCGATGAAGGCGACGCCCTCCACCTCCAGCGCCTCGGCGAACTTCGGGTTCTCGCTCAGGAAGCCGTAGCCGGGATGGACCGCCTCGGCGCCGGTCTGGCGGATGGCGTCCATGATCCGGTCGATCACGATGTAGCTCTGGTTCGCGGGAGGCGGCCCGACGTGCACCGCCTCGTCCGCCATCGCGACGTGCAGCGCGTTCCGGTCGGCGTCGGAGTAGACGGCCACGGTCGCGATGCCCATGCGGCGGGCCGTCTTGATGACGCGGCAGGCGATCTCGCCGCGGTTGGCGATCAGGATCTTCTTGAACATGGTCCCCCCGTTCCCCGTCTTGCGCGGGGCGCAAAAGAAAGGGCCGCGCGGCGAAGCCGCGCAGCCCGATGGTCGTCGGCGGCCCCGAGGGGCGCGCGATCAGATGTCGTTGGCGAGGGCGCCGGCAGCGGCGCCGATCGCGCCGCCGGCGATGCAGTCGCCGTCGCTGAGGATCTCGCCGGCGGCACAGCCGACGGCTCCGCCGATCGCGGCACGCTCCAGGTCGGAGCCCTGCTGGCAGGCGGCGAGGAAGGCAACGAGGCCGAGGGCGGGCACGAGGAAACGGGGCATGGGGAACATCCTTGGTTGTGGCACGGCTTCAACGCCGGTCCCCCCACCGAAGTTTCGGTGCGTCGCGCCGACCGGGTCCGCGGCTCCGCCGGAAGGCCGGAAGAAAGAGGGCCGGACGGCGGCAACCCGCGAGGGGCCACGCGCCATCCGGCCCAGTAAGAGGCGCGGTTCCACACAGCGACGCTAGCGAGCGTTCGCCACGGGGCCACCGTGCGGCGCCTTCTGCTCGAAACAACAGCGCATTTCGCGACCGGCGGCCCATCGGCGCAACCCTGCCGAACACGGCACGCGCCGCGCGGATTCGCGCCTAGTCGTCCCATTCGTCCTCGGGGGGCTCGGGCGCCTGGGCCTCGAAGGCTTGGGGAAAGCTCGCGCGGGCGCGGTCAAGGTCGACGCGCAGCAGCGCCTCGTAGCTGGCGGGATCGAACGGATCCTCGGCGGGCACCACCTCCCGGCCGAACAGCCAGGACAGGCGACCCGCGTCGAGGTTGCCGCGCTCGAAGGGCGCGTCGCCGAAGTGCTCCACCAGTGCGGCGAGGAACGCCGCGTCGGCGGCGCGGTCCACGGCGCGGCGGTCGCGGAACCGCTCGCGCGCCTTCAGCGGGGTCACGCCGCGCGGGTTGGCGCGGCGGATTGTGAACTGGTGATCGGAGGAGGGCATCCGTCCGGGAAAGCCGCGGTGCTTCAGCATCGGGCGCCCTCCCGGACGGGGGCGTGCGGGCCGGCGGCCCGCACGGGATCAGAACTTGCCGCTGCTCGGCTCGACCACGACGGGCGCGGGCTCGACGATGACGATCTCCTCGGGCGTCGGGTTGGGCAGCAGGCAGCCGGACAGGGCCGCGGCGGCGCCGAGGAGGACGGTGAACTTCGCGATGGTCGACATGACGATCTCCTGATGGGCGCGGGGCGGGCCATGCAGGCACCGTCCGCGTGCGGAACCGCCCCGTGGCGGCCTTCCGATTCCCTAGCAGGAGGATGGGGGCGGGAACACGCCTGCCCCCGAAGCGCCGCCACCGCGCCCCATGCTTGTGGCGCGGCGGCGACAGGACGGGTGCGGGGGGCGGCGATCGCCCCCGCGCGCCGCGCCTCAGAACTTCGTGCTGACCGGGTCCATGGTGACCGGCTCGATGATGACCACGTCATCCTCGACGGCCGCGGTGCACGCGGCGATGGCGGCGGTGAGTCCCAGGACGGCGACGGCCTTGACGAGCTTTTGCATTTCTTTCTCCTGACTTCAGTGAGTGGATCGCGGTGCGTAGGTGCATGATCCCCCTCCCCCTCAAGACTCGAAGGGGAAATTCGTTCCAACATTTTCGTGAGCGCATGCCAACAGGGCCACCCGCGGTGATGCGCCGGGGCCACGGGAGGGTCGGCGCGCAGGGAACGCGAAAGGCCCGCCCCGCCCGCTGGGACCCACCGTCCGCCCCCGGCGCCCTCTCCGCGGCCTAGTCTTCCAGCAGCCGCTGCAGCTGCGAACGGCTGAGGCCGGACCAGCCCACGAGGCGCCGCGCCTTCGCGGCGGCGCCCAGCTCGGTCCAGGTGTAGGGGGCCGCGCAGTTGCCCTTGGCGGCGACGGGCGGAATCAGATCGGTGGTGTCCATGGCGCCGCAACGCGCTCCGCGCGCCGGCCGTTCCCTCGCGTGGCCCCATCTCAGAGCGGGATCGTGGAGTGCTTGCGCCAGGGTCGGTCCTGGCGCTTGCCGCGGAGCGACGCGAAGGCCCGCGCCACGCGCCGGCGGGTGCCGTGCGGCTGGATCACCTCGTCCACGAAGCCGCGTTCGGCGGCCACGAAGGGATTCGCGAACCGGTCCTCGTAGTCCTTCGTGCGCGCCGCGATCCGCTCCGGCTCGCCCAGTTCCTTGCGGTAGAGGATCTCCACCGCGCCCTTGGCCCCCATGACGGCGATCTCGGCCGTCGGCCAGGCGTAGTTGAAGTCGCCCTTCAGATGCTTCGACGCCATCACGTCGTAGGCGCCCCCGTAGGCCTTGCGGGTGATCACCGTCACCTTCGGCACCGTGGCCTCGCCGTAGGCGAACAGGAGCTTGGCGCCGTGCTTGATCACGCCGCCGTACTCCTGCGCCGTGCCGGGCAGGAAGCCGGGCACGTCCACGAAGGTCAGGATCGGGATCGAGAAGGCGTCGCAGAAGCGCACGAACTTCGCGCCCTTGCGAGAGCTGTCGATGTCGAGGCACCCGGCCAGCACCGTCGGCTGGTTCGCCACCACCCCCACGGTGCGCCCCTCGAGGCGGATGAAGCCGGTCACGATGTTGCCCGCGAAGTCGGCCGCGATCTCGTAGAAGTCGCCCTCGTCGGCGACCTTATGGATCAGCTCCTTCATGTCGTAGGGCTGGTTCGGGTTGTCGGGGATCAGCGTGTCGAGCGACATGTCGAGGCGCTGGGGGTCGTCGAAGAAGGGGCGGACGGGGGGAATCTCGCGGTTCGACAGGGGCAGGAAGTCGAACAGGCGCCGGATCTCAGCCAGCGCCTCGACGTCGTTCTCGAACGCTCCGTCCGCCACGCCGGACTTGCGGGTGTGGGTGACGGCGCCGCCCAGCTCCTCGGCGGTGACGACCTCGTTGGTAACGGTCTTCACCACGTCGGGGCCGGTCACGAACATGTAGGAGGAGTCCTTCACCATGAAGATGAAGTCGGTCATCGCCGGCGAGTAGACCGCGCCGCCCGCGCAGGGCCCCATGATGACGCTGATCTGGGGGATCACGCCACTCGCGTCGATGTTGCGCTGGAACACCTCGGCATAGCCGGCGAGCGAGGCCACGCCCTCCTGGATGCGCGCGCCCCCCGAGTCGTTGAGCCCGATGACCGGGGCGCCGTTCTGCAGCGCCATGTCCTGGATCTTGCAGATCTTCTGGGCGTGGGTCTCGGACAGCGAGCCGCCGAACACCGTGAAGTCCTGGGAGAACACGTAGACGAGGCGCCCGTTGATGGTGCCCCAGCCCGTGACCACCCCGTCGCCCGCGGGCCGCTCGTCCTCCATCCCGAAGTCGGTGCAGCGGTGACGCACGAACATGTCGAACTCCTCGAAGCTGTCCGCGTCCAGCAGCAGCTCGATCCGCTCGCGCGCGGTGAGCTTGCCCTTGGCGTGCTGAGCCTCGACCCGGCGCTCGCCCCCGCCGGCGCGGGCGTCGGCGCGGCGGGCGTCGAGCTCCTCCAGGATGTCCTTCATCGCGTTCCTCCCCGTGGGCCGTGCGCCGGCCGCGTCGCAGAGGTCTAGCGCGCCCCGCGGGGCGGCGAAAAGGCCCCGCGTGATGTTAGCGCCGACGCACCGATCCGCGCGCCGGCGCGTCGTTCCCGCCCGGACCGCACAGGCGCCTGTGCGCCCGCGCGGCTGGGCGGGCGCCCGCAGGCGACGTATCTCCCCGCCCATGGCCATCCTATCCGAGCAGCCGGGCGCGCATCGCTCGCCCCCCCACATCCTGACGCTCGTCGCCCTGGTCGGCGTCTCGACGCTGTCCATGAACGTGTTCCTGCCCTCGCTCCCCGCGATGGCCCGCTGGTTCGAGGCGGACTACGCGCTCGTGCAGCTCTCCGTCGGGGCCTACCTCGCCGTGAACGCCGCGCTGCAACTCGTCGTCGGCCCCATGTCGGACCGCTGGGGACGCCGCCCCGTGATCCTGACCGGCATCGCGCTCTTCATGCTCGCCACGATTGGCTGCCTCTGGGCGCCCACGATCGAGATCTTCCTCGTGTTCCGCATGAGCCAGGCCGCGATCGTCACCGCGATGGTGCTCAGCCGCGCCGTGGTGCGCGACCTCTACCCGCAGGACCAGGCCGCCTCGATGCTGGGCTACGTCACCATGGGCATGTCCGTTGTGCCGATGATCGGCCCCGCCCTCGGCGGCGCACTGGAGGCGTCGTTCGGATGGCATTCCAATTTCTGGCTGCTGCTCGCCGCCGGCGCCGCGCTGTGGCTCCTCGCCTACGCCGACCTCGGCGAGACCGCACCGCGCACGGGCGGCACGTTCCGCGAGCAGACCCGCGAGTATCCCGAACTGCTGCGCTCGCGCCGCTTCTGGGGCTACTGCCTAACCTCGGCCTTCGCCTCGGGCGCGTTCTTCGCCTATCTCGGCGGCGCTCCTTACGTCGGCACGGAAGTCTACGGCATGACGCCCGCGGAGCTGGGCTTCTTCTTCGGCGCACCCGCCCTGGGCTACATGGTCGGCAACGGGATCTCGGGGCGCTTCTCGCAGCGCTTCGGCGTGGACCGCATGATCCTGTGGGGCGCGCTGGGACAGGTGTCGGGCCTCGGCGTGCTGCTGGTGCTGACCCTCCTCGGCTTCACCTCGCCGTGGCTGTTCTTCGGCTTCATCACCTTCGTGGGCCTGGGCAACGGCCTCGTGATCCCGAACGCCACCGCGGGCATGCTGTCGGTGAAGCCGCGCCTGGCGGGCACCGCCTCGGGCCTCGGCGGCTCGATCATGATCGGCGGCGGCGCGGCGCTGTCGTCGCTGGCCGGCTGGCTGCTGGGCTTCGGCGGCGGCTCGCTGCCCCTCACCACGCTGATGGTGGTCTCGGGGCTGGCTTCGGTCACGGCGATCGCGTTGACGATCCGCCGCAACCGGCGCCTCGGCCCGCTCGCCTAGGACCATCGGCCCGGTTGCCCGCCCCGCGGCGCCGCCCCATGCAAGGGGCGCGCCATCAGGAGGACCGCCGCCATGGAACTGTCAGGCACCCGCACCATCGCCGCCCCGCGCGAGGCCGTCTGGGCCGCGCTCAACGACCCCGAGGTGCTGCGCGCCTCGATCCCCGGCTGCACCGCGCTCAGCGGCTCGCCCGAGGAGGGCTTCGAGGCGACCGTGACGCAGAAGGTCGGCCCCGTGAAGGCGACGTTCCACGGCGCGGTGCAGCTCTCGGACGTGCGCGCGCCCGAGAGCTACCGCATCGCCGGCGAGGGCAAGGGCGGCGTGGCCGGCTTCGCCAAGGGCGGCGCCGACGTGCGACTGGCGGAAGTGCCCGAAGGCACGGAGCTGAGCTACGACGTGGACGCCAAGGTGGGCGGCAAGATCGCCCAGCTCGGCAGCCGCATCGTGGACAGCTTCGCCGCCAAGATGGCGGATGCCTTCTTCGAGAACTTCAAGACGCAGGTCGAGGGCGCGCGCGACACGGCCTGAGCCGTCAGCGCCCCCCGGCCCGCGTCCAGCCCGCCTTCTCGGCCTCGGCCTCGGTGCAGAACCACCGCTCGCCCTTCGTCTCGTCGATGCGGGTCGGCCCGTAGCTGCCGGTGCCGGGGACGTGGTAGAGCTTGCCGTTGCCCGAGATGTTGCCCTTGATCGGGCAGTCGCCCGCGTCGGGCGCATTCGCCTCGGCTCGCTCGGCGCGCTGCGCGTCGCGCCAGGCGGCGGGGTTCAGCATGTCGTAGGCCCACACCCCGCGCCCCAGGAGGATCGCCTCCTTCTCCTCCTCCGCGTAGCGCGGATCGTCGCGGTAGCGCAGCGCCACGCCCTCGCGCACGAGCGCGGCGTTGGCGTCCCGCCCGCCCACCTCGCACACGGCGAGGTAGCGGTCGTAGCGGTCCACGTCCTCGACCCGGCAGACGGCGGTGCGGCCCTCGAACATCGCGCGCGCCCACTCCGTCGCCATCCGGCCGCAGGGCAGCTCGCGCGCCCCGTCCCGGCAGCCCTGCGCCGCCTCGGGCGCGTCGATGCCGACGAGGCGGATGGTCTCGGGGGCGCCGATGTCGAAGGTGTCGGCGTCGACGACGCGGACGGTCCCGCTCAGGGTCTGGGCGCCCGCGGGAAGCGCGGCGGCGAGCGCGACGAAGAGTGAACAAAGTCTTAACATGCCCCCCAACTGCGAGCGTTGCCCGCGGGTTGCAACCCGCGGCGGGGGAGCATGCCTAATGCTTCACGGCATGGCTCACCGGCGTGATCTCCCGCCGCGCCCGCGCCTCGCGCCAGGCGATGAAGCAGACCGAGGCGACGATGATCGTGCCGCCCCCGATCACGAAGAGGTCGGGCGGCTCGTCGAACAGCGACCAGCCCAGCAGAACCGCCCAGATGAGCTGAAGGAACGTCGCCGGCTGCGTGACCGCGACCGGCGCGGCGGCGAAGGCCCGCGTCATGGTGTAGTGCCCCGCCGTGGCGAAGGCCGCCACCAGCAGCATCCACCCGAGGTCCCGCACGGTCGGCGCGACCCAGTCCATCGCCGCCAGCGGCGCCAGGCCGATGGTGACGGCGACCGACAGCCCCGCCACCACGGTCTCGGCGGGCAGGCGGTCCGACAGGCGCTTGGCGAAGAGGTAGGACGCCCCGAACAGCACGGCCGTCCCCAGCATGGCGACGTGCCCTGGCTCGATCGCGCGGAAGCCGGGACGGAGGATCACCACGGCGCCCACGAGGGCGGCGCCGATCGCCGCCATGCGCCGCAGGGCCAGCGGCTCGCCGAGGAACAGCGCGGCGCCCAGGGTCACGTAGACCGGCGAGAGGTAGTTCATCGCCGTGACCTCGGCGATCGGGATCTGCGTCATGGCGAAGAACCACAGCGACACCGCCAGCGTGTGCGCCGCCCCCCGCCCCGCGAAGAGCACGAGGTCGCCGCGCGTGATCGGCGTGCTGCGCAGGGCGCGGAGCATCGGCAGGAGGAACACGAGACCCAGCAGGTAGCGCAGGAACGCGGCCTCGGCGGCGGGCAGGTCTTGCGCCGAGTGCTTTACGATGCCGGTCACGGCCACGAAGCACAGGCCCGTCACGATCATCCACAGGATGCCCTGCACGGGCCGGGAGGGTGTCGTCATGCCCGTGGCCTGCGGGCCGGGGCCCGGGGTGTCAATCGAGGATCAGCCCGAGCGCGATGGCGGCCATGATTGCGGCGATGAGGGCATCGAGCACCCGCCACGCGCCCGGCCGCGCGAACACGGGCCGCAGCAGCCGCGCGCCGTAGCCCAAGGCGGCGAAGAACGCGAAGGACGCCGTCACCGCCCCGGCCCCGAACGCTGTCGGGATGGCGGCCTGCGTGGAGATCGTGCCCAGCAGCGCCACGGTGTCGAGGTAGACGTGCGGGTTCAGCCAGGTCAGGGCCAGCGCCGTCAGAACCGTCCGTCGCAGACCCGCGCCCTGCCCTTCGGCCCGCAACGCCCCCTCCCCCCGCCACGCGGCCACGGCGGCGCGGGCCGCGTAGGCCAGCAGGAACGCCGCTCCGCCCCAGCGCATCGCCCCGAGCAGCCACGGCGCCGCCTCGACCAGCGCGCCCGCTCCCAGCACCCCGGCGGCGATCAGCAGCGCGTCCGAGACGGCGCAGCACAGGACCACGGCGCCGACGTGCTCGCCCCGCAAGCCCTGCCGCAGCACGAAGGCATTCTGCGCCCCGATGGCGAGGATCAGCGAGAGACCGAGGGCGAAGCCGGAGAGGGCGGAGGCGAGCATGGGCGCCCCCTGCCCGCCCCGGCGCGCCGCTTCAACCGGTGCCGAACGCCGAGACCGCCCGAGCCCGCTTCAGGAGCGCCAGGGCCACGGCGATCACGAAGATGAACGTCACGCCGCCCAGCACGCGCTCGTAGAGCCCGTCGATGTCGGTGGGCAGGAAGAAGAAGATCGGCGCCATCACGACCCACAGCACCGTGGCGGCCTTGCAGGCCCAGCCGTAGCGGTCGCCCATGCGCGCCGCGCCCTCGGACATGGCCCAAGGCATCACCGCGAAGGTGACGCCGAGCGCGTAGACGAGGTAGATGTGGATCACCGTGCCGTCCTGGTCGGCGTCGCCGTACTCGTTGCGCGCGCCCACCAGGAACACGATCAGGCCGGTGACGAGCAGGCCGTAGACGCCCAGCGTCCAGCCCTTCCCGCCCAGGTGCGCGTGCGAGGCCGCCGCCGCCAGGGCGATCAGCCCGAGGCTGAAGCCGTAGATGCCGATGTCGGCGATCCACTCGTACTCGCCCGCGCCGAGATCCGAGATCGTGTCCGCGATCCAGTCGTGGTCGGGGACCACCACGTCGCCGATCAGCAGCGCGGCGGTGAAGATCGCGCAGCCCGCGATGGCGAGCCACGCGAGGCCGCGCAGGAACCCCGGGTTCTCGGGAATCGGCGCGGCGGGCGTGGCGGGCTTCGCGTGGTGCATGGGCGGGGGTCTCCGGGGCTGGGGTTCGCCATGCCAACCGCCCGGATGAGGGGCGGTTCCCCCGCCCCTCCCCTCAGAGTTGCGCCATCACCTCGTCGGACGCCTCGAAGTTGGCGGTGACGTTCTGCACGTCGTCGTCGTCCTCGAGCGCCTCGATCAACTTCATGAGCTGCTGCATGCCGTCTAGGTCCAGCTCCGTGGTAGTCTGGGGGCGCCAGACCAGCTTGGTCGACTCCGATTCGCCGAGCTGCTTCTCCAGCGCCGTGGAGACGGCGTTCAGGTCGGTGTCGGCGCACCACACGACGTGGGACTCCTCGTCGGATTCCACGTCCTCGGCGCCCGCCTCGATGGCGGCCATCATCACCGTGTCCTCGTCGCCCACCGAGGCCGGGTAGACCACCTGCCCCTTGCGGTCGAACATGAAGCCCACGGAGCCGGTCTCACCGAGGTTGCCGCCGTTCTTCGAGAACGTGGAGCGCACCGACGAGGCGGTGCGGTTGCGGTTGTCGGTCATGGCCTCGACGATGATCGCGACGCCGTTGGGGCCGTAGCCCTCGTAGCGGATCTCGTCGTAGTTCTCGGCGTCGCCCCCGGTGGCCTTGGCGATCGCCCGCTCGATGTTGTCCTTGGGCATCGAGTTGGACTTGGCCTCCTTCACGGCGAGGCGCAGGCGCGGGTTCTTGTCGGGGTCCGGGTCGCCCATCTTGGCGGCCACGGTGATCTCCTTCGACAGGCGCGAGAAGACCTTGGCCTTGAGCTTGTCCTGCCGGCCCTTGCGGTGCTGGATGTTCGCCCATTTGCTGTGGCCCGCCATGGCGCCCTCCCCCGTTGCTGCGACGGCGCGATATAGGGCGGGCGGCGCCGGCCCCGCAAGGCCCGCGCGGCGCGGGTCGTCAGCCTTCGATCTCGAGCACGCCCGACGTGAACGTGCCGTCCGCCGGCGCCACGAAGTCGTCCGACGTCTCCGCCGCCGGGGCCGCCTCGGGCACCTCGAACAGGGCCTCGGGCATGGGCCGCACGAACAGCTTGCGGATGCCGTCGACGTCGGTGACGTAGACCTCGGCCCGCGCGCCGGGCTCGCCGGCGGGTCCGACCACGCCGAAGCCGTCCTCGAGCGTGAACCGCCCCGGATCGCCGCCGATCGCGAACACCACGTCGAAGGGCAGCGAGTAGCCGCACTCCGAGGTGACGCCCGACCAGCCCGACTCCGCGCCCTCGGGGCGGAACGCCACGCAGCGCGCGCCGTCGGACATCAGGAAGGTCGCGCGCGCCGCGGTGACGCGGACGTCGGCCACGCGGGTTTCCGCCGAAGGCCCGGCTTCGGGCATTCGCGGCGTGCCGTCCATCATGCCGGTGAGGGGGCTCTCGATGCAGGCCGAGAGCGCGAGCGGGGCGAGGAGGAGGGCGGAGATCGGTCTCAAGCGGGCGGTCTTTCGGTTCGGCGGGCCCCTACAGGGGCCAGATCAGCGGGATGACGAGCGCGCTCAGCACGCCGACGCTCAGGTTCAGCGGGATACCCGCGCGGAGGAAGTCGGTAAACCGGTATCCGCCCGGGCCGTAGACCAGCATGTTCGTCTGGTAGCCGATCGGCGTCGAGAACGAAGCCGAGGCGGCCACCATCACGGCCACCACGAGGGGGCGCGGGTCGATGCCCAGCGCCCCGGCGAGGCCGATGGCGACGGGCGTGATCACCACCGCCACCGCGTTGTTGGTGACCAGCTCGGTCAGCACCGAGGTCAGCAGGAAGATCGACCAGATCAGCAGCGGCGCCGGCAGCGTGCCCAGCCAGGGCGCCACCGCGTCCACGATCATCGTCACGGCCCCCGAGGCCTGCAGCGCCGCGCCCACGGCGAGCATCGCGAAGATCATCGCCAGCAAGCGCCCCTCCACGTAGCCGAACGCCTCCTCGGCATCGACGCAGCGGGTCAGCAGCACCACCGCCACGGCCAGCACCGCCAGCGCCAGGATCGGCGCCGCGCCGAAGGCCGACAGCGTCACCAGCGCGGCGATGGCGCCCACGGGCACCCAGAACTTCTCGCGCCGGAACGCCTCGGCGGCGGGATTGGCGATGTCCTGCAGGCGCATGTCCTCGGCGAAGCGGTGGATGTCGGCCTCGGCGCCCTCCACCAGCAGCGTGTCGCCCACCTGCAGCTCCACCTCGTCGAGCTGCCCCTGCAGGTTGCGGTCGCGCCGGTGCACGGCCAGCGGGTAGACCCCGTAGCGGCGGCGCAGGCGCAGCACGCCCAGGGTGCGCCCAACCAGACGCGCGCCGGGCGTCACCAGCACCTCCACGGTGCGCGTCTCCACGGCGCCGAGCTGGTCGATGCGGCGGAGCGAGGGGTCGCGCTGAAGGCTCAGGAGCTCGGCGATCTCGGTGCGCAGCACCACCCGGTCGCCCATCTGCAGCCGCACGTCGTCGAGCGTGCGCCGCAGGCTCACGTCGCCCCGGATCACGTCGACCAGCCGCACGCCGGGTCGCTTGAACAGCTGCACCCCGTTCACGTCGCGGCCGATCAGGTTGGAATCGGGCGGGATCACCGCCTCGGCGAAGTACTTTGAGCGCT
Source organism: Jannaschia sp. W003 (assembly GCF_025144335.1). Taxonomy (NCBI): domain Bacteria; kingdom Pseudomonadati; phylum Pseudomonadota; class Alphaproteobacteria; order Rhodobacterales; family Roseobacteraceae; genus Jannaschia; species Jannaschia sp. W003. The sequence continues at coordinate 2,422,508 of NZ_CP083539.1, forward strand.
TGCGGTCGCCCCCCAGCATCGCCGCCATCGAGGTGCGCTCCGGGATCAGGCGGGGCGCGATGAACCAAAGGTAGAGCACGCCCCAGACGCACAGCACGGCGGCCAGCGGCGTCACCTCGAAGATCGTGAACGGCTCCAGCCCCTCGGCCCGCGCCACGCCGTCGACCAGCAGGTTCGTGGACGTGCCGATCAGCGTCAGCATGCCGCCGAGGATCGAGGCGTAGCTCAGCGGGATCAGCAGCCGCGAGGGCACCGTGCCCAGCACGCCCGAGAGCTGCACCATCACCGGGATCATCACCACCACCACGGGCGTGTTGGCGACGAAGCCCGAGGCCAGCACCACGAAGCCCAGGATCATCGCCATCGCCATCTTGGGCTGCGAGCGCGCCCGCCCCTCAGCCATGCGCGTGAACGCGTCGAGCGCCCCGGTGCGCACGAGGGCGCCCATCAGGAGGAACATCGCTCCGATGGTCCAGGGCGCGGGGTTGGAGAGCACTCCGAGCGCCGCGTCGTAGGGCAGCACGCCCGTGGCCAGCAGGAACGCCACGCCTGCCAGCGCGACCACCTCGGTGGGATAGACCTCGCGCAGGAACAGCAGGAACATCGCCGCCACGGTGGCGAGCGCCACCCACGCCTCGGCCGCCTGCGGCAGGTCGAGCCAGTTCACGCGCCGACGCCCCTCACGCCGCAGGCCCGGCGGGGGCCAGCCGCCCGCCCCGGCGCACCGGCTCGGCGTGCAGGGCCTTTCCGGTGGCGTCGTCGGTCTCCACGAAGAGGCCGCAGAGCGTCGCCTCGCCGCCCGCCGGCTCGAAGCGCGCCTTGGTCATCCCGGTCACGAAGCGGCGCAGCGGCTCGGTCTTCTCCATGCCGATCACGGAGTGGTAGTCGCCGCACATGCCCGCGTCGGTCAGGTAGGCGGTGCCGCCCGGCAGGATCATCGCGTCCGCCGTGGGCACGTGGGTGTGCGTGCCCACGACGACGCTCGCGCGCCCGTCGCAGAAGTGCCCCATCGCCATCTTCTCGCTGGTCGCCTCGCAGTGCACGTCCACCAGGGCGGCCTGCACCGCGCCCCCCAGCGGGGCCGCGCGCAGCACGGCGTCCACGGCCGAGAACGGGTCATCGTAGGTGCGCGACATGAACACCTGCCCCAGCACCTGCGCGACCAGGAGGCGGCGACCCGCGATCTCCAGCACCCGCGCACCCCGGCCCGGCGCGGCCTTGGCGTAGTTCAGGGGGCAGATCACGCGCGGCTCGGTCTCGATGAACTGCATCATGTCGCGCTGGTCGAAGGCATGGTCGCCCAACGTGATCGCGTCGGCCCCGGACTCCAGGATCGCCTTGGCCTGCGCCGCGTTCAGCCCCCGCCCCGACGAGGCGTTCTCGGCGTTCACCACCACCGCGTCGAGGCGCAGCTCGGCCCGCAGCGCGGGCAGGCCCGCGGTGAGCGCGGTGCGGCCCGCGCGGCCCATGACGTCGCCGAGGAAGAGGATGCGCATGAGGAGTGCGATACGCGAGGGGGCGCGGAGGCGGAAGGCCCCCCGTGCGCCACGTTCCCCCACGCGCTACGTCGTGCCCAGAGGAGCCACCATGCCGCACCTGCGCACTGCTGGAAACACCGCCGCCACCTACGGCCGCGTGGAGCGCGCCTTCCACTGGAGCGTCGCGCTGCTGATCGCCTCCGCGGTCGGGCTCGGCCTCGCCGCGCAGTGGGCGCCGCTGGCCTCGGACGCCGCGTGGGCGTGGAAGGCGCGGCTCTTCAGCCTGCACAAGACGGTGGGCGTCGCCGCCTTCGCCGTCGCCCTCGCCCGCATCGCCTGGGCTGCCGCGCAGCCCCGCCCCCGTCCCCTCCACCCCGAGCGCCGGTGGGAGACGCGCCTCGCCCGCGCCGTGCACGGGACGCTCTACGGCGCGCTAGTCCTGGTCCCCCTGTCCGGCTGGCTCGCCCACGCCGCGATGCCGGGCTTCGCGCCGATCCTCTTGCCCGTGCCCCAGTCCCTCGCCCTGCCCGCGCCGTGGCCCGAGCGTCTGGCCGCGCTGCACGTGGTGGCGGGCCGCGTCCTCCTCGCGGCGGTCGCGCTCCACGTCGCCGGCGCCCTGCGCCACGCGCTCGAGCGCGACGGCACCCTCGCGCGGATGTGGAACGGCTGGGCGCCCCCCGAGCCGCCCCCGCCGCCCCGCGACCGCGCCCCCCTCCTCGCCGCCATCGCCGTCTGGGCCGTCGCCGTCGTCGCCGGCCTCGCCCTCGCGCCCACCCGCGCGCCGGTCGCCGCCATCGCCCCGGCCCCCGCCAGCGGGTGGCAGGTCGAGAGCGGCACGCTCGGCATCGTGGTCCGCCAGATGGGCGCGGAGGTGGAGGGCACGTTCGACCGCTGGACGGCGGCGATCGACTACGACCCCGAGGCCCGCACCGGCACGGTGGACGTCCGCGTCGACGTGGCTTCGCTCCGCGTCGGCGCCGTGTCCACGGAGGCCGCCGCGCCCGAGTTCCTCGACGCCGCTGCCCATCCCACCGCCACGTTCCGCGCCACGATCCGCCCCGAGGGCGCGGGGCTGGTCGCCGACGGCACCCTCGCCCTGCGCGGCGTCGTGCTGCCCCTCGCCCTGCCCTTCGCGCTCCACCTGGACGGGGACCGCGCCACCGCCAACGGCGAGGCGACGCTCGACCGGCTGGCCTTCGGCATCGGCGCGTCCTACCCCGAGGACGCGAACGTGGGCCACGCCGTGCGCCTGCGCTTCGCCCTGGTCGCCACCCGGGAGGCCCCGTGACCGAAGACATCGCCCTGCGTCCCCACCACGTGCTCTGCGCCATCGGCTTCCGGGGCCGCGGCTACGACGACGGCTTCGTCGGCAACATGGCACGCGTGGTGGGCGGCCTGCGCGCGGGCGCCCGCGTGTGGATCACCGGCGAGGCTGACGCCATCTGCGCCCCCTGCCCCCGCCGCCGCGGCGCCGGCTGCGAGGCGGATGCCGCCATCGCGCGTCTCGACGCCGCCCACTCAGAGGCGCTCGGCATCGCGCCGGGTGAACGCCACGACTGGACCGCGCTGGAACGCCGCGCCGCCGAGCGCGTCGTCCCCGAGGACCTGGACCGGCTCTGCGAGGGCTGCCGCTGGCTCCCCCTCGGCCTCTGCCGGGGCGCGTTGGCCGAGCTGCGCGCGCGCTGAAACGAAGAGGGGCCGCGCCTCGCGGCACCGCCCCCTCCGATTCCGTCAGGTCCGATCAGGCGCGGTGCAGCGCCTTCACGCCGCCCGCGACGATCACCGCCGCCAGCACCGCCTTGATCGCATCCCCGAGCAGGAACGGCGTCATGAACGCGCCCAGCAACTCGCCCGTCGCCAGGTCCTGCCCCCAGACGCCCACGCCCAGCGCGCCCGCCACGCCCATCGGCCAGGCGAGGCCGAACACATACAGCACGGCCGACGCCACCAGCGCCGCGCCGATCATCGCGGCCAGCCCGCGCCCGGCGGCGAGGCCCGCGATCGCGGCCATCGCCACGAAGCCCACGAGGAAGCCCGCGGTCGGGCCGGCGAAGGCCACGCCGTTCATGCCGTTCGCGAACACCGGCAGGCCCGCGAGGCCTTCCGCGAGGTACAGCGCCACCGTGGCCGCGCCCATGCGCGCGCCGAAGGCGAGGCCGACGAACAGCACGGCCAGCGTCTGCAGCGTCATGGGCACCGGGTAGAAGGGCACGGAGACCTGCGCGGCCAGCGCGATCAGCACCGAGCCGGCGACCGCGAGCGCGGCGCGCTTCGTCCAGTTCATCTGCCCGAGGGCCATCGAAGTCAGCGTCATATCCACCTCCAAGACGTCGCGTCCTTTTCCGCCCGCCGCCGGGGGGTGTCAACGCTTGCGGCGCTTGCGGCCCGGCGCGCCCCGTGGCACGGCCCCGCCCCATGACCGAACCTCTCGCCCTCGTCACAGGCGCCTCGCGCGGCCTCGGCGCCGCCGCCGCCCTGCGCCTCGCCGCCCGCGGCCACCACGTCGTCGCCGTGGCGCGCACCCAAGGCGGGCTCGAAGCGCTCGACGACCGCATCCAGGCGGCGGGCAGCTCGGCCACCCTCGCGCCGATGGACGTGACGGACGTGGGCGCCATGCAGCACCTCTGCCGCTCGATCCACGACCGCTGGGGGGGGATCAACGTATGGGTCCACGCCGCGGTCCACGTGCCGCCCCTGTCCCCGGCCGAGATGGTGGACGAGCGGGATGCCAAGAAGGCCATCGACACCAACGTCGCCGCCACGCTGCGGCTCATTCCTTACGTCGCCCCCCTCCTGCGCGCGGGCGGCGGCGGGCACGCGGTGTTCTTCGACGACCCCCGCCCGCCGAAGTTCGCCTCCGCCTACCTCGCCACCAAGTGGGCGCAGCGGGCGGCCGTGGAGGCGTGGCAGGCCGAGGCCGTCACCCCCGGATCGCCCGCGATCCACCTCCTCCAGCCGCGCCCCACCGCCACCGCGACCCGCGCGCGCTTCCACCCCGGCGAGGACCGCTCGGCGCTCGCCTCCCCCGACGACGAGGCGGCGCGGCTGCTGGAGAGCGTCGGGCTTTAGGGCCGCCCTGTGGAGCTGTAACCGACTGCCACCGCGGCGCACCACGCTCCGGCCTTGCGCCGGGGCCTCGGCCCGAACCTTGTCGCTGCCGCTTCGGAGCGTGGCGCACGCTCGACGCAGAGACCCCGGCGCAACGCCGGGGAGCTCCAAATCCGGCGACCCCGCCGGTGCGGGGCCGCGTTCGCGCCTCGGATCGGTCCACTGGACCGATCCGTCCGGCCTGCGGCCGGACCGGTGCTTACCGCTCCGGAATCAGCCCCCGCGGCGAGAACCTGAGCACCAGCAGCAGAATCAGCCCCATCGTCAGCAGCCGCATGTGCGCCGCGGCATCCAGCAGATGCCCCTTCAGCCACGAGCCGTCCGCCATTCCGGCCGTCACCGCCTGCATCAGGAGCGCGCCCAGCGGCTCCACCTGAACCCAGAGCCACCAGATCAGGAAGCCGCCCAGCACGGCGCCCCAGTTGTTGCCGGACCCGCCCACGATCACCATCACCCAGACCAGGAACGTGAAGCGCAGCGGCTGATAGCTCGACGGCGTCAGCTGCCCGTCCAGCGTGGTCATCATCGCCCCCGCCAGCCCGCACACGGCGCTCCCTAGGATGAACACCTGCAGGTGCCGGCGCGTGACGTCCTTGCCCATGGCCTCGGCGGCCACCTCGTTGTCGCGGATCGCCCGCATCATCCGCCCCCAGGGCGAGGCCAGCGCCGCCTGCGCAAGCCAGATCAGCACCGCCAGCACCACCGCGAACAGCCCCGCATAGGCCAGCTTCACCGCAATGGTGGAGGCGGTTACGGGGTCCCAGCCCCACTCGGTGACGAACTCGTTGAACGCGCGCGAGGACTGCAGGTCGATCTCGTAAGGCACGGGGCGCGGCAGGCCGATCACGTTCTTCACGCCGCGCGCCAGCCAGTCCTCGTTCCACATGATCTGGATCACGATCTCCGCGATCCCCAGCGTGGCGATGGCCAGGTAGTCCGAGCGCAGGCCCAGCGCCGTCTTGCCCACGATCCAGGCAGCCCCGGCCGCCAGCAGCCCGCCCACGGGCCAGCCGAGGATGATCGGCAGGCCGAGGCCGCCGAGATACCCCGTGGTCGCGGGGCTGACCGCCTCCACGGCGGCAACGCCCGGATCGAACACGGCGCGGAACAGGATGAAGCCGACCACGAGGATCGCCAGCACCGCCAGCGTGCGGAAGCGCCGGAGGTGCCGCCACGCCATGATCGCCGCCACCACCGTGGCCGCCCCCATCAGGAGGCCGCCTACGACGCGCAGGCCGCCCGCCGCCCAGGCCTCGCCCACGGGCGGCATGGACACCAGCACCGCGCCGAGGCCGCCGAGGGCCACGAAGCCCATCACGCCCACGTTGAAGAGCCCCGCGTAGCCCCACTGCATGTTCACGCCCAGCGCCATGATGGCCGAGATCAGCCCCATGTTCAGGACGGTCAGCGAGACGTTCCAGGACTGCACGAGGCCGGTGCCGACGAACAGCACGGCCACGAAGGCGAAGAGCGCGAGGTCGCGCGGACGAATGGTGCTCATACGGATTTCCCCGCGAAGAGGCCGGTCGGCTTGATGAGGAGGACGATCAGCAGGATCACGAACGAGACCGCGAACTTGTAGTCGGTCGACAGGAGCTGCACCAAGCCGTCCGGCTCCAGCGCCTCGGGCAGCGCGTAGCCCAGCACCTTCTTGAGCGGGTAGGTGATCGTGATCTCCGCGAAGGCGATCACGAAGCCCCCGGCGATGGCCCCCAGCGGGCTCCCCAGGCCGCCGACGATGGCGGCCGCGAAGATGGGCAGGAGGAGCTGGAAGTAGGTGAACGGCTTGAACGTCTTGTCGAGGCCGTAGAGCGTGCCCGCCACCGTCGCCAGCCCGGCCACGATCAGCCAGGTGATGACCACGACGCGCTCGGGGTTGATGCCGGACAGGAGGGCCAGGTCCTCGTTGTCCGAGTAGGCGCGCATGGACTTGCCGGTGCGGGTGCGGTTCAGGAACCAGAACAGGGCGATCACCACGATCACCGCTACCACGATGGTGATGACCTGCGTGGTCTTCAGCGCCAGCCCCTCGTCGAGCCCGGTGAGCGTCCGGAAGTCGCGCGCGGTCATCAGAAACCGCTCGCCGTCCGCGAACTGCTGGTCGTCGGGGCCAATGACGAAGCGGGTCAGGCCGTTGTAGACGAACATGACCCCCAGCGAGGCGATCACGAAGATCACGGGCGCCGCGCGCTTGCGCCGGTAGAACCGGTACACCAGCCGGTCGGTGCCCAGCACGAGGGCCGCCGCCACGGCGATGCCGATGGGCAGCGCGAGGAGGGCGGTGGGCAGCGGTCCGAGGCCGATGCCAGCGGACTGCATGGCCCAGGTGGGCAGGATCACCCCCATGGTGCCGAAGGCCATGGTGTCGCCGTGGGCGAAGTTCGAGAAGCGCAGGATGCCGTAGATCAGCGTGACCCCCAGCGCGCCGAGGGCCAGCTGCGCACCGTAGGCGGTGGCCGGGATCAGCACGAAGTTGGCGAGGGTCACGAGGGCGTTGAGGGGTTCCATCAGTTTCCCCCGAAAAAGTTGCAGGTCCCGAACCATTGCGACGGGACGAACTCGCCAAGTAGCTGGGTATGTCTAGAATGGATGGCCGCGCCGTCCGTGAGAATTGTGGTCGATTGTACCGATCCAGCAGTCAGGGGCTCGATGAACGAAATGCCAGAATCACCAGCGACCGGGAACACCCGAACCAAGCCTACATTTCCCTGCATGTAGGCGTCACCTGCACCGCTAGCTTCGATGAAGAATGTTAGGTTCATCTGCTTTTGTTCGCATGTAGCCCGGCTGCACTCTTCATAGAATTCGCAGACGTAGCTGACTGGTCCTGCGAGCGCAGGTTCGGCAGTCAACAGCAAGGCACCGTAGGCGGTGGCCGGGATCAGCACGAAGTTGGCGAGGGTCACGAGGGCGTTGAGTGGTTCCATCAGGCAGGCTCGCAGATTCCGTAGTGGACGCGCACGTCGCCCATGCGACCCGCGAGCGGGGTCCGCATGAGCGCGAACTCGGCGTAGTCGAGCGGCTCGAGCGTCGCGTTGAAGATGTAGCTCAGGGCGAAGCTCTCGGCCCCGTCCTCGGAGACCCACAGCCGGGCCGATAGGTCGGTCGAGAGCACGGGCAGCTTCGTGCCCTCCCAGTGGACGAACCGCGCCTCGGCGCCGCCCTCGGCCCCGTCGGCGTCCTCGCCCTCCACCTCGGGCGGCAGGATCGTCTCCATTGCGAACTCCAGCGCCTCGGCCGCGCAGCCCTCCAGCGAGCAAACGGTGGCGGCGGTGCAGCGCTCGGAGAAGCCCTCGGCGAGGGTGGGGGTGGCCGTTCCCAGAAGAAGCGCGAGCGATGCCGAAGCGGCCGCAAGCGTCCCCCGGAGGCCCCGGAGCAGGTCCGGGGCGCGGTGCGCGAGCCCCGCCCTACCCACCGAGGAAGCTCCGGCGGACCTCGTCGTCCTCCATCAGCGCCTTTCCCGTCCCCGTGAACGCATTCCGCCCCTGCACCAGCACGTAGCCCTTGTCGGCGATGTTCAGCGCCTGCCGGGCGTTCTGCTCGACCATGAGGATCGGGATGCCGGTGCGGGCCACCTCGATGATGCGGTCGAACAGCTCGTCCATCACGATCGGCGAGACGCCGGCCGTCGGCTCGTCGAGCATGAGCACCTTGGGCTTCGTCATCAGCGCCCGGCCCACGGCGACCTGCTGGCGCTGGCCGCCCGACAGCTCGCCCGCCGGCTGGCGGCGCTTCTCGCGCAGGATCGGGAACAGGTCGTACACCTGTTCCATGGTCTCGCGGTAGTCGTCGCGCCGGATGAAGGCGCCCATCTCCAGGTTCTCTTCCACGGTCATCGTGGTAAAGATGTTCGAGGTCTGGGGCACGAAGCCCATGCCCTTCGCCACCCGGTCTTGGGGCGAGAGCGCGGTGATGTCCTCACCATCCAGCCGCACGCCGCCCTGGCGCAGGTTCAGCATCCCGAACACGGCCTTCATGGCCGTCGACTTGCCGGCCCCGTTCGGGCCTACGATCACGGCGATCTCGCCCGGGTCCACCGCTATGGTGCAGCTATGGAGGATGTCGGCGCCGGTGCCGTAGCCGCCCGTCATCCCCTCGCCGATCAGGAACGCGTCCTGCTCGTGGGGCCGGTCGGCCTCGGCGGGGATCGAGCCGCGGTGGAGCTGCCCGCTCCCGCCGCCCTTGCGCGTGATCGAGGCGTCGTTGTTGCCCCTGTCCTCGGCCCAGGGGTTCTCGTCGCTCATGCGACCTGATCCTTGTTCTTGAGGCCGGTGCCGAGATACGCCTCGATCACCCGCTCGTCGGCCTTGATCTCGGCCAGCGAGCCTTCGGCCAGCACGTGGCCCTCGGCCATGCAGATGACCGGGTCGCAGATGCGGCCGATGAAATCCATGTCGTGCTCGATCACCACGAAGGTGTAGCCGCGCTCCGCGTTCAGCCGCAGGATCGCGTCGCCGATGGTGTTCAGAAGCGTGCGGTTCACGCCCGCGCCGACCTCGTCGAGGAACACGATCCGGGCGTCCACCATCATGGTGCGGCCCAGCTCCAAGAGCTTCTTCTGCCCGCCCGAAAGGTTGCCCGCCTTCTCGTCCGCGAGGTGCGAGACGGTCAGGAAGTCGAGGACCTCGTCGGCCTTGCGGGCCAGCGCCCGCTCCTCCTCGCGGATGGCGCGGCGCTTGGTCCAAGTGCTCCAGATGCTCTCGCCGGTCTGCCCGCCGGGCACCATCATCAGGTTCTCGCGCACCGTCATCGAGCCGAACTCGTGGGCGATCTGGAAGGTGCGCAGGAGGCCGAGGTGGAACAGGTCGTGCGGCGGCAGGCCGGTGATGTCCTCGCCGCCCATCGTGACGCGTCCCGAAGTGGGCGGCAGCCGCCCGGCGATCACGTTGAAGAGCGTGGTCTTCCCGGCGCCGTTGGGTCCGATCAGCCCCGTGATCGAGCCCTCCTCGATCCGCAGCGAGGCGCCGTCCACGGCGCGGAAGCCGCCGAAGTGCTTGTGGAGGTCGTGGACCTCGATCATCGGGAATCCTCCTTGCGCGAACGGCCCCGGCGGGTGCCGGGGCCGCTGCCTTCGGGCGGTGGCGATCAGCGGTAGCCGACCACCTCCAGCGCGCCGTCGGTGAAGGTCACCTGGCGGTAGTTGCCGGCCGACTCGCCCGGTCCGATCAGCTCCACGGCCGTGGCGCCCACGTAGTCGATCTCGCCGCCGTCCTTGAGGATCTGCAGCGCCTTCTCCAGCTCGCCCGGCAGGATCTCCTCGCCCGGCGCGTTGGCCACGTCCATCACGTGGTCCTTGTAGACCTGCGGGTCCGACGATCCGGCGGCCTGCATGGACAGCATGATCAGGGCCGCGGCGTCGTAGCTCTCGGCCGAGAAGGGCTGGGTGCCGTCGTAGCCGGCCTCGGTGGCCATCTCCTGGTAGCGCTTGGCGCCGGGGCTGTCGGTGCCGGGGTTGGCGCCGAGCGAGCCGTCGATCTCGGTGCCGAAGTTGTCCTCCAGCGCCTGGGCGATCATGCCGTCCGGGAAGTAGAACCGGTCGAACGCGCCCGAATCGAGCGCCGCGCGCACGATGCCCGAGCCGCCCTGGTCGACGTAGCCGGCCACCACGAGGATGTCGCCGCCGCCCGCCGAGAGCGCGCCGACCTCGGACGAGTAGTCCGCCTTGCCGTCGGTGTGCGCCGCCGAGATCGTGACCTCGCCGCCGGCCTCCTCGAAGGCCGACTGGAACGCGTCCGCGAGGCCCTTGCCGTAGTCGTTGTTGGTGTAGGTCAGCGCCACCGACTCGATGCCCTCCTCCATGAGGATCTCGGACATGATCACGCCCTGGCGCGCGTCCGAGGGGGCGGTGCGGAAGAACAGGCCGTTGTCCTCGGCCGTGGACAGGCCCGGGCTCGTGGCCGAGGGCGAGATCTGCACGATGCCGTTGGGCACGGCCACGTTGGCGAGGATCGCGCCGGTCACGCCCGAGCAGTCCGCGCCCATGATGCCCTTCACGCCGTCCGACGTGACCATCCGCTCGGCGGCGGTGGTGGCGGCGGCGGCGTCGATGCAGGTGGAGTCGCCGCGCACGGGCTCGATCGCGACGCCGTCGAGCAGCATGCCCGAGTCCGTCACCTCGCTCATCGCCAGCTCGGCGCCGGCGGCCATCGTGGGCGCCAGCGATTCGAGCGGGCCGGTGAAGCCGAGGATCACGCCGACCTTCACGGGCGAGTGGGCGTCGGCGAAGGCGGCCGTGGCCGCGACGGTGGCCGCGGAGGCCAAGAGGAACTTCTTCATGTCGTGTCTCCCTGGTCGGAACGTTGTCCTGCGCGGACCCTACGCACGGGGCGCATCGTTTGAAAAGCGCGATTCCGGGCTTGCTTCGGGCACCCCCGCGCGGCCACCTGCGGCCATGCTGACGCTCCACCTCGCCCGCGGCACGGTCGCGCTCGCCGCCCACATGGCCCTCGAGGAGGCCGCGCTTCCCCACCGCCTCGCCTGGGTCGACTTCGCCGCCGCCGCCCAGCGCGGGCCGGCGTTCCTGGCCCTCAACCCCAAGGGTCGCGTCCCTGTCCTGGAGACGCCCGAGGGCGCGCTGACCGAGACGCCCGCGATCCTTGAGCACGTGGCCGCCCTCGCCCCGGAGGCGGCGCTGATGCCCGACGGCGCGTGGCCCCGCGCCCGCGTGCGCGAGACGATGGCGTGGCTCGCCTCCACGGTGCACGTCGCCCACGCCCACCGCATGCGCGGCCACCGCTGGAGCGACGATCCGGCCGCCCACGCCTCCATGCAGGCCAAGGTGCCCGAGACCATGGGCGCCGCCGCCGCCGAGGCGGAGGAGCGGCTCGGCGAATGCCCGTGGCTCCACGGCGCGTTCTCGGTGGCCGACCTCCACCTTTATGCGATCGCGCGCTGGCTGCCCGGCGACGGCGTCGACCTCGCGCGCTTCCCCCGCCTCGCCGCACACGGACGGGCCGTGGCCGCCCGGCCCGCCGCCGCGCGCGCCCTCGCCCACCACGGAGCGGCATGACCGGCGGGGCGGCATGAGCGCCCCGCGGCGCGGCGGACGCGCGGCGCGCCTCGCCGCCGCCGCGCGCCCCGGGCCGGGTTCCCCCCCCGACGCGCCCGCCCTCTCGGATGAGGCGCTAACCGGGCGCGGGCTGGAGGTGGCGCCGGCCGTCGACCGCGCGGGCCGCGTCCTCGCCATCGCCTGCGGCGCCCTCGCGCGCGAGATCCTCGCCCTCACCGCCCAGCCCGGCCTCGGCCACGTCGACCTCCACTGCCTCCCCGCGATCCTCCACAACCACCCCGAACGCATCGCCCCCGCGGTGGAGCGCGCGGTGGCCGAGCGTGCGGCGGGCTACGGCGCCGTGGTGGTGGCCTACGCGGACTGCGGCACCGGCGGCGCTTTGGAAGCCTTATGCGCCCGCATCGGCGCCCGGATGCTGCCCGGCGCCCATTGCTACGCCTTCTTCGAGGGCGTGGACGCCTTCGCCGCCCGGGGCGAGATCGACGCCTTCTACCTCACCGACTTCCTGGCCCGGCAGTTCGACGCCTTCGTCACGAAGCCCCTCGGCCTCGACCGCCACCCGGAGCTGCGGGGCACCTACTTCGGCCACTACCGCCGGCTGGTCTACCTCGCCCAGACCGACGACGCCGCGCTGGACGCGAAGGCGCGCGCCGCCGCCGACGCGCTGGGACTGCGCTACGAGCGCCGCCCCACCGGCCTCGCGCCCTTCGACGTCGCCCTGCGCGAGGCCCTGCCCGTGGACCCCGGCGCGGACGACGCGTAAGGGGGCGCCGACCCACCGGAGCCGCACCCATGTCCGACCCCGCCATCACCCCCGAGCTCGTCGCCGCCCACGGCCTCTCGCCGAGCGAGTACGACCGCATCCTAGAGATCATGGGCCGCGAGCCCTCGTTCACGGAGCTGGGCATCTTCTCGGCCATGTGGAACGAGCACTGCTCCTACAAGTCCTCGAAGAAGTGGCTCCGCACCCTGCCCACGGAAGGACCGCAGGTTATCTGCGGCCCCGGCGAGAACGCAGGGATCGTGGACATCGGGAACGGGCTGGCCTGCGTCTTCAAGATGGAGAGCCACAACCACCCCTCCTACATCGAGCCCTACCAGGGCGCCGCCACCGGCGTGGGCGGCATCCTGCGCGACGTGTTCACCATGGGCGCGCGCCCCGTCGCCGCCATGAACGCGCTCAGCTTCGGGCGCCCCGAGCATCCCAAGACCCCCTCCCTCGTCCATGGCGTGGTCGAGGGCGTGGGCGGCTACGGCAACTGCTTCGGCGTGCCCACCGTGGGCGGCGAGGTGCGCTTCCACGCGTCCTACGACGGCAACTGCCTCGTGAACGCCTTCGCCGCCGGCATCGCCCGCGCGGACGCCATCTTCTACTCCGCCGCCTCGGGCGTGGGCCGTCCCGTGGTCTACCTCGGCGCCAAGACGGGCCGCGACGGCGTCGGCGGCGCCACCATGGCCTCGGCCGAGTTCGACGACACCATCGAGGAGAAGCGCCCCACGGTGCAGGTGGGCGACCCGTTCACCGAGAAGCGCCTGATGGAGGCCACGCTGGAGCTGATGGAGACCGGCGCCGTGGTCTCGATCCAGGACATGGGCGCCGCGGGCCTCACCTGCTCCGCCGTCGAGATGGGCGACAAAGGGGGTCTCGGGATCCGCCTCGACCTCGACGCCGTGCCCCAGCGCGAGCGCGACATGACCGCCTACGAGATGATGCTGTCGGAGAGCCAGGAGCGCATGCTCATGGTGCTCGACCCCAGCTTGGAGGCCGAGGCCCGCGCGGTGTTCGAGAAGTGGGACCTCGACTTCGCCGTGGTGGGCGAGACGATCGCCGAGGACCGGTTCCTCATCGTCCACCGGGGGGAGACGGTCGCCGACCTGCCCCTCTCCACCCTCGCCTCCTCGGCCCCCGAGTACGACCGCCCGTGGGAGCCGACGCCGGCGGCGGACGCCCACGTCGAGGTGCCCGAGATCGGCGCCATCGAGGCCCTCCGCACCCTCGTGGGCAGCCCGAACCACTGCGCGCGCGACTGGGTGATCCGCCAGTACGACACCCAGGTCGGCGCCGACACCGTGGTGCTGCCGGGCCGCGACGCCGGCGTCGTGCGCGTCCACGGCACCGACACCGGCCTCGCCTTCACCGCGGACGTCACGCCCCGCTACGTGCTCGCGAACCCCCGCGAGGGCGGACGCCAAGCCGTGGCCGAGGCCTACCGCAACCTCGTCGCCCGCGGCGCGCGCCCGCTCGCGGTGACCGACAACCTCAACTTCGGCAACCCCGAGAAGCCCCGCATCATGGGCCAGTTCGTGGGCGCCATCGAGGGCATCGGCGAGGCCTGCCGCGCGCTCGGCACCCCGGTCGTCTCGGGCAACGTCTCGCTCTACAACGAGACCGACGGCACGGGCATCGACCCCACGCCCACCATCGGCGCCGTAGGCATCGTGGAGCCGTTGGCGGCGCGCATCGACGCGCCCGTGCGCGACGGCATGGTGGCCCTCCTGCTCGGCGCCGAGGGCACGCACATGGGCCGCTCCGCGCTGCTCGAAGAGCTGGGGGTGGAAGCCGGCGACGCACCGCCCGTGGACCTCGCCGCCGAGCGCGCCCACGGCGAGTGGCTGCTCGAGAACCGCGCCCTCGTCTCGGCCTGCACCGACCTCTCCGACGGCGGCCTCGCCCTCGCCGCCTTCACGCTGGCCGAGGCCCACGGCGTCGGCGTCGCCCTCGACGTCGAGGGCATCCCCGCGCTCTTCGGCGAGGACCAGGGCCGCTACCTCATCGCCGCGACGCTGGAGGCCGCCGAGACGCTAATGGAGCACGCCGGCGAGGCCGACGTCCCCCTCGTCATGGTCGGCCAGTTCGGCGGCGACGCGGTGACGCTGGGGGCGGACTCCGCCCCCCTCGCTCCGCTCTCGAAGCTGTTCCGCGGCCGGTTCGCGGAGTTGTTCGGGTAGGCGAACCACCCCTAACTACAGAACGCCCCGGCCTTGCGCCGGGGCCTCTGCCAGCAGATCGCGGAACGTAACGAAGCGGAGCGCCCCGCCCGGCAAACGGCACGCCCCGGACCCGATCCGGAGCCTCGGCCCCCGACTCGCGCGACGCCCCGAAGCGAGACGCCACCGGCGCCCACGGGCCCCGGCGCAAGGCCGGGGCGTGGCGTGGCGCTACCCCGCCTTCGCCGCCACCGCCTCGGCCCGCTCCGCCAGCGCCCGCAGCCGGCTCACCGCCGCATCCGGCACCACCGGCACCTCCACGGGCACCTCCCGCGTCACCTCGACCCGCTCCGGCGCGGGCCGCGGCGCCTCGGCGCGCTCCTGCATCTCGTCGAGCAGCTTGGTCTGCTGCGCGAGCCGGCGGTCCATCGCCCGCAGCTCCTCGTCGGCGCTGCCGGCGCGGTCGGCCAGCATCAGCCCGGCCATCAGCAGCATCCGGTCCGTCGTCAGCCGCGCGCCGGTGCCCAGCAGCGACTGCGCCTCGCGGTCCAGCATGTCGGCGGCCGCGCGCAGGAACGGCTCCTGCCCCTCCTCGCAGGCCACGGTGAAGGGCTTGCCGCCCACGGTCACGGTCAGCTCAGGCACTGCGCGCCTCCATCATCGGCTCCAGCTCGCTCAGGATCGCGCGCATCTCGGCCAGGTCCATCGCCCGCGCCGCGCGCAGCGCGTCCAGCTCGGCGCGCAGGCTCGCGTCCGCCGCCCCACCCTGCTGCTCGCGCAGCTGCTGCGCCGAGGCCGTCAGCGCCTCGATCGCCGCGCGCATCCGCGCCGTCTCCTCGGGATCGGCGGGCTCGGCCGCGGACTCGGGCGCCCGCGCCTCCAGCTCGCGCAGCCGCGCCTCGGCCGCCTCGCGCGCGGCCTCCGCCTCGCCCCGCGCCGCCTCGGCCTCGGCCTGCGCCGCGCGGGCGGTCTCCGCCTCGGACCGCGCCGCGTCGGCCTCGGAGCGCGCCGCGTCCGCCGCCCCGCGCGCCTCGGCGAGCGCCGACCCGAGATCCTCCGCGGGCGGGCGCGTCGCCGCCTCCAGCGCCGCGAGCGCCCGCTCGAGCCGCGCCGCCTCGCGTTCCAGATCCGCCTCGTCCGCCATGTGCAACTCCTGCCCCTCGTTGCGGCGCAAGGGACCCCAAAGGCCCCGGAAGGTCAACGCCGGCGCCCCGCGCCTTGCGCAGGCGCCCGATCCTTGCCAAGCACCGGCCCGACCTTGCCCAAGCCCGCCCGACCCGGCCCGGAGGACACCGCCATGAGCGACACGCCCGATCTCGACGCCCTGCGCGCCGCCAACCCCGCGCACTGGCGCCGCGCCGCGGCGATCCGCACGCTCGCCCTCGACGCCGTGGCCGCCGCCAACTCGGGCCACTCCGGCGCCCCCATGGGCATGGCCGACGTGGCCACCGTGCTGTGGGAGCGGCACCTCAAGTTCGACGCCGCCCGCCCCGACTGGCCCGACCGCGACCGCTTCGTGCTCTCGAACGGCCACGGCTCCATGCTGCTCTACGCGCTGCTCTACCTCACCGGCACGCCGGGCACCTCGCTGGACGATCTGCGCAACTTCCGCCAGCTCGGCGCCCCCACCGCCGGCCACCCCGAATACGGCCACGCGCCGGGGATCGAGACCACCACCGGCCCGCTCGGCCAGGGCCTCGCCACCGCCGTGGGCATGGCCATCGCCGAGGAGCGCCTGCGCGCCCGCTACGGCCGCAAGGTCGTCGACCACCGCACCTGGGTCACCGCCGGCGACGGCTGCCTGATGGAGGGCATCAGCCACGAGGCCATCGCGCTCGCCGGCAAGCTGGAACTCTCCCGCCTCGTGGTCCTCTTCGACGACAACCGCATCACCATCGACGGCGAGGTCTCGCTCTCGGACGTCACCGACCAGCGCGCCCGCTTCAAGGCCTGCGGCTGGCAGGTGCTGGAATGCGACGGCCACGACCCCGCCGAGATCGACGCGGCGATGGAGAAGGCCAAGACCGGCAAGAAGCCGACCATGATCGCCTGCCGCACCCACATCGCCATCGGCTCCTCGGCGCAGGACACCGCCAAGGGCCACGGCGCCCTCACCGACCCGGAGCTGATCGCCGCCACCAAGCGCGCCTACGGCTGGGAGGGCGCGCCCTTCGAGATCCCCGCCGACCTCAAGCGCGAATGGGAGGAGATCGGCTCGCGCGGCGCCCAGGAGCGCGCCGAGTGGGAGACCCGCCTCGCCGAGCTGTCCCAGTCCCGCCGCGCCGAGTTCGAGCGCACCCTGAAGGGCGAGGCCCCGCGGCGCCTGTCGGCCACCATCAAGGCGCTCAAGCGCCAGGTCGCCGAGAGCGCCCCCAAGGTCGCCACCCGCAAGTCCTCGGAGATGGTGCTCGAGGTCGTGAACCCGATCATGCCCGAGACCATGGGCGGCTCGGCCGACCTCACCGGCTCCAACAACACCCTGACCGAGGACATGGGGGTGTTCTCGCCCGACGACCGCAAGGGCCGCTACGTCTACTTCGGCATCCGCGAGCACGGCATGGCCGCGGCCCTGAACGGCATGACGCTCCACGGCGGCGTGCGCGCCTACGGCGGCACGTTCATGACCTTCTCGGACTACGCCCGCCCCGCCATGCGCCTCGCCGCCCTCATGGGCGCGCCCACCACCTTCGTGATGACCCACGACTCCATCGGCCTCGGCGAGGACGGCCCCACCCACCAGCCCGTCGAGCACCTCGCCATGCTGCGCGCCACGCCGAACATGAACGTGTTCCGCCCCTGCGACACCGTGGAGACCGCCGAGGCGTGGGAGCTGGCGCTCACCTCGCAGCGCACCCCCTCGGTGCTGTCGCTCACTCGCCAGGGCGTGCCGACGCTGCGCCGCGAGCACACCAACAAGAACATGGTCGCCCAGGGCGCCTACGTGCTGGCCGAGGCGACCGACAAGCGCATGGCGATCATCCTCGCCACCGGCTCCGAGGTGCAGGTGGCGCTCGCCGCCCGCGACCTGCTGCAGGAGGACGGCATCGGCACGCGCGTCGTCTCCATGCCCTGCTGGGAGCTGTTCGAGGCCCAGGAGGAGCGCATCCGCAAGAAGGTGCTGCCCGCGGGCGCCGTGCGCGTGGGCGTCGAGGCCGCCGCCCGCATGGGCTGGGACCGCTGGCTCTGCGGCGAGCGCGGGCGCGCCAACAAGGCGGACTTCGTGGGCATGGAGGGCTTCGGCGCCTCGGCCCCGGCGCCCGAGCTGTTCGAGCACTTCGGCATCACCGCCGAGGAGGTGGCGCGCCGGGTCCGGGCGCTGCTCTGATCCGTTCGGGTGGTGGGGGCTCTGCCCCCGCGCCCTCCGGGCGCTCCCCCGAGGTATTGATGGCAAGATGAGGGGGGGAGCTCGGCGCGTTCAGTCCCCGAGGCGCCCCTTCCGCGACCACTCGATCGCGTCCTCGAGGCGGTCGTCGCCCCAGAACATCTCGCCGTCCACGAACACCGTTGGCGTGCCGAACACGCCGAGGCGCATCGCCTCCTCGGTCTCCGCCATCAGACGGGCGCCCATCGCGTCCCCATCGGCCGCCGCGAGCGCCGCCGCCGGATCGCCCCCGGCCTCGGCCACGGCGCGCGAGAGGTTCGGCTCCTCGCCCACGGGCAGATGGTCGTGGAACCAGAGGCGGTAGGCGGCGCGGGCGTAGTCCGCGACCCAGCCCTCGTCCACGCCCACCAGCGCTACGCGGTTCGCACGCGGGAGGTCGGCCACCGGATAGGCGGCGGGCAGGCGCGGCGCGAGGCCGTATCGGCCCGCCCGCCGCTCGATGTCGCGCCACATGTAGGCGGTCTTGGCGGGCTTGTCCTTGAACGGCAGGTTGCCCTGCAGCGTCATCACGTGCCGGGTGTCGAAGGGCCGCCAGCGGAAGCGCACCCCCTCGGCGTTCGCCAGCGCTGCCGCCCGCATCGCCGTCAGGTAGGTGTAGGTGCTGCCGATCGAGATCCACAGGTCCATGCGCCGGTCCTCCCGCGCCCGAGGATAGCGCGAATCCCGCCGCGCCGCACGACCGACGTCCGGCCCTACTCCGGGTCGTTCAACCGGAACCCGCTCGCCTGCGCCCGCATCCAGCGCCACGAGTCGCGGCACATGGCGTCGAGGTCGAGCGTCGCCTCGAAGCCCAGCTCCGCCCGCGCCCGCGACGGGTCCGCGTAGGTGATCGCCACGTCGCCCGCGCGGCGGCCCACCACCCGGTAGGGCAGCGCGCGCCCCGCGGCGCGGCCATAGGCTTCCACCAGCTCCAGCACCGAGTTGGCCCGCCCCGTGCCGATGTTCAGCGTGTGCGCCCGCCCGTCCAGCAGCGCCTCCACCGACGCCACGTGCGCCCGCGCCAGGTCCACCACGTGCACGTAGTCCCGCATCCCCGTGCCGTCGGGCGTGGCGTAGTCGTCGCCGAACACCTGCAGCTCCGGCAGCGCGCCGATGGCGACCTTGGCCACGTAGGGCATCAGGTTGTTCGGAAGGCCCCGCGGGTCCTCGCCGATCAGCCCCGACGGGTGCGCGCCCACCGGGTTGAAGTAGCGCAGCACGCCCACGCACCACGGCTCGGCGGCGGCGGCCTGCTCCAGCATCTGCTCGCAGGTGAGCTTGGTGAACGCGTAAGGGTTGGTGTGCGAGCGCGGCGCCGTCTCGGGCACCGCCCGGTCGCCGGGATCGCCGTACACCGTGGCAGTCGACGAGAACACCAGCCGCCACACCCCCGCCGCCCGCGCCGCCCGCATCAGCGTCATCAGCCCGCCGATGTTGGTGGAGAAGTAATCGAGGGGGCGCTCCACGCTCTCGCCCACGGCCTTGAGGGCCGCGAAGTGGATGATCCCGTCGATGCGGTGCTCCGCGAACACCCGCCCCAGCAGCGCCTCGTCGAGCACCGAGCCGCGCACCACGGTCGGCTCGCGCCCCGCCACGCGGCCCATGCGCGCCACGACGCCCGGATCGCTGTTCGAAAAGTCGTCCAGGATCACCACGTCGTGCCCCGCCTCCGCGAGCGCCACGAAGGTGTGCGAGCCGATGTACCCGGCACCGCCGGTCAGGAGAATGCATGCCATGGCCCCGCCCTACCGCGCCCGGATGCGGCGCGAAAGACGTCCCGCGCCTGTTGCCCCGCCGCGCCGCCCCGCGGCCCACTTGCACGCCCGGCTTCCGGAATCGGCCCCGGTGCCCTATGTGGAACAAAACGAGACAGAGCAGACGGATGCCCCCCATGCCCGAAGACTTCGCCCCCGCCGCGCAGGCCTACGACGCGTCGTCCATCGAGGTGCTCGAGGGGCTGGAGCCCGTCCGCAAGCGCCCCGGCATGTACATCGGCGGCACCGACGAGCGGGCGCTGCACCACATGGTGGCCGAGGTGCTCGACAACTCCATGGACGAGGCCGTGGCCGGCCACGCCAACCGCATCGAGGTGGAGCTGAACGCCGACGGCTCGATCACCATCCGCGACAACGGCCGCGGCATCCCCGTCGATCCGCACCCCAAGTTTCCCGACAAGTCCGCGCTCGAGGTGATCCTCTGCACGCTCCACGCGGGCGGCAAGTTCTCGGGCAAGGCCTACCAGACCTCGGGCGGCCTCCACGGCGTCGGCGCCTCTGTGGTCAACGCGCTGTCGGATTCCATGGTCGTGCAGGTCGCCCGCGACCGCGAGCTGCACGAGCAGCGCTTCTCGCGCGGCATCCCGCTGGGCCCCGTCGAGAAGGTCGGCGCCGCCCCGAACCGCCGCGGCACCACCGTGACCTTCCACGCCGACCCCGAGATCTTCGGGACCCACCGCCTGAAGCCCGCGCGCCTGTTCCGCTCGATCCGCTCCAAGGCCTACCTCTTCTCGGGCGTCGAGATCCGCTGGAAGTCCGCCATCGACGACGGCGAGACCCCGACCGAGGCGCGCTTCCACTTCCCCGGCGGCCTCGCCGACTACCTCGCCGAGACCCTCGGCACCGCCGCCACCTACGCCGAACAGCCCTTCGCCGGCACCGTCGACTTCCAGGAACGCTTCGGCGTGCCCGGCAAGGTCGAGTGGGCGGTCAACTGGACCCCGTCCCGCGACGGCTTCATCCAGAGCTACTGCAACACCGTGCCCACCCCCGAGGGCGGCACCCACGAGAGCGGCTTCTGGGCCGCCGTCCTCAAGGGCATCAAGGCCTACGGCGAGCTCGCCAACAACCGCAAGGCCGCCCAGATCACCCGCGAGGACCTCGGCGCCGGCGGCTGCGCCCTCGTCTCCTGCTTCATCGCCGAGCCCGAGTTCGTCGGCCAGACCAAGGACCGCCTCGCCACCACCGAGGCCGCGCGCCTCGTGGAGCAGGCGGTGCGCGACCGCTTCGACACCTGGCTCGGCCAGGACACCAAGAGTGCCGGCGCCATCCTCGACTTCCTGGTCCTGCGCGCCGAGGAGCGCCTGCGCCGCCGCCAGGAGAAGGAGACCGCCCGCAAGTCCGCCACCAAGAAGCTGCGCCTCCCCGGCAAGCTGGTGGACTGCACCGCCGCCACCCGCGACGGCACCGAGCTCTTCATCGTCGAGGGCGACTCGGCCGGCGGCTCCGCCAAGATGGCCCGCGACCGCAAGACCCAGGCCCTCCTGCCCCTGCGCGGCAAGATCCTCAACGTGCTCGGCGCCGCCTCCGCGAAGCTCGGCCAGAACGCCGAGATCAACGACCTCGCCCAAGCCCTCGGCGTCGGACTGGGAACGCGCTTCGACCTCTCCGACCTGCGCTACGACAAGATCGTCATCATGACCGACGCCGACGTCGACGGCGCCCACATCGCCTCGCTGCTGATGACGTTCTTCTTCACCCAGATGCGCCCCATGATCGACGCGGGCCACCTCTACCTCGCCTGCCCGCCCCTGTTCCGGCTGACCCAAGGCGCCCGCCGCGTCTACTGCCTCGACGAGGCCGAGCGCGACGCGTGGATGGCGCGGGGCCTCGGCGGCAAGGGCAAGATCGACGTCTCCCGCTTCAAGGGCCTCGGCGAGATGGACGCCAAGGACCTCAAGGAGACCACGATGGACCCGGCCTCCCGCAAGCTGATCCGCGTCACGGTCGACGAGGACGCCCCGGGCGAGACGGGCGACCTGGTGGAGCGGCTGATGGGCAAGAAACCGGAGCTGCGCTTCGAGTATATCTCGGAGAACGCGCGGTTTGCGGGGGAGTTGGATGTGTAGCAGGTGTACTTTTTAGTCGCAGACGAAGCTGTTCATCAGCAAACCGACCCAACAAAATTCTTTATCTACGGCGGAATTATCGTTCCCGTAGATAAAGTTTCTAGCTTGACGCTGGGCATCGAGCATATTCGATCGAAGTATGGTTTTCTTCCTGGAGATTCTCTCAAGTTTTCTCCGAACGATAGACCAAAGCAAGTATCGCGGGAAAGATTTCTCGAAGCCAAGCAAATGGTGCTAAGCTTAGTCGCGAAAGAAGCTGTTCAATTTATAGGATATGCCGTTCTTCACGCGCTCGCCCGCACTCGGACGAGCGAAGAGCTTGTAACATGGGGCGCTGATGCGCTTCTTATAAAATTTCAACAGTTTTTGGAAGAGCAAGGCGATAGTAGAGGCCTTGCATTTTTCGACACTTTGCCGATTGCCCGACCAAATCGCTATCTGAAAAATTCGTTTCAAATGAGGTTGGAGCACGCGAAGAGAGGGCATCGGTTGGCGAATATTGACATGATCGCATCGACAACCGATGGATGTTCCCACTTGACGAGCATTTGCGATATTTGCGTCGGCTCTTTCAGATACGCAGTGAATGAGCCTCAAAATGATGTCGTGGGAAAGACTTTGATGCGAGCCCTCAAGCGGATTATTTGGGCAAGACGCGTTCCGGGTTCTATGTATCCCTTGGATCGTGGCATCCTTCTTAGACCAAAAGACATATATTCGCCGGCGATTCGCACCGACTACCAAGAACTCCAAACTCGCTTGTTTGATTGGATGAATTCCAAGCCATCAAGGTAGGATGGGGTTCCACCCCACCACCCACCCGCACCCCACCGCCCACAACGGCAGGGTGAAACCCTACCCCGCCCCACCCCACGCCCTACCTCCCCCCGATGCGCCCCCTTCGCCGCCTCGCCGCTGCCGCCCTCACGGCTCTCGCGCTCGCCTCCCGGGGCTTCGCCCGCTCCTCGCTGAAAACGATCCACTGGATCGTTTTCCTGGCGCTCGGAGCCCCCGCCGCCGCTCAGGACACCGACCTCGAACTGGTCCTCCTCGCCGACGCCTCCGGGTCCATCAGCCAGTCCGAGCTGCTCTTCCAGCGCCTCTCCTACGCCGAGGCCATCACGGACCCGGCCGTGCTCGCCGCCATCTCGGACACCGCCTACGGCTCCATCGCCGTCACCTACGTGGAATGGGCCACCGACCAGGGCGTCGTCGTCCCCTGGACCCGCATCGCCACCGCCGCGCAGGCCGAGGGCTTCGCCGCCGCCCTCGTCGGCCCCCCGCGCGGCGCGTCGGGGCGCAACGCCATCGGCTCGGCGCTGCTGTTCGGACAGACGCTGATCGAGACGAACGACATCGACGGCTGGCGCCGCGTGATCGACTTCTCGGGCGATACCGACGGCAACACCTACGGCCCCCCAATCGAGGAGGCCCGCGACGCCGTGGTCGCCTCGGGCATCACCATCAACGCGCTCGCCGTGACCGCCGAGTCCCGCCGCCCCGACCTGCGCGGCATCTACGAGCGGCGCATCATCGGCGGCGACGGCGCCTTCGTGGTCGAGGCCGCCACCCGCGCCGACTTCGCCGACGCCGTGAAGCGCAAGCTCATCCTCGAGATCGCCGGAACCCTCCCCCGCCGCCACGCCGCCGCCCGCTGAAGCGCCTGCGCGCGCCGTTCGCGTCCCGCAACTGGACCCGCGAGCATCGCCAGCAACCCTCCGGCTCCGCCCCGGCCATGCGAGGTCGCCCGCCCGGCGATCCGGCGCGCCACCCTCCGCGCCCGCCCCTGTCGAAACACTTTGTTCAACCGGGAACCGCACCGAGCCGTCCTCCCCGCCGGTACGGGCGATCGCAGGTCGCTCCCCCGCCAACCGAGACATGCCATCCGCCATGGACGTCGGAGTATATGATCGCGCGACCGACGGCGGCGCACCGTCCTCCCGGACAGCATTCCGACAGACCCTCCCTCCCGACGCTGACACGGATCACCCCCGTCTCACCCGCCAAGCACGTCCCGCCTCCGCCCCACTGGGCGCCATCCTAACTTCACGACCCTGAGGGTAACGGCAGGAGGGTTGCGAGAACCGAACCGAACCCCGATCCCGCCCGCATATTGGCGGCTACGACGCGCACCGAAGCTCTCGTGGCAGCCGGACCGAGACGCGTCACGGCCAAAGTTCATGGTGACCGGGGCGCCGGCAGCACGATCGACCCTCCTCCTTCAGGGCCTTGCCAGTGGCCGATCCAAGTCGCGGCGACCGAAACGCCGGCATCGCTGCAACCCGAGCCTGAGCGGCACGAACGGTGGCCCGCTCGTTCGCCGCCCCCTGACCCCGCGCGCGCGGGGCGCTAGGTGTGCCCCATGCTCCGCGACCTCCGCCCCCTGCGCCGCCACCTCCGCACCATCCTAGCCGTGGCCGGCTCCACGCTACGCCCCGCATGTCGGGCCGCACCGCTGGCGCTTCTCGCGCTGCTGGCCGCCTGCGCCCGCCCGCTTACCGGGGCCGAGGTGGCCCTGCTCGCACCTCTCCACGGCCCGACCTTCAACCCGGCGCCCGTCCGCATCCACCGCACCCCCGGGATCGACGCCTTCCCGATCACCTACGACGCGCGTCCCCGCACCACCTGCCGCGAGCGCATCGCCCCGCTCGACCCGCGCCCGCGCATCACCGCGAGGACCGCAGGGATCGTGCTATTCCAGCGGCTCTTCGTGTCGCCCGACCTTGCCCTGCCCGACTACGCCGCCGAGGACGACACCGGCGCGCTGCCCCTGCCCCTCGCCATGTTCTTCGTCCACGAGATGACCCATGTCTGGCAGTGGCAGAACCGCCGCCTCACCGGCTACCACCCTGCTCGCGCCTTTCTGGAGCAGGCGACCGTGGACGACCCCTACCTCTTCGAGGAGGGCATGCCGCGCTTTCTCGACTACGGCTTCGAGGCGCAGGCCTCGCTGGTCGAAGAATACCTCTGCTGCGCGACCCTCGACCCCTCCGGTGCCCGAACCTCCCGTCTCCACGCCCTCCTCCGCCAGGTCATGCCCGCCGCCCGTCCCGAGACCTTCCCGCGCCGCGTCTCCGTTCCCTACGGCCGGGAGCTCGGCGGAATCTGTAGCTGAGGGGTGTTGAGATTCCGTTACCGGGCCGCGGCCGGGGTGCCTCCGCGTATGCACGCGGGGTGTACGCGGGGTGCACGGGGGGCGCCCCCCCGATTCAGCCCGCCTCGGCCCGCTCCGCAAGCGCCAGCCACTCACCCTCGGCCGCCTCCAGCGCCGCCTGCCGCTCGCCCAGCATCTCGGTCGCCTTCGCGAACTTCGCCGGCTCCCGCGCGTAGAGATCGGCGTCCGCGAGGAGGTCGTTCAGCTTGGCAATCTCCGCCTCCAACCGCGTGATCACACCCGGAAGCTCCTCCAGTCGGTGAGACTCCGTGAAGGAGAGCGCGGCGGCCTTCGGAGCAGGTGAAGTTCGCTCCGCAACGGTCTGTTTCGGCTTCGATTTCTCCGGTTCCGGCGGAGCGATCGATCGCTGCGCCTGCAGGTCCGTCCACCCCCCCGCAAACACCCCCCAGCGCCCCCCGCCCACCGGCGCCACGGTGCGGTGGGCGATGCGGTCGATGAAGTCGCGGTCGTGGCTGACCAGCAGCACCGTCCCGTCGAACCCGTCGAGCACCTCCTGCAGAAGGTCCAGCGTCTCCACGTCGAGGTCGTTGGTCGGCTCGTCGAGGACCAGCAGGTTGCTCGGCAGGGCCATGATCCGGGCCAGCAGGAGCCGAGCTTTTTCTCCGCCGCTCAACGACTTGACCGGCGCCTTGAGGCGACGCTCATCGAACAGGAAGTCCTTCAGGTAGCCCGCCACATGCTGCGGGCTGCCGCGCACCATGACCTGGTCAGAGGCGCCCGAGACGCCGAGCTGTGGGTCGAGCGTGAGCGAGTCCCACAGCGTCGCCTCGGGGTCGAGCCGGGCGCGGGCCTGGTCGAACACGGCGACCTCGAGGTTAGTACCGTGCTTCACGGACCCCTCGTCCGGTTCAACTTCGCCCGTCAACAGCTTGACGAGCGTGGTCTTTCCCGCGCCGTTCGGCCCCACGAACGCCACTCGGTCGCCGCGCATCACGCGCAGGTCGAAGCCCTCGACGATGGGCTCGCCGGCATACGCCTTCGCGATGTTCCGCGCCTCGATCACGCGCTTGCCTGCACCGGGCGCTGCCTCCAGTTCCATCGCCGCCGCGCCCTGCCGGCGGATCGAATTGTCCCGCGTCTCCCGCAGCTTGGCCAGCTCGCGCACCCGGCCCTGGTTGCGCGTGCGGCGGGCCGAGATGCCCTCCACCGCCCACTTGGCCGCGGCGGCGATCTTGCGGTTCAGCTTGTGGGCGGCGGCGTCCTCCTCCTCCCACACCTTGTCGCGCCAGGTCTCGAAGGCGTCGAACCCCTTCTCCTGACGCCGCACCGCGCCCCGGTCGATCCAGAGCGTGGCCCGCGTGAGCGCGCGCAGGAAGGCGCGGTCGTGAGAGATGAGCACGAAGGCGGCGCGGGCGGCGCGCAGCTCCTCCTCGAGCCAGCCGATGGCCTCGATGTCGAGGTGGTTGGTGGGCTCGTCGAGCAGCATCAGCTCGGGCGCCTCCGCCAGCAGGCGGGCCAGAGCGGCGCGGCGGCGCTCGCCGCCCGAGGCGCGGGCGGGGTCGGCGTCGAGGCGCAGCTTCAGCCCCTCGGCGGCGGCCTCCACGCGCCAGGCCTCGGCCGGGCCGAGGGTCTCGATGGCGTAGTCGCCCAAGGTGGCGAAGCCCTCCATCGTCGGCTCCTGCTCCATGTAGCCCACGCGCACGCCCTGCGCGGTGACGCGGCGGCCGCGGTCGGGCTCCACCAGCCCGGCCATCACCTTCATCAGCGTGGATTTTCCCGAGCCGTTGCGCCCCACCAGCGCGACCCGGTCGCCGGGTTGCACCACGAGGTCGAGGTCCGCGAACACGGGGGCGCCGCCGAAGGTCAGGGCGATGTCGGAAAGCTGCAGGAGAGGGGCACGGGCCATGGCCGCGGCCCTAGCCGGGGACGCCCTCCGGGGCAAGCGCGCGCAAGGAGCGCAGGCGGGCGGGCGGGATGGCGGCGCGGTCGAGCATGGCAAGGACGTGGACCGTGCCGAGGTCGGGATCTTGGACCGCATGGTCCGAGACGGTGGCCCCGAAGGCGAGGTAGAGGCGCAGGAGCGGGGGTAGCGTGCCGGTGCCGGAGAGGGGCAGTGGCACCGCGTCGGGCGACGCCCGGCCCGGTCCGGTGCGGGCCACGTGGGGGCGCATGCGCCCGAGCGCGGCGCGCTCCGACGGTCCGAACGAAGCGCAACCGTAGAGGAGCGTCGCGCGCCGCGCGGCCACGACGCGACCTAAGGCAGCCAAGAGGACGCGGGGCAGCTCTGGGTCCGGCAAGGCGAGGCACACGCGTCCCAGCTCCACCGCGCGCGCGTGAGCGGGCACGAGGGGACGCAGGTCGTAGCGTTCGGCCGCATAGCCGAGCAGCATGCCCGCGCGGTCCTGCGGCATCAGGCGCGCGCAGGCGGCGAGGCGGTCGCCGGCGTGGATCGTCAGGTGCTCGGCCCCCGCGTCGAAGCGATCGCGGTCGGGCCGCCCGCCTCGGAACATGGCGGCGCGCAGGGCGTGCGCGGAGGCCAGCGCCGGCCCGTCGGGACGCAGGCGCACGCGCCACTGGCCGAAGCTCAAGTCCATCGCTCACCTTGCGGGGCGGCGCCCCGGTCATACATTCCCCTCATACTGCCGAAGGAGGGCGCATGGACAAGGTCGTCAAGTCGGACGAGGAATGGCGCGAGCAGCTCGGGGCGGAAGCCTACAAGGTGCTGCGAAAGCATGGCACCGAGCGCGCGGGCACCCACGAGGATTTCCCGAAGGGCCCGGGCACCTACGTCTGCAAGGGTTGCGGCGCCCCGCTCTTCGCGCAGGCGCACAAGTTCGACAGCGGCACGGGCTGGCCCTCGTTCTACCAGCCCGTCGACGGCACGGACGGCGAGCGGGTGGACGAGAGCGAGGACAACTCGTGGTTCATGAAGCGCACCGAGGTGCACTGCGCGCGCTGCGAAGGCCATCTGGGCCACGTGTTCCCGGACGGGCCGAAGCCCACGGGCCTGCGCTACTGCATCAATGGGGTGGCGCTGGAGTTCGAGCCCGAGGGCTGAAGGCCCGAGGGCTCGCCCCGGCCCCCGAACCGGGGCCTCGGGGAGGTACGTGGGCCGGTTCGGCGGTGCGCTCTTCGGGACCGGTCCGCTCCGCCCGTTCGAGTGTCGCCAACTCAACCCACGGGCCCCGGCG
Organism: Jannaschia sp. W003; assembly: GCF_025144335.1. NCBI lineage: Bacteria > Pseudomonadati > Pseudomonadota > Alphaproteobacteria > Rhodobacterales > Roseobacteraceae > Jannaschia > Jannaschia sp. W003. Next base: position 2,450,542 of record NZ_CP083539.1, read on the forward strand.
CAAGGCCGGGGCGTGTGGACGGCGCTCACCCCATCAGCCGCGGATCGAACGGGTAGCGCGTGAGGTTCTCGTACCCGTCCTCGGTCACGAGCACCTGATCCTCCAGCTTGATCGAGAAATCGCCGCCCTCTTCCCCCACCAGCGCCTCGACGCAGAGCGTCATGCCCGGCTCGAGCGCGTAGTCGAAGGCACCTTCCACGGCGGAGTCCGGGTAGGCCACGAGGGGCCACTCGTCGCACAGACCGACGCCGTGCATGAGGCAGCCGTACTTCAGCGCCTGGAACTCGGGGCGCAGCCGGTGGGCGCCGGCGGTAAGCTCGGGGACGGTGATGTTGGGGCGGATCAGCTCCATGTTGTGTAGAATGTGTTCGTGGGCGTGGCGCATGGCGTCGATCATGTCCGCACGGGGCGGCGCGTGGTTCCCGATCCACCACGTGCGCGAGATGTCGCAGCACATGCCGTAGGGGCCGACGAGGTCGGTGTCGAAGGCGAGGATCTCGTTCTCGGCGATCTCGCGCGGGCCGCATTCCTGGAACCAGGGGTTGGTGCGTGGGCCGGACGTGAGCAGCCGCGTTTCGATCCACTCGCCGCCCCGGCGCACGTTCTCGGCGTGGAGCACCGCCCAGACGTCGTTCTCGGTCACGCCGCCGCGGGGGATGGCGTCGCGGGCGAAGGCTTCCATCGCCGCGCAGGCCGTCTCGCAGGCGTGGATGGCGCAACGCATGGCGCGGATCTCGTCGGGGCCCTTCACGCTGCGGGCCTTCTCGGTCAGCTCCTCGCCCGGCAGCACGGTGCAGCCCGCCGCCTCGAGCGCGCGCAGGCCGTGAAGCATGGGCTTGTCGCAGCCGAGCGCGAGGTTGCCGCCGCCGTGCTCGCGCAGCAGGTCCACGACCTCGCCGGCGAAGCGGGCGGCGGCCTCGGGCAGCCGGTCGCCGCGGTCGAAGTAGAACAGGTCCGCGCCCGAACGCGCCTCGCGCACGAGGGGGTTGAACGACGACAGGAACATCGCCTGCCGGTAGTCCCAGATCACCATGTAGCCGTCGGCGCAGACGAGCACGGCGCGGAACGGGTTGTGGGCGTTCCAGAGCTGCATGTTGGTGGAGTCGGTCGCGTAGCGGATGTTCAGGGGGTCGAACATCAGCACCCCGCCGTAGTCGCGCGCGACCACGTGGGCGACGAGGCGGTCGAGCCGGAAGCGGCGCATCGCATTCAGGTCGGGCAGCGCGAGGCCCGCCGCCTCCCATTCGCGAAAGGCCAGCGGCGTCGGGCCGATCTCCATCCGGTCGTTCAGGTTCGGCGAGCCGTCCCCGAGGCGCGGCCCGCGCGAGGGGTCGATCTTGCGGCGGTCCGCGTGGTGGTCCTTCATGGGTGCCTCCCGGGGGCAGCGTCGCGGCATCGCCGCGCCACGTCTCGCCCGGAAGCGACACGAGAGGCCCCGTGATCCTGCAGACCCGCCTGCCCTTCACCCCGTGGAGCGACCCGGCCCTCGCCCGGATGCCGGGGATGCTGCCCGTGGAGGGGCCGTGGGTGGTGGTGGACGAAGCCTACGCCGCGCAAATGGCGGAGCGCGCGCGGCTGGTGGCGGAGCGGCCCGCGGCGGTGATGGCCGGTCTGCCCGGCTCCGAGGCGGCGCAGGCCGAGGCGCTGGAGGCGGTGCTCGCGGCGCTGCCGGAGGGGTTCGTGCGCGAGAGGGACCGGGTGCATTGCCCGGACGGGCGGACCGTGGCCGTGGGCGCGCCGCTGCCCACGTTCGCGGCGCTGGTGCAGGAGGACATGCTCGTGCTGGAGCGGGACGCGGCCGAATGGGTGCTGCGCGCCGGCCTCCTGTGCTTTCCCGCGTCGTGGACGCTGGCCGAGAAGATCGGCCGCCCGATGGGGCGCATCCACGCCCCCGTGCCGTCGTACGACGCGGCGCTGGCCGCGAAGGTCGCGCGCCTGTTCGACCGCGCGCCGCCTGGGCGGCCCATGTGGCGGGCCAACGCGCTGGGATATCGCGACGCGGCGCTGCATCAGCCGCGCACCGAGGCCGCGCCGAAGCGGGAAGGCAGCGTGCCGTTCCTGCGCTGCGAGCGGCAGACCGTGCTGAAGCTGCCCCGAACGGGCGCGATCCTGTTCGCGGTCCACACCTGGGTCGTGCGGCCCGAGGCGCTGACGCCCGCGCAGCGCGAGGGGTGCCCGGTGCGCTTCGCGGCCTAGGGCGCGGCGAAGTGCTTCGACAGCTTCAGCCCCTGCCCCTGGTAGTTCGAGGCGATCCCCTCGCCGTAGAGCGCGCGGGGCACGGCGCTCATGCGCTCGTAGACGAGCCGCCCCACGACCTGCCCGTGCTCCAGCGCGAAGGGCGCCTCGTGGCATCGCACCTCCAGGACGCCCCGCGCGGGGGCCCCGTACCCGAAGCCGGGGTCGAAGAAGCCGGCGTAGTGGACGCGGAACTCGCCCACCATGGCGAGGTAGGGCGCCATCTCGGCGGCGTGCGTCGGCGGGATCGCGACGGCCTCGCGGCTGACGAGGATGTAGAAGGCGCCCGGGTCCAGTACCACCGTGCCCCCCTGGGCGCGCACCGGCTCCCAAAAGTCGGCGGGCGGGTAGTGCCCGATCCGGTCGAGGTCGACGACCCCCGCATGGGGCTTGGCGCGCCACCCCACGAGCCCATCGGGGGCCTCGAGGTCGACCGAGAAGCCCAGCCCGCCGTCGATCACCGGCGTGCCGTCCACCAAAGGGGTCTCGGCGTGGAGCGCGCGCAGCTCCACGTCGTCGAGCGCCGCGCGGCCGGCGCGGAAGCGGATCTGGTTGAGGCGCATGCCGGGGCGCACGAGCACCGAGAAGCTCCGGGGGCAGATCTCGGCGTAGAGCGGGCCGTGATAGCCGGCGGGCACGCGGTCGAACTCGGTGCCGCCGTCGGTCACCGTCCGCGTCAGGAGGTCGAGCCGGCCAGTGGACGACTTGGCGTTGGCCACGGCCGATAGGGTGCCGGGCAGCGCCAGCCCCTCGCGCAGGGGCACGAGGTAGACGCAGCCCTTCTCCAGCACCGCGCCGCCTTCGAGCGCGAAGCGGTGCATCTCGAACTCCGGCAGGCGATCCACGAGCCGCCGCCCCTCGCCGGGCAGGAACGAGGCGCGCACCCGGTAGGCCACGTCGCCGAGGCGCAGGTCCAGCGAGGCGGGCTGGACCTGTCCCGCGTCGGCCTCGGGCATCGCGATGGCACCGGAGGCGACGAGGGCCTCGATCTGCTGGGAGGCGAGAACGCCGGTCGGGTGATCGGTCACGAAGGGCCTCCGAAGCCCTGCCCCGGATACGCGAAACGCCCCGCCCCGGCAGGGGAGAGGCGTTGCGTTGGTCGGGCTAGCAGGACTCGAACCTGCGACCTTCCGTCCCCCAGACGGACGCGCTACCAGGCTGCGCCATAGCCCGACTGGGGGGCTACTTACCCGCTCGCGCGGCGGGCGCAACCCCGTTCAGGCGTCGATGTCCTCCGCGATTTCCTCGGCCAGCCCGCGCAAGCGGCGCGCGATGCGGCGAAGGCGGCGGGGATCGCGACAGCCCGCGGCCCCGCGCACGAGCATCAGCGCGGCGGCCGTCGGCGCGACCTCGCGGATGGGGCGCGGAGCAGGTTCTGCGACCGCGTCTACGGGGGGCGGCGCGGGAGGGTCGGCCTCGAACGGCTCGGGCGCCGGCGCGGGTTCGAGCGCCTCGTCCGGCAGGTCCACGGGCTGGGGCGGGCCGGCGTCGCCCTCGATCTCGGAAGGGTCCTGGGGTTGCGGCGGCCCACCCTCGCCGTCGGTCTCCGCGGGATCGACGGGCTGGGGTGGCGCGATACCGTCCTCCGGCGAGGAGACGTCCTCGGGCTGCGGCGCGACGGACACGTCGGCGGGCGCGCGCTCCGCGACGTCCGGTTCCTCGGGCAGCGCGTCGGGCTGCGGCGGGGCGTCGGGCATCTCGGGCGGCACGGGCGCGGGCGCGGGCTCGGGCACCTCGCCCGGCGCCGGGCCGGGCGCCGCGTCGAGATCGGCGGGCACGTCGGGCTGCGCCTCGTCCACGGGCGCGGCGGGCGGGCGTCCGAACGGCACCACGCGGCCCCCGTCCCGAGCCACGTCGCGGTCGCCCTCGCGGATCACGCGGCGGGTGCGTTGCGCGGCCTCGGGTCCGTCGAGCGAGGGCGCGAGGGCCATAACCGGCTCCACCCCCTCGTCCACGATCTTCTGCGCGACGCCGCGAATGGTCTGGCCCTGGTCGTGCAGCAGCACCTTGATCCCGCCGAGCAGGCGCATGTCCTCGGGACGGTAGTAGCGGCGCCCGCCCGCGCCCTTCACGGGCGAGACGTGCTCGAACTTCGATTCCCAGAACCGCAGCACGTGGGTGGGCACGCCGAGCCAGTCCGCGACCTCGCGGATGGTGCGGAACGCGCCGTCGGACTTCTCGGGAGCGCGGCTCAAGCCTGGCTCTTGTCTTCCGCGTTCCCGGCCGCCACGCGATCCTTCATCAGGTGGCTGGGGCGGAAGGTCAGCACGCGGCGGGGCGGGATGGGCGCCTCCTCGCCGGTCTTGGGGTTGCGGCCGACGCGGGCCGACTTGTCGCGGGTCGAGAAGGTCCCGAAGGAGCTGATCTTGACCTGCTCGCCCTCCACGAGGGCATCGGAGACGTGATCCAGAACCGATGCGACCAGCGAGGCGCTCTCGTTGCGCGAGAGACCGACCTCCCGGAACACGGCTTCGGTCAGGTCCATCCGCGTGAGTGTCTTGCCGGCCATCGCAACTCTCCTAGATGCAGTCGATCGTGGCAGTGTCTCGCGACCTTGATCGGCGCGCTCCTAGCGCATGTCAACGCCGGGCGTCACCCCGATCCTCCCCGTCGGCGTGTTTCGGGGCCTCCCGGCGCGCGCCTACCAGCGCAGCGCCACCGCGCCCCAGGCGAGGCCGCCGCCGATCGCCTCGGTCACGACCATCTCGCCCCGGCGCAGCTCGCCGCGGGCCGCGGCCACCGACATGGCCAGGGGGATCGAGGCGGCCGAGGTGTTGCCGTGGTCATGCACGGTGACCACCACGCGGTCCATCGGCAGGTTCAGCTTCTCGGCGGTGCGCCGGATGATGCGGATGTTCGCCTGGTGCGGCACCACGCGGTCGACCTCGTCGATGCCGACGCCGGCCTTGTCCAGCACCGCGAGGGTCGAGGCCGACAGCTTCTCGACGGCGTGGCGGAACACCTCCTTGCCGGCCATCATCAGGTGGCCGGTGGTGCGCGAGGCGGACACGCCGCCCGAGACCTGCAGGATCTCGCGGTAGCGCCCGTCGCTGTGCAGGTCGGTGGCGAGGATGCCGCGGTCGGCGCTGGTGCCCTCCCCCTCGTACGCCTCCATCACCACCGCGCCGGCGCCGTCGCCGAACAGCACGCAGGTGGTGCGGTCCTCCCAGTTGAGGATGCGGCTGAAGGTCTCCGCGCCGATCACCAGCACCCGCTCCGCCTGCCCCGAGGCGATCAGGGCGGAGGCGTTCGCGAGCGCGTAGATGAAGCCCGCGCAGACCGCCTGCACGTCGAAGGCGAAGCCGCGGGTCATGCCGAGCTTTTGCTGCACGATGGTGGCGGTGGCCGGGAAGGTGAGGTCGGGGGTGGAGGTCGCCACCACGATCGCGTCGACGGCGTCCACGTCCATCCCCGCGTCCTCCAGCGTGGCGCGGGCCGCGGCGGCGGCGAGGTCCGAGGTGTGCTCGCCCTCAGCGGCGAAGTGGCGGCGCTCGATGCCGGTGCGCGAGCGGATCCACTCGTCGGAGGTGGGCAGGAAGGTCGCGAACCAGTCGTTCGGGACGACCCGCTCGGGCAGGTAGTGCCCGACCCCGGCGACGCGGGCGCGGATCACGATTCGGCCTCGGCCATGGTGCCGGTCGCCTGCGTCACGCGGGCGCGCAGGCGGTCCGAGAACTCCGAGCAACTCAGGTCCCAGGCAAGGCCCACGGCCGCGGCCACGCCGGTCTCGTCCGAGGAGCCGTGGGATTTGACCACCGTGCCGTTCAGCCCAAGGAATACGCCGCCGTTCACGCGGCGCGGGTCGATCCGGGCGCGCATGGCGTTCAGCCCGCGCATCGACAGGAGCGCGCCCAGCTTCGAGAGCGGGCCCGCGCGGAACGCCTCGCCCACCATGTCGCGCACGAAGCGCGCCGTGCCCTCGCCGGTCTTGAGGGCGACGTTGCCGGTGAAGCCGTCGGTCACGATCACGTCCACGCCATCCGAGGGGATGTCGCCGCCCTCCACGAAGCCGACGAAGGCGAAGTCGTTGGCCTCGGCCAGGGCCTCGATGCGGTCGTGGGCCTCGCGCAGCTCGGGGCGGCCTTTGTGCTCCTCGGTGCCGACGTTGAGCAGCCCGACGCGCGGGCGCTCGAGGCCGAGGCCGTTGCGGGCGTAGCTCATGCCCATGAGGGCGTAGCGCAGGAGGTCCTCGGCGTCGGCGCGGATGTCGGCGCCCACGTCGAGCACCACGTTGAAGCCCGCGGGGTTCCGCGACGGCCAGAGGCAGGCGATCGCGGGGCGCGCCACGCCGGGCAGCTTGCGCAGGCGGATCGTGCTGATGGCCATGAGGGCGCCGGTGTTGCCGCAGGACACGCAGACCTCGGCCTCGCCGGCGCGCACGGCCTCCACGGCGGACCACATCGAGGTGTCCTTGCCGTTGCGCAGCACCTGCCCAGGCTTGTCCGTCATGGAGACGACGCCCTGCGCGTCGCGGAAGGTCACGTGATCGGACAGGCCCCGGCGGCGCGCCACGAGGCGGCGCAGTTCGTCCTCGGGGCCGTGGAGGAGGACGCGCATCGCGGGATTCGCGCGCACGGCCTTCGCCAGTCCGGCCACCACCGCCTCGGGGCCGAGGTCGCCGCCCATGGCGTCGACCGACAGCACGCCGCGGCGGCCTTCGCCGGAGACGGAAGGGGCGCCGTCAGCGGTCATCGCGCGGCGCCCCGATGGGTGTGCGTGCGTGGGTCATCGACCCTGCGGCCTCAGGCCGCGTCGTCGTCCAGCTCGACCGTGTCGGCGGCGACGACCTCGCGATCCGCGTAGTGGCCACAGGCGCCGCACACATGGTGCGGGCGCTTGAGCTCGCCGCAGTTCGGGCACTCGGCGGGGTTGCCGGGCACCAGGTGATCGTGGGCGCGGCGCATGTTGCGGCGCGAGCGGGTGACCTTGTTCTGCGGGACGGCCATGTCGATGTCCTCGGGCTGGGCGGCCGGCGTCCGGCCTCGATGCTGCGTTCCGGGTTCCCTAGTGGCGCGGTGCCGCAGGGTCCAGCGATTTCGGGCCGCGGGACGGGGCCCACGGCGAAGCGCGCGTCATACACCGATTCCCGCCGGGCGCAAGGCGAACGCCCTGCGGAAAGGCCGCGCGCCCGCACGCTACTCCTCCTCGCCGTCCATGCGGCGGCGCAGGTCGGCGAGACCCGCGAAGGGCCTGCGGCGCTCCGCCTCGATCGGCTCCGCCCCGGCCGGGCGCGCCTCCAGGTCGAGGGCGTCGGCCTCGGGGGCGCGCGGGAAGTCGGGCACGCCGAGGGCGATCTCCTCCTCCAGCACGAGGCCCAGGTCGAGCACAGCCGGCACCGGCTCCACGTCCTCGTCGGGGGTCTCGGTCTCGCCCTCGCCCGGCTCCTGCCAGTCCGCGGCGTAGCGGCGCGCGATGCGCTCCTCGATGCGCGTGACCACGGGCTCGGTGGTGACGCGGCAGGGCTGCACCACCGTGGCGCCGAGCTGCGCATCAAGCGTCCAGTCGCGGCCCGGCCCGGGCGCCAGCGTGCCCTCGAGACGCACCTTCCGGATGGCGTCCACGCCGAGGCGTTCGGCCAGCGCCGCGAGCTCGGCGCCCTCGGGCACGAGGCGGAACGCCGTGGGGCGGCGGTTCGGCAGGTCGGCGAGGCGGAGCGGATGGGAGACGACGGATTTCATGGTGGGGTCCGGCTCTGGGTGGTCTCGGGCGATGGCGGCGGCGGCACGGTCTGGACCCGCTCCGGCCGCCCGCGTAAGCCATGCGGGAAATCGAGGCCGCCCGCAACGGGCGGGGGAAACGGAAGGGTCGCCCATGCACCCGAGGACCATCGCCGCCGCGCTCGCGCTCGCCGCCCTCGCCGCGTGCGCGCCCACGTTCCGCAACCACGGCTACGCGCCCGACCCGGACCAGCTCGCGCGGCTGCGGATCGGGGCCGACACGCGCGAGACTGTGGAGGGCGCGGTGGGCCGTCCCTCGGCCGCCGGCGTGCTGGGCGCGGACACCTGGTACTACGTCGAGGAGCGGCGGCGGCAGTTCGGGCCCTCGGCGCCCGTGCCGATCCGGCGCGAGGTGGTGGCGATCTCGTTCGCGCCCGACGGGCGGCTGCGGAACGTGGAGCGGTTCGGCCTGGAGGCGGGGCGCGTGGTCCCCCTCTCGCGGCGCGTGACCACGAGCACGATCCGCGACTTCGGCCTCCTGCAGCAGCTGCTGCGCAACCTCGGGCGGGTGGACGTGGGCGAGGCGCTGGCCGACGCCAACTGAGCGCCCCCTGCCCCCCCTCAGGCGAGCGTGATGGGGATGCGGCGGTTGCCGCGGCCCTTGCTGGCGAACTTGCCGACGCGCAGGATGCCGATCTCGGCCGTCGAGCGCACGTGGGTTCCGCCGCAGGGCTGCAGGTCGACGCCGTCCCCGATGCGCACCAGCCGGATGCGCCCCGCGCCCCGGGGCGGCTGCACCCGCAGCGTCTTCACCAGCCCCGGATTGCGGTCCAGCTCCGCCTCGTCGATCCACTCCGCGGTGACGGGATGGTCCTGCGCGATCAGCGTGGTGAGCTTGGCCTGCACGAACTCGGGCGTGATGGTCGGCTCGGGCATGTCGAAGTCGAGCCGCGACTTCTCGGCGCCGATCTGGCCGCCGGTGACGGGCAGCGGCACGACCACCGACAGGAGGTGCAGCGCGGTGTGCATCCGCATGTGGCGGTGCCGCCGTTCCCAGTCGAGGCGCATCTCCACGTCCGCGCCCACGGGCGGCAGTACCACCGGCTCCGCGGGCACGTGGGCGATGCGCCCGTCCGCGCCGCGCACGGCGCTGCCGACCTCGCACACGCCGCCCTCCCAGGCGATGCGCCCCGAATCGCCCGGCTGCCCGCCGCCGCGCGCGTAGAAGATGGTGCGGTCCAGGACCACGCCGCCCTCCTCGGTGATCGCCTCGACGCGGGCCGGGGCGGTCTTGAGGTAGGGGTCCGCCACGTAGAGGGCGTCGGTCACGCGAAGACCTCCGGAACCGACCGCCCGCCTTCCAGCCACCGCGGCACCGGCAGGTCCTTGGACCGCAGGAACGCCGGATCGAACAGCTTGGACTGGTAGCGCGTGCCGTAGTCGCACAGGATCGTCACGATCGTGTGCCCCGGCCCCATCTCGCGGGCCATGGTCATGGCGCCGCCGACGTTGATCCCCGACGAGCCGCCGAGGCACAGCCCCTCGTTCTCCAGCAGGTCGAAAACGATCTCCACTGCGGTGCGGTCGTCCACGCGGCAGGCGAAGTCCGGCATGAAGCCCTCGAGGTTGGCGGTGATGCGCCCCTGCCCGATGCCTTCCGTGATCGAGCCGCCCTCGGCGCCCAGCTCGCCTTGGGTGTAGTACTTCCACAGCGCCGAGCCGTAGGGGTCCGACAGCCCGACCTTCACGCCGTTGGGCTGCAGCGCCATGCCCACGCCCGCGAGCGTTCCGCCCGAGCCGACGGCGCAGATGAACCCGTCCACCTGGCCATCGGTCTGCGCCCAGATCTCCGGCCCCGTGGTCTCGACGTGGGCCTGGCGGTTGGCGGTGTTGTCGAACTGGTTGGCCCAGATCGCGCCGCCCGGCTCGGACTGGGCCAGCCGCTCGGCCAGGCGGCCCGAGTACTTCACGTAGTTGTTCGGGTCGCGGTAGGGCACCGCGGGCACCTCGACCAGCTCCGCCCCGGCGAGGCGGATCATGTCCTTCTTCTCACGGCTCTGCGTCTCGGGGATCACCACCACCGAGCGGAAGCCCATCGACGCGCCCACCAGTGCCAGCCCGATGCCGGTGTTGCCGGCGGTGCCTTCCACGATCGTGCCGCCGGGGCGCAGCGCGCCGCGCGCCACCGCGTCGCGGATGATGAAGAGGGCCGCGCGGTCCTTCACCGACTGGCCGGGGTTCAGGAACTCGCACTTGCCCAGGATCTCGCAGCCGGTCGCCTCGGACGCCCCCCGGAGGCGGATCAGGGGCGTGTTGCCGATGGCGGCGGCGAGGTCGGGATGGCGTGGGCCGGGCGCGACCTCGACGGGGCGCGTGGCGGGAACGATGCGGTCGGATTGGGACACGGGGACTACGCCTTCGGCCGGGGAGGAGACGCACCGGGGATAGCGGCCGCCCCCCGACCCCGCAAGGCGCACGCCCCGCTTGCCGCCGTGCCGCCGGCGGCGGTAGAATGCGCCGGAGGGGTGGTTAGCTCAGCTGGTAGAGCGTCTCGTTTACACCGAGGATGTCGGGGGTTCGAACCCCTCACCACCCACCATGCACAGCCCTACCCGGGTGCACGCCATGAGAGAGCCGATCGGCCACTTCCTCGACGCCTGCGCGGGGGCGCAAAGCGTGGGGCATCTCTGGCGCGCGGCCCTGCGCTTCGCCGCGAGCCGGGACGTTCCCTTCGTGCACTACCGCGCCGTGGGCGGCTGGGCCGACGCTCTCCTGAACCGCCGCGGGCACGCGCACCGGAACCACGGCTACCCGCGCGCCTGGGCGATCGCCTTCTACCGCAACCGCTGGGACCGCGACGATCCCTCGGTCCCGCTGGCCACCGCCCTCGGCCGGCCGTTCCTGTGGCGCGACATCCCCGCGCTGACGGACCTCACCCGCGCCCAGCGCGCGGTGATCGAGGGGGCCGCCGCCGTCGGCGTGCGCGACGGCCTTAGCTTCCGCGTGCACGGCCCGCGCGGGCGCCACGGCTACGTGGGCCTCGGCTTCGGCGCGGAGCCGCGTCAGCCCGAACCGGGCGAGATCTTCGAGATCTACGCGGCCGCACAGATGGCGCACCTGCGCCTGCTGGAGCTGGTGCCCGACACGCGCGAGCCGCTCGGCGACCTGTCGGCCCGCGAGCGCGAGGTCCTGCAATGGCTCGTGCGCGGGCTCAGCAACGCCGCCATCGCCCGCGAGATCGGCGTGTCCGCCCACACCGTCGACACGCTGGTCCGGCGCATCTTCGCCAAGCTCGGCGTGCGGGACCGCACCACCGCGGCGGTGCGCGCCGTGGAGGCGGGACTGGTCCGCTCCGGTTGAGGCGAGGTTTCTCGCGAATGTCCCCCATCCGCGTGACAGACGCGGCGGGGCGCATCCTCTATGGGTCTCGCCGTTCCCTTACGGTTGTATGCCCCGATGCGAATTCGTTCAGTCCGTCGCGCCCCGCCGTCCGTCCCGCAACGCGGGAAGCCCGATCCCGGTCGCCTCGAAGCCCCCGTCCACCGCCAGTCGCTGCCCCGTCACGAAGGACGCCGCCGGCGAGAGAAGCCAGCGGATCGCCTCGGCGATCTCGGTCTCGTTGCCGTAGCGGCCCAGCGGGATCGCGTCGTGGTAGGCGTCGATGATGTCCGGGGTGTGCACCGCCATCGCCAGCTTGGTGCGCACCGGTCCGGGGCAGACGCAGTTGACCCGGATGCCGTGCTCGCCCAGCTCCACGGCCTGCTGCGCGGCGAGATGGGCGATGCCCGCCTTCGAGGTGCCGTAGGCCACCCGCAGCGTCGAGGCCCGCAGCGCCGAGATCGAGGCGATGTTGACCACCGCGCCCCGCGCGGCCTTCAGCGCCGGCAGGAGGGCCTGGGTCACGAGGAACGGGCCGTCGAGGTTGGTGCGCATCACCGCGCGCCAGCGCTCGAACGTCGTGTCCTCGATCGGGCCGAAGTCCGCGAGGCCGGCGTTGTTCACCAGCGCGTCGACCCGCGGGCAGTCCGCGGCGAACGCGGCCACGGCGTCGGGGTCGCCGACGTCGCACGCATGCGCGGTCGCGCCGGGCACCTCGCCCACGGCGCGGGCCAGTTCCTCGCCGTCGATGTCGAGCATCCGCACGCGCGCTCCGTCCGCCGCGAGCAGCCGCGCGGTGGCGAGGCCGATGCCCCGCGCCGCGCCCGTGACCACGGCGATGCGTTCCGATTCCATGAGCCGTCCCTCCCGGCGCGGAGCGTCTCGTGAACGCGCCCGAGCCGCAAGCGCGGACGCTTGCCCGCGCCGTCGATCCACGTGGCGGAACGCTGCTGGGCGTCGCGGTGCTCGATGCGGTCCGCGCCGTGGGGGGCGGCGGCACGTCCGCCGGGTGGCTGGCTATCGACTGCGCGGCGCAACTCGTCGCGCTGGCCGAGGAGGCACTCGGACCGGACGCGCCGCGCGCCCAGCGCGAGGCCCTCGCGGCCGCCACGGCGGCGCTGCGCGACGCCGGCGCCGCGGAGTGAGGGCGGCGGTGCTTGGCGGCGCCTTTGCCGCTTGACGCGCCCCGGCCCGTTCCCTATCCCGCCCCCACGCCGGGAACGGCGGGCGCTGCGCGGTTGTAGCTCAGTTGGTTAGAGTACCGGCCTGTCACGCCGGGGGTCGCGGGTTCGAGCCCCGTCAACCGCGCCACCGCCCACCCGTTCCCGCCGTGATGCGCGGTTGTAGCTCAGTTGGTTAGAGTACCGGCCTGTCACGCCGGGGGTCGCGGGTTCGAGCCCCGTCAACCGCGCCACTCACCCCCCATTCCGGATGATGCGCTTCGGCGCGGTGCGTCCGCGCGGGGGGCGACGTCGTTCGCCGCCCCCCACGCCGTCAGCCGAGCGCCTTCGCCGCCAGTCGCGGCAGCATCGCCGAGAAGTCCCGGCCCCGCCCGTCCTCGTCCTCGACGAACTGGCGATACTGGCGCATGGCCTCCTCGCCCACCGGCACGACCGCCCCGGCCGCCTCGGCGGCCCGGATCGCGAGTCCGAGATCCTTGAGCATCAACTCCGCCGCGAAGCCCGGTCGGTAGTCGTTGTCTGAGGGCGACTTCGGCCCCACGCCGGGCGCCGGACAGTAGGTGGTTAGCGACCAGGACTGCCCCGACGAAGTGGACGCGACGTCGTACATCGCCTGCCGGTCGAGCCCCAGCTTGTCGGCCAGCGCGAAGGCCTCGCAAGTCACGGCCATGGTCGCGCCGAGGATCATGTTGTTGCAGATCTTGGCCGCCTGCCCGTTCCCCGCGTCGCCGCAGTGCACGGTGCGCCCGCCCATGATGTCGAGCAGCGGCCTCGCCCGCTCCAGCGCGTCCGCCGCGCCGCCGACCATGAAGGTCAGCGTGCCCGCGTCGGCGCCGCCGATCCCGCCCGAGACGGGGGCGTCGAGGAAGCCGCAGCCCCGTTCCTCGCACTGCGCGGCCACGGCGCGCGCGCTCTCCACGTCGACGGTGGAGCAGTCCAGCAGGATCGCCCCCGCCTCCATCGCGGGCACCACTTCGTCCGCGACCTTCCGCAGGATGTCGCCGTTCGGCAGCATGGTGATGACCACCTCCGCGCCCTGCGCCACCTCGGCCGCCGACGCGGCCTTCTCCACCCCCTTGGGCATTGGCGCGGCGAGGTCGAAGCCGCGCACCGCGTGGCCCTCGCGCGCGAGGTTGCGGGCCATGGGGCCGCCCATGTTGCCCAGACCGATGAAACCGACCTTCATGCCTCGTCCTCCCAGTTCAGTCCGTCCGCGCCCAGCGGCATCAGCATCCGCACGACCTCGGCACGGGCGACGGCCTCGGGGCCGTCGTGGCGCCACTTCGGGTCGCGGTCCTTGTCGATCACCTGCGCGCGGATGCCCTCGACGAAGTCGCCGTGCTCCAGCGCGCGGTAGGTGAAGCGAAACTCCTGCGCCAGCGCGCGCTCGATGGTGGGGTCGTCGCCGAGCCGGTGGATGATCTCCACCGCGCAGGCCATCGAGAGCGGCGCGTTCCGCGCCATCGCCTCGCGCGCATGGGTAGCCGCAGGACCCTCCTCGCCCGCCAGCCCGCGAGCGATGTCGCCCAGCGTCTCGCCCGCGAAGAGCCGGTCGATCTCCGCCTGCCACGCGGCGAGGGGCGCCTCGGGCGGCGCGGCGGAGGCGGCATCCACCACCGACGGGTCGCCCGTCTCGCACAGCCGTGCCTTCAGCGCCTCCCAGTCGCCGGGCGCGTTGAAGTCCGCGAACCCCGCGTGGATCGCGTCGCCCGGTCCCATGCGATAGCCCGTGACCCCGAGGAACTCGCCCAGCCGTCCCGGCGCGCGCGCGAGCCAGAGCGAGCCGCCGACGTCCGGCACCAGCCCGATGCCGCATTCCGGCATCGCGATGCGGCTCGTGTCGTTCACCACCCGGTGCGAGGCGTGGCAGCCGACGCCGACGCCGCCGCCCATTGTGAAGCCGTGGAGGAACGCGACCACGGGCTTGGGGAAGTGGAACAGCTTGCGGTTCATCCGGTATTCGTCGCGCCAGAAGTCCTGCCCGTAGCGCCACTCGCCCCGCAGCCCGGCGGCGTGCATCGCGGTGATGTCGCCGCCCGCACAGAAGGCCCGGTCCCCGGCCCCGTCGATCACCACCGCGGCCACCGCGTCGTCGTCGCGCCATGCATCGAGCGCCTGCTCTATCGCCAGGCACATCGCGTGGGTCAGCGCGTTGAGCGCCTTCGGCCGATCCAGCGTGATCCGCCCCGCGCGCCCCTCGACGCGCACGTGTATCTCGTCGCTCAAGGTCCGTTCTTCCTCTGGCCGTAAATATCTCGGGGGTCCGGGGGCAGAGCCCCCGGGACGTCACGCCGCCAGCATCTGCCGCGCCACGATCATCCGCATGATCTCGTTCGTGCCCTCCAGGATCTGGTGCACCCGCAAGTCGCGGCTCAGCTTCTCGATCCCGTAGTCGGCCAGATACCCGTAGCCGCCATGCAGCTGGAGGCAGCCGTCCACGACGCGCGAGCCGACCTCGGTCACCATCTTCTTGGCCATGGCGCAGTGCTTCGTCGCATCGGGCGCGCCGTGGTCCAGCTTCCACGCCGCCTGGCGCAGGAACACGCGCGCCGCCTCCAGCTCGATCTCCATGTCCGCGAGGCGGAACTGGAGCGCTTGGAACTCGGCGATGGGGCGCCCGAAGGCCTGCCGCTCGCGCATGTAGGCGACGGTCTGGTCCATGGCCTGCTGCGCGGCGCCCAGCGAGCAGGCCGCGATGTTGAGCCGCCCGCCGTCGAGGCCGGCCATGGCGTAGCGGAAGCCATGGCCCTCCTCGCCCAGCAGGTTGCCCGCGGGGATCGGCGCGCCGTCGAGCTGCACCTGCCGGGTGGGCTGCGAGCGCCAGCCCATCTTGTCCTCCAGCCCGCCGAAGCTGAGGCCGTCGGTGCCGTCCTCGACCACGAAGGCCGAGATGCCCTTCGGCCCCGCCTCGCCGGAGCGGGCCATGACGACGTAGGCGTCGGAATAACCGCCGCCCGAGATGAACGCCTTGGTGCCCGTGAGGCGCCAGCCCTCGTTGGTGCGCTCGGCCCGGGTCTTGAGAGCGGCGGCGTCCGAGCCCGAGCCGGGCTCGGTCAGGCAGTAGGACAGGAACGTCTCGGCCGTGAGCGCCTTGGCGAGGTAGCGGTCCTTTAGCCCCGGGGAGCCGAAGCCGTCGATCATCTTGGCGCACATGTTGTGGATCGACAGGAAGGCCGCCGTTGAGGGGCACGCCATGGACAGCGCCTCGAACACCAGCGTGGCGTCCAGCCGCGATAGACCCGAGCCGCCCGACTCCTCGGACACGTAGAGGCCGGCGAAGCCCAGCTCGGCCAGCTTGGGCCAGAGCGCGCGGGGAATGTCACCCGCCGCTTCCCACTCGCGGGCGTGGGGGGCGATCTCGGCGCGGCCGACCTCGCGGGCCATGTCGAAGATGGCGACGGATTCCTCGGAAAGCGCGAAGTCCATGATCCCTCCCCGGAACTGAACGGTCGTTCAATTGATAGCGCCTCCCGCGGGGGCGCGCCAGTGGGGGGCTTGCCGCCGGCGCCCCGGCGCCCCACAGGCGCGCCATGGACATGCAAGGCACTGTGGACGCCATCGCGGACGCGATGGCGGGGGAGACGGATCGCGGCGCGGTGGCGCGCTACATTCCCGAGCTCGCGAAGGTGGACCCGGCGCGGTTCGGCATCGCCGTCGCCACGGCGGACGGCGGCCTCTACGCGGCTGGCGACGCGCGCGTGCCCTTCTCGATCCAATCGGTGTCGAAGGTGTTCACGCTCGCCCTCGCGCTCGGGCAGCGAGGCGACGCGCTCTGGCGGCGGGTGGGGCGTGAGCCGTCGGGGCACGCCTTCAACTCGATCCTGCAGCTCGAGCACGAGGCGGGGCTCCCCCGGAACCCGTTCATCAACGCGGGCGCGCTGGTGGTCACCGATACGATCCTGGAAGGACACCAGCCACGCGAGGTACTGGGCGAGTTGCTGCGCTTCGTGCGCGCGGCCTCGGGCGACGAGGCGATCCACATCGACGAGGCGGTGGCGGCCTCCGAGCAGCGGACCGGCCACCGCAACACGGCGCTCGCGGAGTTCATGGCCGCGCACGGCAACATGGTGAACCCGGTGGCGCTGACCTGCGGCACCTACTTCCACCAGTGCGCGATCGAGATGACATGCGTGCAGCTCGCCCTCGCCGGGCGGTTCCTGGTGGGCGCCGGCGACGGGCCGCACTTAGTGGCGCCCCCGCGGATGCGGCGCATCCTGGCGCTGATGATGACCTGCGGGCACTACGATGCGTCGGGCGACTTCGCCTACCGCGTGGGCCTTCCGGGCAAGTCGGGCGTGGGCGGCGGCATCCTCGTGATCGCGCCGGGGCGGGCCTCGGTGGCGGTGTGGTCGCCTGGGCTCAACCGCAACGGCAACTCGGCACTGGGCACGCGCGCGGTGGAGCGCCTCGCGCGGGAAACCGGCTGGTCGGTGTTCGAGTAGGCGCAAACGCAAAGGGGCGCCCCGAGGGGCGCCCCATTCCGTGTCAGTGCGCGGTGGCACCCTCGCCGCTGTCCTTGGCCTTGGCCGCCAAGGCGGCGGCCTCCTCCTCGGCGGCCTCGTCCCACTCGATGGGCTGGGGCGCCTCGACGAGAGCCAGCTTCAGCACTTCGGACACGTGGGTGACAGGCACGATCTCCAGCCCCTCCTTCACGTTGTCGGGGATCTCGGCGAGGTCCTTCACGTTCTCCTCGGGAATCAGCACCGTCTTCACGCCGCCGCGCAGGGCTGCGAGCAGCTTCTCCTTGAGGCCCCCGATCGGCATGGCGTTGCCGCGCAAGCTGACCTCGCCGGTCATGGCGATGTCCTTGCGGACCGGAATCTGCGTCAGTACCGAGACGATCGAGGTGACCATCGCAAGGCCCGCCGACGGCCCGTCCTTGGGCGTCGCCCCGTCGGGCACGTGGACGTGGATGTCGAGCTTGTCGAACTTGGGCGGCTTCACCCCGATCTGCGGCGCGACCGAGCGCACGTAGCTGCTCGCCGCATCGATCGACTCCTTCATCACGTCGCCCAACTTGCCGGTGGTCTTCATCCGGCCCTTGCCCGGCAGGCGCAGCGCCTCGATCTGCAGGAGGTCGCCGCCAACGGAGGTGTAGGCGAGGCCCGTCACGACGCCGATCTGGTCGTCCTTCTCGGTCAAGCCGTAGCGGTACTTCTTCGGCCCGAGAAAGTCGTCGAGGTTGCCCGCGTCGATCCGCACCGCGTCCTGCTTCTTGCCGACGATGCGCGTGACCGCCTTGCGCGCCAGCTTGGCCAGCTCGCGCTCGAGGTTCCGCACGCCCGCCTCGCGGGTGTAGGTGCGCACCATCTCCTGCAGGGCATCGTCGCCGATCTCGAACTCGCCCTTGCGCAGGCCGTGGTTCTTGACCTGCTTCGGCAAGAGGTGCTGCTTGGCGATCTCCACCTTCTCGTCCTCGGTGTAGCCGGCCAGCGGAATGATCTCCATCCGGTCCAGCAGCGGGCCGGGCATGTTGTAGGAGTTCGCCGTGGTCAGGAACATCACGTCCGACAGGTCGTACTCGACCTCCAGGTAGTGGTCCGAGAAGGTCGAGTTCTGCTCGGGGTCGAGCACCTCGAGCATCGCCGACGCCGGATCGCCGCGGAAGTCCTGGCCCATCTTGTCGATCTCGTCGAGCAGGATGAGGGGATTGGTTGTCTTGGCCTTCTTCAGTGCCTGGATGATCTTGCCGGGCATGGAGCCGATGTAGGTCCGGCGGTGGCCGCGAATCTCGGACTCGTCGCGCACGCCGCCGAGCGAGATGCGGATGAACTCGCGCCCCGTGGCCTTGGCGACCGACTTGCCGAGCGACGTCTTGCCCACGCCCGGCGGGCCGACGAGGCACAGGATCGGCCCCTTCAGCTTGGCCGAGCGCGCCTGCACGGCGAGGTACTCGACGATACGCTCCTTGACCTTCTCGAGGCCGTAGTGGTCGCGGTCGAGCACTTCCTGCGCCTTGCCGATGTCCTTCTTGACGCGGGACTTCGTGCCCCACGGGATCGACAGCATCCAGTCGAGGTAGTTGCGCACGACCGTCGCCTCGGCGGACATGGGCGACATAGCCTTGAGCTTCTTGAGCTCGCCCTCGGCCTTCTCGCGCGCTTCCTTGGACAGCTTGGTCTCGGCGATGCGCTTCTCGAGCTCGGCGACCTCGTTGGACTCCTCGCCGTCGCCCAGCTCCTTCTGGATCGCCTTCATTTGCTCGTTGAGATAGTACTCGCGCTGCGTGCGCTCCATCTGGGACTTCACGCGGCTCTTGATGCGCTTCTCGACCTGCAGCACGGACATCTCGCCCTGCATCAGGCCGAACGCCTTCTCCAGACGCTCCGACACCACGAGCACCTCCAGAAGCTCCTGCTTCTGCGCGACCTCGACGCCGAGGTGGCCGGCCACGAGGTCGACCAGCTTGGCCGGATCCTGCGCCTCGGCCACGGCGCCCAGCGCCTCCTCGGGAATGTTCTTCTTGACCTTGGCGTAACGCTCGAACTCCTCGGCCACGGAGCGCATCAGCGCGCGCACGGCGTCGGGGTCGCCCTCGGTCTCGGTCAGCGCGGCGGCCTCGGCCTCGAAGAAGCGGTCGTTCTCGTTGAAGCTCACGATGTTCACGCGCGAGCGGCCCTCGACCAGCACCTTCACGGTGCCGTCGGGCAGCTTGAGCAGTTGCAGCACGTTCGCGAGCACGCCGATGCGGTAGATGCCGTCGGCGTCGGGCTCGTCCACGGCCGGGTCGACCTGGCTGGAGAGCAGGATCTGCTTGTCGTCCTGCATCACCTCCTCGAGGGCGCGCACGGACTTCTCGCGGCCGACGAAGAGCGGCACGATCATGTGCGGAAACACCACGATGTCGCGCAGCGGCAGGACGGGATGGGTGGTGGTGGCGGTCATGTCTGGTCCCTTTCGCGAAGGCCGCGGGCCCCGATCGTCGGCGGCGGTGCGGGCCTTCCGTGTTGTCACGCATCAGTTGGGGACGGCGCGGCGCCCGTTCAACGCGGCGCGGGTCGGATGCCCTTCAACCGTGCCGGACGGCGCGGCGCAAGAGCGGGTATCGCCGGAATCAGATGGGTTCGACGTCGCCCAGCGCCTCGTCGGCCTCGAAGTCCCGGCGCCACGCCTCGAAACCACCGTCGACGATCGCGTCGCGCATCCCGGCCATCAACGCCCCGTAGTAGTGGAGGTTGTGCCAGCTCAGCAGCGTGGCCGCGATCATTTCCTTCGCGCGCACTACGTGGTGGAGGTAGGCGCGGCTGTAGCGGGCGCAGGCCGGGCAGGTGCAGTCCTCGTCGAGGGGCCGGGGGTCGTCGCGGTGGCGGGCGTTGCGCAGGTTCACCTGCCCGCGCCGCGTCCACGCCTGCCCCGTGCGCCCCGAGCGCGTGGGCAGCACGCAGTCCATCATGTCGATGCCGCGCGCCACGGCGCCCACGATGTCGGCGGGCTTGCCCACCCCCATCAGGTAGCGGGGCCGGTCCTCGGGCAGCTGCGCGGGCGCGAAGTCGAGCACGCGGAACATGGCCTCCTGCCCCTCGCCCACGGCCAGCCCGCCCACGGCGTAGCCCTCGAAGCCGATGCCCCGCAGCGCCTCGGCGCTCTCGCCGCGCAGGTCTTCGTCGAGCCCGCCCTGCTGGATGCCGAACAGCGCGTGGCCGGGGCGATCGCCGAACGCCGTGCGCGAGCGCTCCGCCCAGCGCATCGACAGGCGCATCGAGGCGGCGACGCGCTCGCGGGGCGCGGGCAGCGCGGGGCACTCGTCGAAGGCCATCACGATGTCCGAGCCGAGGAGGCGCTGGATCTCCATCGACCGCTCCGGCGTCAGGCGGTGCCTGGACCCGTCCACATGAGAGCGGAAGGTCACGCCGTCTTCATCCAGTTTACGCAGCTCGGCAAGGCTCATCACCTGATAGCCCCCCGAATCGGTGAGGATCGGGCGCTCCCAGTCCATGAACCGGTGCAGCCCGCCGAGTCGGTCGATCCGCTCGGCGCCTGGGCGAAGCATCAAGTGGTAGGTGTTGCCGAGGATCACGTCCGCCCCGGTCTCGCGCACCTGCGCGGGCAGCATCGCCTTTACGGTCGCGGCCGTGCCCACGGGCATGAAGGCGGGGGTGCGGATCGCGCCGCGCGGCGTGTCGATGCGGCCCGTCCGGGCGCGCCCGTCGGTCGCGGCGAGCGTGAAGCGGAAGCGGTCGGTCGCGGTCATCGCGCGGGGGTGGACCGGCCGGGGCTCGAACGCAAGGGCGTGCCGATCGTGGGGGGGTCGCGGAGACGCGCCACTCACCTCGCGTCTCCGCTCGAAGGGTCAGATGGAACCGCCCCACGTGGGCTAAAATACCCTTTTGCAATGTGCTAGGAGCTACACAGTTAACGAGTTTGGCCCAATCCCCCCGGTGGGGGGGGGGAGGCGGTGGAAGGGGAACGTCCGACGATGCTCATGAACGCATGTGCCCGGGTCGAGGCCGCGGACACGATCGAAGCCGTTTGGGACCTCGCGATCCAGGCGTTCGCCGCGGAGGGGATCGACGTTGTCATCCTCCTGTCGTCCGATCCGTCGCACCGCGACGTCCGGGTCCTCACGAACGTCCCCGCAATCTACGAGGGCTGGGACGCGGCGCGCGATCCGTTCCTCGACCACTGCTGCCGCAGCTACGCGATCATGCCCACCGGCGCTGAGTTCGGCTGCGAGTACGACTATCTCGGCGAGGACGACCGCGCGTTCATCGATCGCGCGGCGACCCTCGGCTTCCGCTCGGGGCTGGCGATCCCCGTCCGGATGCAGGGGGCGGGACGCTTCGGCGGGTTCAACCTCGGCACCCCGCTGCCACGCGCGGAGTTCGAGCGACGCATCCTGCCGTTCCGCGAGACGTTCCGCCTGTTCTGCCTCGTGGTGCACCGCCGCCTGACCGAGCTGGGCTTCGAGCGCGCGCCCGCGCGGATGCCCTGCGTCTCCGACGACCCCGCGAGCTTCACGCCGCCCGCCCTGCGCCCCGCCGAGCTGCATCCCGAAGCGTCGGCCCCCCTCTCGCCGCGCGAGAAGGAGGTGCTGCTGCTGCAGATGCAGGGCCTGAAGCGCAAGGAGGTCGCCCGCATCTGCGCGATCTCGCCCCACACGGTCGCCGAGTACACCGCGAAGGCCTACCGCAAGCTTGGCGTCAGCAACCGCATGGAGGCGGCGCAGCTTCTCTGGTCGGAGCGCTAGGCAAGCGCGGCCGCGACGAGTCGGCGATGCGCGGCGAATGTCCGCCCCCGCGCGGCGCGGGCGTCCCGCACTGGACGGCGGGGCGCGCAATTCCTACTGTAACGGTCGACCATTCGCACCGGCGGAGCCGAGCCATGACCGACCAGACCCCGATGGAAGGCGCGCCGCTGATCCGGCCGTCCTCGACCGACCACCCCCTCCACGAGAGCATCGTGGAAGCGTGCCGCTCGGTCTACGACCCCGAGATTCCCGTCAACATCTACGACCTCGGGCTGATCTACACGATCGACATCGACGCCGCGGGCGACGTGACCGTGGTGATGACGCTGACCGCGCCGGGCTGCCCCGTGGCCGGCGAGATGCCCGGCTGGGTGGCCGACGCCGTGGAGCCCCTGCCCGGCGTGCGCTCGGTCGACGTAGAGCTGGTCTGGGATCCGCCCTGGGGCATGGAGATGATGAGCGACGAGGCACGCCTCGAGCTCGGCTTCATGTAGGGCGGAACCCTCCCCCCTGGACGCGGTTGGGCCGGATGACGCATGCCCGCCGCCGCCCGCCCGCCCCGCTCGCCGCCCTTCTCCCCCTCCTCCTCGCCGCGCTGCTGCTCCTCGCCGGTCCCCTGCGCGCGCAGGAGGACGCGGTCTTCGAGGTCGACGGTCTGAATGCCGGCCTCGGCGCGGTGCCCGATCGCGTCGACCGCCGCACCCCGCGCACCGCCATCGGCAGCTTCTTGGAATCCGCCGCCCGCAAGGACTGGGATGCCGCCGCGCACCTCCTCGACCTGCGCGACGTGCCCGAGGCCGATCAGGCCCGCGAGGGGCCGATCCTGGCCCGCCAGCTTCACGTCGTGCTGGACCGAAAGGCGGTGTTGGACTGGGCCGACCTGCGCCAGCGCCCCGACGCGCTGCAGGCGCTGGGCGGCTCGCAGCAGGCGCAGGCGGGCGAGCCGCGCCGCTCGCTGCTGATCCGCGAGCTGGATCTCGACTTCGCCCCCGCCGCGATCCTCCTGAACCGCGTGAAGCCGGGCGAGGACGCCGATCCCGTCTGGGTGTTCCCGCAGGAGACGGTGGCCGACGTGCCGGCCCTCTACCGCCTCTACGGGCCGTCCGAGTTCGAGAGCCGCCTGCCGGAAGTCCTGCTGCAGGAGGGGTTCTGGGGGCTGATGTGGTGGGAGATCCTCGGGCTGCCGATCATGATCCTCGCCGCGATCGCGCTCGCCTGGGCGATCCACCGGGCGTTCGACACCGTGCGGCGCAGCTCGGACCAGGCGATGGTGCGCGGCGTGATGGACGCGCTCAGCACTCCCGCCGTGATCGCCGGCGTCACCGCCTTCGTGGGCTGGAGCGCGGGCACGATCTTCGTGTTCTCGGGGCGCATCGACGCCTTCATCTCGCCGCTCGTCGCCATTGGGTACGTGCTCGCCGTGCTGATGATCGTGATGAACGTGATCGACGCCGTGCTCGACAACACCATCGCCCCCGGCGAGGGCGTGGACCTCACGACGGCGGAGCGCGACGAGGCCCGCTCGACGGCCACGCGCCTCAACGCCATCAAGCGCATCGCGGCCATCGTGATCTTCCTCGTGGGCGCCGGCATCGTGCTGAGCACCGCCGACGTGTTCCGCGGCCTGGGCCTCAGCCTCCTCGCTTCTGCCGGCGCCTTGACCCTCGTGGTCGGCTTCGCGGCGCGCAACGTGCTCGGCAACATCATGGCGTCGCTCCAGATCGCCCTGAACCAGTCGGCGCGGGTGGGCGACCGGATCGTCTGGAAGGAGCACCTGTGTTACGTGGAGCGCATCCACCTCACCTTCGTGCAGCTGCGCGACTGGGACGACACCCGCGTGATCGTGCCCGTGGAGGAGTTCGTGTCCGAGACCTTCACCAACTGGTCAATCCAGGACCCGGCGATGCTGCGCATCCTGAAGTTCAAGATCCTGCCCGACGCG
This sequence comes from Jannaschia sp. W003, assembly GCF_025144335.1. Taxonomy (NCBI): domain Bacteria; kingdom Pseudomonadati; phylum Pseudomonadota; class Alphaproteobacteria; order Rhodobacterales; family Roseobacteraceae; genus Jannaschia; species Jannaschia sp. W003. The sequence continues at coordinate 2,474,122 of NZ_CP083539.1, forward strand.
GACCTCGATGCGCTGAACGAAGCCTTCGCCGACATCATGCGCGAGCTGAAGGACGGCGACGAGGTCGGCCCCTGGATCGCCGATCTCGACGACGTGAAGATGAACATTACCGGGCAGGACGTGTTCGGCCTCGACGTGTGGTTCTACGCCCCCTGCACCGATCCCAACAACTCTTGGACAGTGGCCTGCGAGGCGCGCGAGCGGCTGGTGAAGGCGATCCAGCGCATGGCCGAGGCGCGGGGCCGGCCGATCTTCCCCGAGGCGACCCCGGCCGAGGGGGCGTGACGGCCCCGCCCCTTGAGACCGCGCCCCGCGGGCCATAGGTTCGAGGGCGAAGGAGCGCGCCCATGTTCTCGATCCCCGGCCAGTCCCCCGTTACCGTGACCCCCGCCGCCGCCCGCCAGATCGCGCGGCTGATGGCGAAGTCCGACGCCTTCGGCCTGCGGCTCGGGGTCAAGAAGGGCGGCTGCGCGGGCATGGAGTACACCATGGACTACGTGCCCGAGGCGCAGCCCCACGACGAGGTGATCGCCGTGGATACGCCCGACGGCGGCGCGGCGCGGGTGCTGATCGCGCCGATGGCGCAGATGTTCCTGTTCGGCACCGAGATTGACTACGAGACCGGGCTGCTGGAGTCGGGCTTCCGCTTCCGCAACCCGAACGTGGTGGACGCCTGCGGCTGCGGCGAGTCGATCAAGTTCGACGCCGCTCTGGGCACGCCCGGCTGAGGCGGCTATCCCCTCCGCAACAGCAGGAGGGACCCCCATGCAGCCTCGCAAGATCGCCGCCGGCAACTGGAAGATGAACGGCACGCCCGCCGACATCCCCGAGGCGCACGGCATCGCCGAGGCCGCCGCCGCCTGGGCCGGGGTCACGGTGCTCTGCCCGCCCGCCACGCTGATCTCCCAGCTCGCCGCGGAGGTGCCCGGCTCGGCGCTCAAGCTCGGCGGGCAGTGCTGCCACCCGGCGGCGAAGGGCGCGCATACGGGCGACGTCTCCGCGCCGATGCTGGCCTCGGCGGGCGCCACCTTCTGCATCGCCGGCCACTCCGAGCGCCGCGCCGACCATGGCGAGACCGACGCGGACGTGGCGCGCCAGTGCGAGGCGATCTGGGCCGCGGGCATGACCGCAATCATGTGCATCGGCGAGACGCTCGCGCAGCGCGAGGCGGGCGAGACGCTGGACGTGCTCGCCGCCCAGCTCGACGGCTCCCTGCCCGCGCGCGCCACGGCCGCGAACACTGTGGTCGCCTACGAGCCGGTCTGGGCCATCGGAACGGGGCGCGTCGCCTCGCCCGAGCAGGTGGCCGAGGTTCACGATGCCCTGCGCGCCCGCCTGCGCGCGCGCATGAAGGACGGCGCGGGGGTGTCGCTGCTCTATGGCGGCTCGGTGAAGGCCGCCAACGCGGCCGAGCTGTTCGCACTCGAGAACGCCGACGGCGCGCTCGTCGGCGGGGCGAGCCTGAAGGCCGACGACTTCGTGCCGATCGTGAAGGCGCTCGCCGCCAGTTGAGGCGCCGGCGGGGGCCTCGCGCCCCCGCCACGCTACCGGACGATGATCTCTGGTCCCATCACCAGTGTCGGCAACCATGTCGAGATCGCCGGGATGTAGGTGACCATGATCAGGAACACGAACAGCACCGCCAGGAACGGCAGCGCCGCGCGGACCACGCCCATCATCGACATGCCCGCGACCCCGGAGGTCACGAAGAGGTTCAGACCCACGGGCGGCGTGATCATTCCGATCTCCATGTTCACCACCATGATGATGCCGAGGTGGATCGGGTCGATGCCCAGCTCGATCGCGATCGGGAACACCAGCGGGGCGACGATGACCAGCAATCCGCTCGGCTCCATGAACTGGCCGCCGATCAGGAGGATCACGTTCACGACGATCAGGAAGGTGATCGGCCCAAGGCCCGCCGACAGCATCGCGCCCGCGATGTGCTGGGGGATCTGCTCGTCGGTCAGCACGTGCTTGAGGATCAGCGCGTTGGCGATGATGAACATCAGCATCACTGTCAGCTTGCCCGCCTCCAGCAGCGTGTCGCGGGTGTCGCGGTGCACGAAGGCCGTCAGCAGCGCCCAAGGCCGGCGCAGGAGCGAGCGGGGCGTGCCCTCGACGGGGCCGGCGACCATCGCGCCCGCGGGCCGCGCAGCCTTCGCCGCCAGCGGGCCGATGTCGCGGTAGACGAACATGGCCACGATGAAGGCGTAGACCGAGGCGACGGCGGCGGCCTCTGTGGGCGTGAAGATCGCCCCCGTCACGCCGGGGATGCCGTAGATGCCGACCATGATGATGGCGATCAGCATCAGGCCCCAGAACGCGTCGCGGAAGCTCTCCCAGACCTCGGACCAGCCGGCGAACTCGCCCGCGGGCATGTTCCGGATGCGCGCGAAGACGTAGATCGTGACCATCAGCATGAGGCCCGCCAGCAGCCCGGGAATGACGCCTGCGAGGAACATGCGGCCCACGCTGACGTCGGTGGCCGAGGCGTAGACCACCATGACGATCGAGGGGGGGATCAAGATGCCGAGCGTGCCGGCGTTGCAGATCACGCCGGCCGCGAACTCCTTGGTGTAGCCCGCGCGGGTCATGGCGGCGATCACGATCGAGCCGATGGCGACTACCGTGGCGGGCGAGGAGCCGGACAGGGCGGCGAACAGCATGCAGGCGAACACGCCCGCGATGGCGAGGCCGCCGCGCAGGTGGCCCACGCAGGCGATCGAGAAGCGGATGATCCGCCGCGCCACGCCGCCCGTGGACATGAAGCTGCTGGCCAGCACAAAGAACGGGATGGCGAGCAGCGTGTAGTGCCCGTCCATGGCGTTGTAGAAGCTCTGGGCGATCGAGGCGAGCGAGGTGGTCGAGAAGGCGAGCAGGAACACCGTGGAGCTGAAGCCCAGGGCCACGGCGATCGGCACGCCGAGTAGCAGCAGCCCGACGATCAGCACGAAGAGGAGGACGACTTCCATCGGGGCGGACCTTCGCGTTCAGCGCCCGGCGGGGGGCGGCATGTGGGAGCCTTCGTAGACGTCGCGCGCGGCCTCGCCGGCGGGCGCGTGGTGGGCGCGCGCGACCTCCTCCACGGCGTCCTCGGCCTCGTGACTGACGATCAGGCTCTCGGCGTCGCCGCGCACGATGCGCACCGTGGCCTGCACCACGCGGAACAGGATCAGCGCACAGCCCACGGGCAGGATGACGTAGGGAATGACGCGGGGCAGCTTCTCGTATTCCTCGCCCATGTTGATCGCGCCCTCGAGCCAGCGGAACACGCCGGGCATGGGCACCTGGTCGGTCATGTAGAAGGCCTGGTCGCGGGTGCGCTCGTCGAAGCCGGTGGGGAACCAGCGGCCCGTGGTGCGCTCGAAGCCTGCGAAGGGCGCCCAGTAGTCCCACGCGCCCTTCAGGAGCAGCGCGGCGTAGGCGATCGTCACGGCGCACGCCACGAGCGCGGCGGCGCGGCGCAGCCGCGGCGACATCACGTTCGTCAGGGCGTCCACGCCGAGATGCGAGGTGACCTTGAAGCCGTAGCTGACGCCGAAGATCACCAGCCACGAGAACAGGATCAGCACAACCTCCAGCCCCCAGATCAGCGAGGAGCCGAACACGTAGCGCAGGACCACGTTCACGAAGGTCAGGAGCGTCATCAGCCCGAGGAGCACCGCGATGGCGTTCTCCTCGAAGCCGTGGACGAACCTGCCCACGCGCCCCTTGGGCCGGTACTTCGATGCGCTCATGGCTCCCCCTCCCGCGCGCGTGGCGGCCCGGCCCGCCGCGAGGGCGGGCCGGTCCGGATCATGGCCGGATCAGGAGCCTTCGCTCACCGCGAGCGCGGCGTCGATGTTCTCCTGGCCGATGCCATCGGCGAACTTCTCCCAGACGGGACGCATCGCATCGACCCAGGCCTGGCGCTGCTCGGGCGTCAGCTCGCGGATCGTGCCGCCGGCGTCGAGGATCGCCTGACGCGCCTCGGCGTCGACGTCGTTCACGGCCGCGTTCCGCTCGGCGGTCACCTCGTCGAGGATGGTCATGAACTGGTCGCGGACCTCGGGGTCGAGGCCGTCGAGCCAGTCGACCGAGGTCACGACCAGGTAGTCGAGCACGCCGTGGTTGGTCTCGGTCGAGCCGTCCTGCACCTCGAAGAACTTCTGGCCGTAAATGTTGGACCAGGTGTTCTCCTGGCCATCCACGACGCCGGTCTGCAGCGCGCCGTAGACCTCGGAGAAGGCCATGGGCTGCGCCGAGGCGCCGAGCTGCTCGATCTGGGCGATGATCACGTCCGAGGGCTGGACGCGGAACTTCACGCCCTGGGCATCCGTCGGCTCGACCAGCGGCCGGTTGGCGGACATCTGCTTCATGCCGTTGTGCCAGAAGGCGAGGCCCTGCAGGCCGCGGCGCTGCATGGAGTCCTTGAGCTCCTGCCCGCGCTCGCCGGCCTGGAACTTGTCGACCGCGGCGATGTCGGGGAACAGGAACGGCAGGTCGAAGATCTGGAACGTCTTCGAGAAGGTCTCGAACTTCGACAGCGAGGGCGCGGCGAGCTGCACGTCGCCCTGTAGCATGGCCTCGAGCACGGCGTCGTCGTCGTAGAGCGTGGAGTTCGGATAGACCTCCATGCACATCTTGCCGTCCATCTCGGCGTTGACCCGCTCCATCAGCAGGTTCGCGGCGATGCCCTTGGGGTGGCGGTCGGTGTTGGTGACGTGGCTGAACTTGGCGACGACCTCCCCGTCCTCGCAGGACGCGAAGGCGGGGGCGGCAACGGCGGCGAGCGCCAGCGCCGTGGCGGCGGTGGTGAAGAGCTTCATCGATTTCCTCCCTTTGCGCAGTCTTGTGGTGCGCTGCCCCGTAGCTAGCGACTCCTGCGGCGCGGTCAAAGAGAAAGCTGCACGGCTTGACCGCGCCGGGGCGGGCGGGCACCCGCGGGGCATGGAGCGCGTCCGGCAGTCCCCCACCGATCCGGCCTTCGTGCAGGACCCCTACACGTTCTACGACCGGTTGCGCCCGCTGGGTCCGCTTGCGTGGTGGGAGGACTACGCGATGCCCGTCGCCGCCTCGCGCGCCGCCGTCGACGCGCTGCTGCGCGACCGGCGGCTGGGGCGCGAGGACCCGTTCCCGCCCGCGCGGCCCGCGCATCAGGCGGGCTTCTGGGCGGTCGAGGACCACTCCATGCTGGAGCTGGAGCCGCCCCGCCACACGCGCCTGCGCGGGCAGGTGCTGCGCGCCTTCACCTCGCGGCGCATCGCCGCCATGGCCCCCGAGATCGCCGCCCTCGCCGCCGAGCTGGTGGCGGCCTTCCCCACGGGTCCGTTCGAACTGCTCGACGCCTTCGCCCGCCCCCTGCCCGTCCGCGTGATCGCCCGGCTCCTCGGCGTGCCCGAGGCGGACGCGCCGGACCTCCTGCGCTGGTCGAACGCGATGGTGGGCATGTACCAGGCGGGCCGGACCCGCGCCCACGAGGTGGCGGCCGCCGGGGCGGCGCGGGACTTCACCGCCTATCTCGGCGACGTGTTCGCGGCACGGACCCGCCGCCCCGGCGACGATCTGGTCAGCCAGTTGCTCGCGGTCGAAGCCGAGGGCACCCTGAGCCGCGCCGAGGTCAACGCCACCTGCATCCTCCTCCTTAACGCCGGCCACGAAGCGACCGTGCACACGCTGGGCAACGGCGTGCGGGCGCTGGTGGAGGCGGGGCTGTGGGGCGCCGAACCAACCCCCGCCCTTGTGGAGGAGGTGCTGCGCTTCGACGCGCCGCTGCACCTCTTCACGCGCTACGCGCAGGAGGACGTGGAGCTGTTCGGCCACCCCCTGCGGCGGGGACAGCAGGTCGGGCTGCTGCTGGGCGCCGCGAACCGCGACCCGACGGCCTACGCGGAGCCGGACCGCTTCGACCCCGCGCGGTTCCCGGACGCCCCGCCGCCCGTCGGCTTCGGCGCGGGTCTGCACTTCTGCCTCGGCGCCCCGCTCGCGCGGCTGGAGCTGCTGGAGGGCCTGCGGGCGCTGATGACGGTCCCGCTGCGATTGGTGGAGCCGCCGCGCTACGCGGACATCTACCACTTCCACGGGCTGGAACGGCTGGTCGTGGAGACCGCGAAGTCTTCGTGAAGACTTCGCCCGGGGAGCCTTTGCGAAGGCTCCCTCCGGAAACCCTTGGCCCAAGGGTTTCCCGGCGCCTCAGTGGAAATCGCGGCTCGGCGGCACGACGCGCACGTCGCGCGGATGGCGCCGGGCGTTGTCGGTGCACGCCACCGTGCGCCCCGCGGGCAGCCGCTCCACCTGGTGCGGGATTGGGTTGGTGGGATGGTCGCCCCGCGTCGTGGTCGGCGGCAGCGCAGCCCCGGCCTCGGTGTCGGCCAGCCGGCCCAGCGCGTCGGAGCGGTCCTCGACGCGCGCCGCGACCACGTGGATCACCCGGTCGTCGGTCTGCACCGTGCCCTCCACCGCCATCAGCCGCGCGCGCATGATCACGGGGCGGAAGCGCTCGAAGGCGTCCTTCCAGATCACGAGGTTGATCACCCCGGTCTCGTCCTCGAGCGTCACGAAGCACACTCCCTTGGCGCTGCCCGGCTTCTGGCGCACCAGCACCAGCCCCGCCACGCGCACCCGCGCGCCGTGGCCGCGCCCGGGCAGCGCGGCCGCGGGCACGTAGCCCTGCGCGGCCAGCGAGCGGCGGAAGAAGCGCATGGGGTGGGCCTTCAGCGACAGGCGCGTGGTCTGGTAGTCGGCCACCACCGCCTCGGGCAGCGGCATGGGCGGCAGGGTGACCGGCACGTCCACCCCCTGGTCTGGGGCGCCCGCGGCGTCGAACACCGCCGCCGTCTCCGCCGGCCCCTGCCCCATCGCGTCCCACATGGCGTCGCGCCGCCCGCGCGCGCCCATGGCGTCCGCCTCGGCCAGCCGCCGCATGGTGCCCGCGTCCAGCTCCGCCCGGCGCCGCAGGTCGTCCGCATCCGCGAAGGGCCGCGCGGCGCGGGCCGCGACGATGCGGCGGGCGGCGTCCTCGCGCATGCCGTCGACCTGGCGCAGCCCGAGGCGCAGGGCCAGCCCCTCGCCCTCCAGTGAGCAGTCCCAGCCCGAGGCATGGATGTCCACGGCCCGCACCTCGACCCCGTTCTCGCGGGCGTCCCGCACGATCTGGGCGGGCGCGTAGAAGCCCATCGGCTGGGAGTTGAGCAGCGCGCAGGCGAATATCGCGGGGTGGTGGCACTTCATCCATGAGGAGACGTAGACCAGCTTGGCGAAGCTGGCGGCGTGGCTCTCGGGGAAGCCGTACTCGCCGAAACCCTCGATCTGGCTGAAGCAGCGCGCCGCGAACTCCGCGTCGTAGCCGCGCCCCGTCATGCGCTCGATCATCATCTCCTTGTGGCCCGACACCATGCCCTTGTGGCGGAACGTGGCCATCGCCTTGCGCAGGGCGTTGGCCTCGGGGCCCGAGAACTCGGCGGCGACCATGGCGATCTTCATGGCCTGCTCTTGGAAGATCGGCACGCCCAGGGTGCGACCGAGGATCCGCTGCAGTTCGTCCTGCGGGTGCTGCGCGCCGGGGGCCGGGTAGACGATGCTCTCCTGTCCCTGGCGACGGCGCAGGTAGGGGTGGACCATGTCGCCCTGGATCGGGCCGGGGCGCACGATGGCGACCTCGATCACCAGGTCGTAGAAGCTGCGGGGGCGCAGCTTGGGCAGCATCGCCATCTGCGCCCGGCTCTCGACCTGGAACACGCCCAGGGATTCGCCCCGGCATAGCATGTCGTAGGTCGGCCGGTTGCCGGGGCGGTCGGGCCGGTCGTGCTCCTTGGGCACGGTGGCAAGGTCGAGGTCGATCCCGCAGTGGCGGCGCAGGAGCGCGAAGCCCTTGGCGAGGCAGGTCAGCATCCCCAGCGCCAGCACGTCGACCTTGAAGATGCCGAGCGCGTCGATGTCGTCCTTGTCCCACTCGATGAACGAGCGGTCGGGCATGGCGCCGTTGCCCACGGGCACGATCTCGGTCAGCGGCGTCTCGGTCAGGATGAAGCCGCCCACGTGCTGGCTCAGGTGGCGCGGCATGCCGATCATCTCGTGCGCCAGCGCCAGCACCCGGCGCAGGTAGGGGTCGTGGAGGTCCAGCCCCGCCTCGCGCACCCGCGCGTCGCCCACGCCGCTGCCGAAGTGCCCCCAGACCGTGGAGGCGAGCTTAGACGTTACGTCCTCGGTCAGCCCCATCGCCTTGCCCACCTCGCGGATGGCGGAGCGCGGGCGGTAGTGGATCACCGTGGCGCAGAGGCCGGCGCGGGCGCGGCCGTACTTGGCGTAGACGTACTGGATCACCTCCTCGCGGCGCTCGTGCTCGAAGTCGATGTCGATGTCGGGCGGCTCGTCCCGGTCCTCGGACAGGAAGCGCTCGAACAGGACGTCGTGCTCGGCGGGATCCACGCTGGTGACGCCGAGGCAGAAGCACACGGCCGAGTTCGCCGCCGAGCCGCGCCCCTGGCACAGGATGGGCGGGTCGACGCGGCGGCGGGCGAAATCGACGATGTCGTGGATGGTCAGGAAGTAGGTGGCGATGCGCTTCGAGCGGATCAGCGCGAACTCCTTATGGATCGTGCGCTCCACGTGCTCGGGGATGCCATCCGGGTAGCGCCCGCGCGCGCCCTCCCAGGTCAGGCGCTCCAGCTCCTCCTGGGGGGTGCGGCCCCGAGGCACGACCTCGTGGGGATACTCGTAGCGCAGATCATCGAGCGTGAAGGCGATGCGATCCGCGAGCGCGCGGTTGGCCGCCACGGCGTGGGGCCACTCGGCGAAGAGGCGCGCCATCTCGGCGGGGGCACGCAGGTGCCGCTCGGCGTTGCGCTCCAGCAGCGGGCCGGCGGCGTCCACGGTGGTGCCCTCGCGGATGCAGCTCATCACGTCCTGCAGGGGTCGCCTCGCGGGGTGGTGGTAGAGCACGTCGCCCGTGGCCAGCAGCGCGAGGCCTTCCGCGCGGGCTAGGGCATCCAGCCGGTTGATCCGCGCCCGGTCGTCGCCGTGCCACAGGCGCGCGGCGCCGAGGTGCGAGAGCGGCAGCGCGCGGCGCAAGGCCGGCAGCGCGCGCGCGAAGGCGTCGAGGTCGGCTCCCGGCATCGCCACGAGGTGCAGCCCCTCGGCGTGCTCGGCCAGCATGGCCGGCGTGATCTCGGTCACGTCCTTGCCCTGCCACGCCCCCTCGGGGGTGCGCATCTTGCCCCGCGACAGCAGCGAGGCGAGGCGTCCGTAGGCGGCGCGGTCGCCGGGATAGGCCAGCAGCTCCGCTCCGCAAGTCAGCACGAGGCGGCAGCCCACCAGCGCCCGCACGTGGGCGGTCTTGCCCTCGACGTGCATCCGCACCACGCCGGCCAGGGTGTTGCGGTCGGCGATCCCGAGCGCGTCGTAGCCCAGGGCGTTGGCGGTGCCCATGAGGTCGCAGGCGTCGGAGGCCCCGCGCAGGAACGAGAAGGCCGAGGCCAGCCCGAACTCCACGAACGGCGCGCGGGCGTTGGGGCGGAAGCCGTTCGCGGCGCTGAGCGTGCGTTTCTCGGGGCCCTCGACGTCAGGCATCGCAGCACCGCATCGGAATGGCATCCAGCGCCTCCAGCGCGAAGGCGAGGCAGTCCGAGACCAGCAGGTAGGGCCGCGACAGCGCCCGGTCCCACCACAGGTTCGCCGCCGGCAGGCGGGCCGCGTCGACGCGCGCGGCGTGGGCCAGCAGCGTGACGTGGCGCGGCAGGCCGAGGCGGGGCAGCGCCGGCTCCACGTGGCACAGGCTGCCCCGCTCGGTGATGGCCGCGCCCGTGGCCCGCACGATCAGGCCGTGGTGGGGGGCGCCCACGTCCACCGGCCAGAAGCGGTGGAGGCCGGGGTCGTGGGCCTCGATGACCTCGCGCGCCGCCTCCGAGGCCACCAGCAGCCCGGCGCGGGTGGCGAAGAGGTCGGGCACGGGATGGCGCAGGGGCCGCAGGCGGCGGGGCAGCTGCGCGTCCCGAAGCCCCGCCCCCTCGCCGTAGCCCATGAAGGCGCGCACCGCCTCGACGGCGTGCCCAGCCCGCAAGGCCCGGCTCGCCCATCCGCCGTCGTCGGTGGGGAACGGCGCGGCGCCGATGCGCAGGATACGGGTCACGGGAACAGGCCGTGGAGGAACCAGCGCGGCGCCCCGCCCCGGCCGTCGCCGGCGACGCCCTCGCGGAACAGCCAGTAGCGGCAGCCGTCGGCGTCCTCGATGCGGAAGTAGTCGCGCAGGCGGGTGCCGGCACGGTCGCGCCACCATTCGGGGGCGATGCGCTCGGGGCCCGCGTAGCGCACCACGTCGAGGCGGCGGCGGCGCCACTCCAGCCGCACCGGCGGCCCCTCGGGCACGGCGTAGAGCACGCGCACCTCCTCGGGCGGGCGGAGCAGCACGGGCGGGCGCGCGGCACGGGCGGCGGCAGCGGGGGTCTCGGGGGCGCGCAGGGCCTCGGCCCAGACCTCGGCCCGCTCGGGCACGTGGCTGTGGCGCAGCACGGGCCGCGTCACCGCGGCGGGGCCGAGGCGCGCCGAGAGGCGGTCGATCAGATGCGCGAGGGCCTCGCGCTCGTCGACCTGCCCGGCGAGATCGGGCTGCGCGGCGTCGAGCCGCTCGGGCGACAATCCTTCCAGCACGAGGGCGTCGAAGCCGAAGCCGGGGTCGATGCGCTCCAGCCGCCCCTCGAAGAGCCGGGCCATGTGGGCGGGGTCGCGGGTGGGGCGCGCGAAGCCGGCCTCCACGCCGCGCACCTCGCCGTCGGTGCGGAACACGCGCAGGACGAGGCGGCGGCACCCCTGGCCGCCCCGGTCCAGCCGGGCCGCGAGCGCGCGGGCGAGGTCGGGCACCAGGGGCGCCGCGTCCTGCACCGGCTCGGGCAGGCGCAGGACGGCGCGCAGCGGCTCGGGGTCGCCCACGGGGGCCAGCGGCTCGGGCAGGAGGCCGGTGGCCTGGTCGAGCCGCACCAGCGGGTTGCCCCCGGGGGCGGCGCGCGCGAAGCGGCGCATCAGCGCGGGGCGCGGCACGGCGCGCAGGTGGCCGACGGTCTTGAGCCCCAACCGCGAGAGCGCGAGCGCGGCATCCCCGGGCAGGCGCAGAGCGGCCACGGGCAGCGGGTCGAGCGCGGCGGTGTCGGTGCACGTGGCGCGCACCGGGCCGAAGCGGGCCAGCGCCCAGGCCGCGCCCCAGGTGGGGGCGACGGCGAGCGCCGCGCTCAGGCCCAGCCCGGCGAGCCGCGCCTCCACGTCGCGCAGCAGCGCCGCCTCGCCGCCGAACAGGTGCTCCACGCCGGTGGTGTCCATGACCAGCCCGTCGCCATCCACGGCGACCCACGGGCTCCAGCGCTTCGCCCACTGCGCGAGGCGCTGGAGGAAGGCAGCGTCACCGGCAGGGTCGGACCACGCGACCGCGAGCGCGGGCGCGGCGGCACGGGCGTCCACCACGCGAGCGCCCACCCGCGCGCCCAGGGCGGCGGCCGCGCGCGAGACGGCGTGGATGACGGGGCCGTGGGAGCCTTCCGCCGCCAGGATCACCGGCAGGTCATCGGGCGGCGCGTCGAGCGCCTGCGCCCGCACCTTGCGCCACCGCTCCATCGCCAAGGAGGGGAGCGAAACCGAGACGATCCTGCGCCGCGCCGTCATGGCCTGCCACCCAGGCGCCGGGCGCGCGGGAGCGCGAGCGGAACAGCTCGGCCCGCCAGCGCGGCACGCCGGGGGCGCGGTCGTCGAAGGGCGCGGGCGCCGACGGCAGCGAGGCCACGCGCCAGCGCTCGCGCGCCGCCGACAGCCCCGGCTCGGCACCCCGGCGCAGGAGCCAGCACGGCACGCCCGCGCCTTCCGCGCGCATGGCGAGCCGCTTGGTGGCGGTGAAGTCGAGCCGCGGCGCCTCGCCCCAGACCTCGCCCATGACGGCCGCGAGCGAGGGGCACGACAGCCCCATCTCCATCGCCGCGAGCAGGTCCGCGATGCGACCCGCCTGCACGTGGATCACCTGCCGCGCGAGGCCGGTGGCGTAGGGCCGCCCCGCCTCCAGCGCCGAGAGCCGGTCCTGCACCCAGAGCACCGGGCCGGGCCGCGTCACGGCGGCCAGCGCGAAGCCCGTGAGCGCGGCGTCCGAGGCCGCGGCCCACGCCTCGGACAGCGTGGCCCGCGAGGGGTCCGGGGGCGCGGCGGGCACGGCGGAAGGCATGGGGGGGCCGTCCGCTCCGGACGGGTCCGGAAAGGGGAGAATCTGCGTCATTCACGGCAGCCAACTTTGCGATGTTCTACGTTTGTTCTAGTCACCCCCGGGGGCGAGTCAAACGCTTCGCTGTGGACGAAATTCGGCCCCCAAGAGGTGGGGGATCGACGCGCCGGGGCACGCAACATGCTGGATTCGGTAGCGGATGACGCCCCGGCGCAAACGCGTCGCCGAGGCCGAATCGGCCCCCTACGCAAGCGTCAGTCGGCGGTGGCCGCCTCCAGGAACGCCCGGGCGCGCGCGGTCCAGCCCGGCGGCAGGCCGTGGCCGCCGTCGTGGAGGCACAGTCGCACGGGTGCGCCCCCGCAGGAGGACCACGTCCGGCAGCGGAACGGCGCATCCACCGCGATGACGTCGGGCTCGGAGCGGCAGCCGTTGGCGGCGCGGCGGATCGCGAGCGCCTCGCCCACGTCGCCCTGGTGCCAGCCGCCAATGGCGCGCCCCTCCAGCGGCACCTGACGGTCCGCGAAGCCGTGGACGTGCCAGAGGGGCACCGCGCCGACGCAGCGCTCCGGCAAGGGGCGGCGAAGGGCGCCCGCCACGGCGGCGACCCCGGCGATGCGCTCGGGCGCGGCGCAGCCCATCAGCCAGGCCATCGACCCGCCCGCCGAGAAGCCCGCGGCGAAGACCGGGCCAAGGGAGACGCGCGCGCCCACGTCGTCCAGCACGGCGAGCACGAAGGCCACGTCGCGCGCGCCCTGCGCCCCCTGCCCCGCCCAGGACCGGACCCCGTTCGCGCGCGCGGGGCCGTTCGGCGCGACAATGGCATAGCCCTGCTCCAGGAAGTCGCGCTCCAGCCCGCCGGCGCCGAAGACCATGCGCCCCGAGGCGTTGTGCCCGTGGAAGAACAGCAGCACCGGCACGGGCCCCTCCGCGCCGTCCGGCAGGCGCAGGTGGTAGGAGCCGACCTCGACCTCGCAGGGCGCGTCCGCGCCGCCGCAGCCCTGCGCGCCCGCCGCGCCCGCCGCCAGCAGCGCGAGCGCCACCAGCGCCGTTCCGATCCTGCCCATGGGTCCGCCCTCCCCCGGAACGGCTCGCGCGCCCGGCGCCGCAGGTCAAGCGTCGCGGGGAACCTGCCGCACGGGCACCGCCGTTGGTTCCCCGACCCAAGGAGGTGCCACCCCATGCAACGCCCGATCCTCGCCGCCGCCGCCGCCCTCGCCCTGCTCGCCCTGCCCGCCGCCGCGCAGGACTACGACTGCCCGCCCGACGTGGCCGCCGACAGCCCGCGGTGCGTGCCGGCGGCGGGGCTGGCCGCCCAGGTCTACGCGATCGGCGACCGCCTGTCGGAGGAGATCCCCGTCGAGGCGGCGGACCGCGCCGACATGCCGCCGCTCCGGTCCGGCGAGGGCTTCGCGGAGCACGGGGGCAAGCTGATGCGGGTCAGGATCGAGGACCGCACGATCCTCGACGTGCTCGACGTGGAAGGGGCGGAGGACGCCCCGGACTGACGGCTACTCGGCGGCGATGCGGCGCGCCTCCAGCAGCGGCTTGAGGTAGTGGCCGGTGTGGCTGCCCTCGTGGGCGGCGATCTCCTCGGGGGTGCCGGTGGCGACCACTTCGCCGCCGCCGTCGCCGCCCTCGGGACCGATGTCGATCACGTGGTCGGCGGTCTTCACCACGTCGAGGTTGTGCTCGATTACCACCACCGAGTTGCCCTGATCCACCAGCTCGTGGAGCACCTCGAGCAGCTTGCGCACGTCCTCGAAGTGCAGACCGGTCGTGGGCTCGTCGAGGATGTAGAGCGTGCGGCCCGTGGACCGGCGCGACAGCTCCTTGGACAGCTTCACCCGCTGCGCCTCGCCGCCCGAGAGCGTGGTCGCCTGCTGGCCGACCTTGATGTAGCCGAGGCCCACCCGCATCAGCGCGTCCATCTTCTCGCGGATCGACGGGACGGCTTGGAAGAAGCCCTGCGCGTCCTCCACGGTCATGTCGAGCACGTCGGCGATGCTCCTGCCCTTGAACAGTACCTCCAGCGTCTCGCGGTTGTAGCGCTTGCCCTTGCAGGTCTCGCACTCGACGTAGACGTCCGGCAGGAAGTGCATCTCGATCTTGATGACGCCGTCGCCGCAGCAGGCTTCGCAGCGCCCGCCCTTCACGTTGAACGAGAAGCGGCCCGGCTTGTAGCCGCGCGCCTTGGCCTCGGGGAGCCCCGCGAACCAGTCGCGGATGGGCGTGAAGGCGCCTACGTAGGTCGCGGGGTTGGACCGCGGCGTGCGCCCGATGGGGCGCTGATCGATGTCGATCACCTTGTCGAGATGCTCCAGCCCCTTCACGGTCTCGCACGGGGCGGGCGTCTGGCGCGCGCCGTTCAACTTCATCGAGGCGGTCTTGAACAGCGTCTCGATGGTCAGCGTGGACTTGCCGCCGCCCGACACGCCGGTCACGGCTACGAACTTCGCCAGAGGGTAGTCGACCGTGACGCCCTTGAGGTTGTTGCCGATGGCCTTGACCACCGTCACCTTCTTCCTGTTCCCCTTCCGCCGCGTTTCGGGAACCGCGATGGCGCGGCGGCCGGCGAGGTAGTCGCCGGTAACGGAGGCCGGGTTCGCCTCCAGTTCGGCGGGGGTGCCGCGCGCCACCACGGTGCCGCCATGAACGCCCGCGCCCGGGCCGATGTCGAACACGTAGTCGGCCTCGCGGATGGCCTCCTCGTCGTGCTCAACCACGATCACCGTATTGCCCTGGTCGCGCAGGTTCTTGAGCGTGGTCAGCAGCCGGTCGTTGTCGCGCTGGTGCAGGCCGATCGACGGCTCGTCGAGCACGTACAGCACGCCCGTGAGACCCGAGCCGATCTGGGAGGCCAGGCGGATGCGCTGGGACTCGCCGCCCGACAGGGTGCCGGCGTTGCGCGACAGGGTCAGGTACTGCAGGCCGACGTTGTTCAGAAAACCCAGCCGCTCGCGGATCTCCTTGAGGATGGCGCGGGCGATCTCGTTGTTCTGCTTCGACAAGCGCTCGGGCACCGCGGCGCACCAGTCGAGCGCCTCGCGGATGCTCATCTGCACGACCTGGCCCACGTGGAGGTCGGCGATCTTCACGGCCAGCGCCTCGGGGCGCAGGCGGTAGCCCGAGCAGGTGTGGCAGGGACGCGAGTTCTGGTAGCGCTCGAACTCCTCGCGGACCCAGGAACTCTCGGTCTCGCGGTAGCGGCGCTCCATGTTCGGGATCACGCCCTCGAACACGCGCGTCACCTCGTAGACCCGGCCGCCCTCGTCGTAGCGGAACTTGATCTTCTGCCGGCCGGACCCGCGCAGGAACACCTGCTGCGCCTCTTCGGGCAGGTCCTTCCACGCCAGCTTCTTGTCGAAGCCCATGTGCTTCGCGATCGCGTCGATGGTCTGCAGGAAGTACGGCGACTTGGTCTTGGACCACGGCGCGATGGCGCCCTTGGCGAGGGTCAGGGCGGCGTCGGGCACCACCAGCCGCTCGTCGAAGAACAGCTCGGCGCCGAGGCCGTCGCAGTCCGGGCAGGCGCCGAAGGGGGCGTTGAACGAGAACAGGCGCGGCTCGATCTCGGGGATCGTGAACCCCGACACGGGGCAGGCGAACTTCTCGGAGAAGGTGATGCGCTCCGGCTCCCCCTCCTTGGGCGCCGTCTCGAGGATGGCGATGCCGTCGGCGAGGTCGAGCGCGGTGCGGAACGAGTCGGCCAGCCGCGTCTCCAGCCCCTCGCGCACCACGATGCGGTCCACGACGACGTCGATGTCGTGGCGGAACTTCTTGTCCAAGGTCGGCGGCGTGTCGAGGTCGTGGAACGCGCCGTTGACCTTGACCCGCTGGAAGCCCTGCTTGCGCAGCTCCAGCATCTCCTTGCGGTACTCGCCCTTGCGGTCGCGCACGATGGGGGCGAGCAGGTAGCCGCGCGTGCCCTCCTCCATGGCCATCACGCGGTCCACCATGTCCTGCACCTGCTGCGCCGTGATCGGCTCGCCCGTGGCGGGGCTGTAGGGCGTGCCGGCGCGGGCGAAGAGAAGGCGCAGGTAGTCGTAGATCTCGGTCACGGTGCCGACCGTGGAGCGCGGGTTCTTGGACGTGGTCTTCTGCTCGATCGAGATCGCCGGCGAGAGGCCCGAGATGTGGTCCACGTCGGGCTTCTGCATCATGTCGAGGAACTGGCGCGCGTAGGCCGACAGCGACTCGACGTAGCGGCGCTGGCCTTCGGCGTAGATCGTGTCGAAGGCGAGCGACGACTTGCCCGAGCCGCTGAGCCCGGTGATCACCACCAGCTCGTCGCGGGGAATGTCGACGTCGATGCCCTTGAGGTTGTGCTCGCGCGCGCCGCGCACCTCGATGAACTTCTGCTCGGCCATGCTGCCCCCGCCTGCGCGCCCCACGGCGGGGCCGGCTCCTTCACGTAGGGAACGCCCCCCGGACCGCAACGGGTCCATGCCGGAATTCCCGGCCGTGGCGGGCGAACAATGGGGGAACGCCTAGCAGTCTTCGGGGGCCGCCGCCAGCCCCCGGAGGCCGGCCTCGGCCCGTGCGCCGGACCACGCCGCCAGCACCGCGCCGAGGGCGCAGGCCGCCAGCACGAGGGCCAATAGCGCCTCGCGCCCCCCCGCCGCGAAGAGCAGCGCCATCACGGGCGTGCCCGTGACCGTCCCGAGGTTGCCGAACTGGGCGATCGCCCCGGTGGCGCGGGCGCGGCTGCGGGGATCGGCGTTCCAAGCGGCGATGGCGGCGAAGGACGCGCCCGGGACGAGGCCCATCGCGGCGAACATCGCCTCGGCGGCGAGGGGGACTCCCAGCGCGATGCCCCCCGCCCCCAGCGCCGTGCCCATGAAGCCGGCGACGGTCACCCACCATGGCGGCAGACGGCGGCACAGGGCGCCCCCGGCGAGCGTCGAGGCGAGGGTGACGAGAGACCAGACGCTCGCCGCCGCAACTGGGCGGCCCAGCGCCTCGGGCAGGAAGGTGAGCGCGGCGAGGAACAGGAAGGTGTAGGGAAAGAAGCCCAGCGCCGGGGCGACCTGGGCGAGGCGGCCATAGACCGCGCGGTGCACCGCGACGGGGCGCAGGTCGAGCGGAGCGCGGGCGATGCGCGGCACGCGGCGCCAGAGAAGCGCGGCCAGCGCCAGCATCGCCGCTCCGTTGGCGAGGAACAGGAGCGGCAAGCCCCCCGCCCCGACGAGCCGGGGGAACGCGAGCGCCGAGAGCGCAAGCGAGGTGCCGAAGAACGTGCCCCACAGCCCCATGGCGAGGGGGCGGTCCCGGTCCGAGGCGGCGGCGGCGATCAGCGGCGGCCCCGCCACCACCAGCGCGAGGTGGGCGATTCCCTCCACCGCGCGCAGGGCGGCGAAGACGGGGAACGGCGGCATCGAGGCCAGCAGGAGCGACACGGCGCCCCCGAGGGCCAGCCCGCCGAGGTAGCTGCGCCCCGGCCCCAGCGCCGCCACCACGCCCCCCGCCATCGCCCCGAGCACCAGCCCCATCAGCCCCACGAGGCTGACCAGCACCGCGACCCCGGCGACGTCGCGCCCGAAGGCCTCGGCCAGCAGGGGCAGCGTGAGCGCCGCCTTGCCGAACTGCGCGGCGGCGAGCAGGCCGCCGAGATAGACGAGGAGGATCAGCGGGCGGTCGGAGCGGTCCATGCGTCCCGCATGGCATCCCCCGCGCCCGGCGGCGAGTCCCGCGCGCGCAGGGGCGGCTGCGCAGCTGCGACCGGCGCGCGGCTTCCCCGTCCGCCGCGGGGCCCGGTGTGATACGCTCCGCACGCGGGGGGCGGACGGAGGCGGGGCGACGAGGCCCCGCAAGGGAGGACACCCGATGTACGCGAGAATCACGCCGTTCAAGATGAAGCGCGACAAGGTCGACGCAGCGAAGCGCAAGGCCGAGGAGATGCGCCCGCGCATCCTCGCCCTGCCGGGAATGAAGCACTTCACCCTAGCGATGGACGAGGACGGCAAGGGCTACGTCGTGTCCCTCGTGGAAAGCCGCGAGATCTCCGAGAAGAACAAGGAGAAGGTGAAGGCCCTCTGGGGCGAGCTGAAGGACTTCCTCGAGACAATGCCCAAGCCCGAAGGCTACGAGGTCGTCCACGACTGGCAGGCCGCCGAGGCCCACGCCTGAACGCGAAAGGCCACCGCCTCCCGGCGGTGGCCCCCTGCCCCGTGCGGGCCGGTCAGAAGTGGATCGCGCGCCCGTCCGCGTCGAGCACGGACTCGTGCATCATCTCCGACAGGGTCGGGTGCGGGAACACCGTGTGCGCGAGATCCTCCTCGGTGGTCTCGAGCTGGCGGCCCACCACGTAGCCCTGGATCAGCTCCGTGACCTCGGCGCCCACCATGTGCGCGCCCAGCAGTTCGCCGGTCTCCTTGGAGAAGATCGTCTTGACCATGCCCTCGGGCTCGCCGAGCGCGATGGCCTTTCCGTTGCCGATGAACGGGAAGTGCCCGACCTTGATGTCGTGGCCCGCCTCCTTGGCCTGCGCCTCGGTCAGGCCGACGCTGGCGACCTGCGGGTGGCAGTAGGTGCAGCCGGCGATGCTCTCGGGCCGCACGGGGTGCACGTCGTTCCGGCCGGCGACCAGCTCGGCCACCATGACGCCCTCGTGGGAGGCCTTGTGGGCGAGCCACGGCGCGCCCGCGATGTCGCCGATGGCATAGACGCCCTCGACGCCGGTGCGGCAGTACTCGTCGACCACCACGTGGGAGCGGTCGATCTTCACGCCCGCCTCCTCGAGCCCGAGGCCTTCGACGTTGCCGACGATGCCCACGGCGGAGATCACGGTGTCGAACTCGTGGGTCTCGGCCTTGCCCTTGGACTCGATGGTGGCGACGACCTTGTCCGCGGAGCGGTCCAGCGACTTGACGATGGCCTTCTCGAGGATGGTCATGCCCTGCTTCTGGAACTGCTTCTTGGCGAACTTCGAGATCTCCTCGTCCTCGACGGGAAGGATCCGGTCCATCACCTCGACCACGGTCGTGTCTGCGCCCAGCGTGTTGTAGAAGCTGGCGAACTCGATGCCGATGGCGCCCGAGCCGATCACGAGCAGCTTCTTGGGCATGTGCGGCGGCTGGAGCGCGTGCTTGTAGCTCCAGACCCGCTCGCCGTCGGCTTCCAGACCGGGCAGGTTGCGGGCGCGGGCACCGGTGGCGACCACGATGGCGGGGGCCTCCAGCGTCTCGGTGCCCTTGTCGGTGGTGACTTCGACCTTGCCCTTCCCGACCAGCTTCGCGTCGCCCATGATCGAGGTGACCTTGTTCTTCTTGAACAGGTGCCCGATGCCACCCGAAAGCTGCTTGGCCACGCCACGCGAGCGCTTCACCACCGCATCGAGGTCGTAGTCGATCCCTTCCGCCTTCAGCCCGAACTCCTTGGCCCGGTGCATGAGGTGGAACACCTCGGACGAGCGCAGCATGGCCTTGGTCGGGATGCAGCCCCAGTTGAGGCAGATGCCGCCGAGGTGCTCGCGCTCAATGCAGGCGACCTTCAGGCCCAGTTGCGCGCCCCGGATGGCGGCCACGTAGCCGCCGGGGCCCGCGCCGATCACGATCATGTCGTATGAAGCCACTGCGGCATCCTCCCGAACTCGTTCAACGTCGAACTACCCGCAAAGCGCGTGTCAGGCCAGCGTCCGGGACGGCAAGGCGGCGATGCGCCGCGCGCAAGCGTGGGCTCAGGCGGCCTGGGCCTGCAACTCGCGCAGCACGGCGCCGTAGCCGCCGGCCTCGACCATGGCGCGCTCGGCCTCGGTGCTCTCGCGGCCAAGCGCCTCGTTGCGGTAGGGGAAGCGCCCGTAGCGGCGGATCACCTCGCGGTGGGCGCGGGCGTGGAGCAGCGTCTCGGTGGACTCCATCCGCCCGAGGATCAGCCGCACGGCGCGGTGCTGATCGGGCCCGGTCTCGGAATGCTCAAGGGGCAGGTAGAAGAACTGCCGCCCGGGGTTCGGGATCTCGCGATCCTGTCCCGCGCGGATCGCCTGCTTGGCGACGGCGAGGGCGAGCGGGTCCGAGGCGAAGGCCCGTCCCGAGCCGCGGAACATATTGCGCGGGAACTGGTCGGTAAGGATCAGGAAGCCCAGCGCGCCGCGCGCGGTGGCGGGCCAGTCGTCGAGCGCCCCCGCCATCGCCGCCTCCCACGTGGGCAGGAAGCGCTCGCGGATGCGCGCATCCAGCGCGTCGTCGGCGACGTACCAGTCCTTCGGCTCGCACTCCTCGAGCCAGAAGCGGCAGACGGTCTCGGCGGTCTCGGTCATGCTGTTCTTCCCCCTGCATTCCCAACGCCCCGGGCCGGCCCGACGGTTCCCGTTCAGGCCGCGGATGCCGCCGGCGCCCCCTCGGGCTCGGTCCCGTCCCCGTCGGCCGCCTGCTCCTCCCACTCCTCGGCCATGGCGGTCATGGTCACGGGCGTGGCGGCAGCGGCCGACATCGGCAGAACCGGCGCCAAATCGCCCTCGTAGGCGGGACGCTGGGTCATGCGGTAGGCGGCGTAGGCGGCCAGCGCAGCCATCAGCACGCCGATGAACAGGAAGAAACCGCCGGGGCCGACCAGCCCCATCACCCAGCCCGTGACCAACGGCCCCGAGATCGCGCCGAGGCCGTTGATGAACAGCAGCCGCGCCGAGGCCGAGGCCATGTCCTCGGGCTCCAGGTAGTCGTTGGTGTAGGCCAGAAGCAGCGCGTAGAGGGGGTTGGCCATGCCGCCGATCAGGAAGGCCGCGAGCAGCAGGCCCCCGAAGCCGCCGACGCCGGCGAAGCCCAGGGCGCAGCCCGCGACGCCGATGACGGCCCCGCCGATCACCAGCTTGCGCCGGTCGTAGCGGTCCGAGGCCCAGCCCATCGGGTACTGCAGCAGCATGCCGCCGGTGTAGATGGCCGACACGAAGGCGGCGATCTCGGACGGCGTGAGGCGGGCGATGGCGCCGAACACGCCGGCCATGCCGAACACCGCGGAGAACACCGCGCCGAGCAGGAAGATGCCCACGCAGCCCAAGGGCGAGACGCGGTAGATCTCGCGGAAGCTCATGGGCTTGGTGGTCTCGAAGGGCGGCACCGGGGTGGCGGCCAAGAGGATCGGCGTGAAGGCGAGGCTGACAAGCACCGAGATCAGCACGAACAGCGTGTAGCCCGAGGCGTCGCCGAAGGCGAAGATCGCCTGCGCGATCACGATCCCCACCATCTGAGCGATGATGTAGAGTGACAGGGCCCGGCCCCGCGTCTCGTTGGTGGTCGAGTTGTTCAGCCAGCTCTCGGCGACGATGTAGACGCCGCAGAAGCAGAAGCCGAGGCCGAAGCGAAGCGCCGTCCAGGCCATCGGGTCGCGCAGGAGAGGGAACAGGATCAGCCCCGCCGAAACGAGGCTGCCGAGGGCCGCGAACACGCGCACGTGGCCCACGGTGCGGATCAACTCGGGCACGATGCGGCTGCCGAGCAGGAAGCCCGCGAAGTAGCCGGTCATGACCACCGACATGGACAGCGTCGAGAAGCCCTCCAGCTCGCCGCGCACGCCGAGCAGCGTGCCCTGCATGCCGTTGCCGATCATCATCAGCAGGATCCCGAGCAGC
The DNA here is from genome assembly GCF_025144335.1 of Jannaschia sp. W003. Lineage (NCBI taxonomy): Bacteria > Pseudomonadati > Pseudomonadota > Alphaproteobacteria > Rhodobacterales > Roseobacteraceae > Jannaschia > Jannaschia sp. W003. The sequence continues at coordinate 2,495,856 of NZ_CP083539.1, forward strand.
AGGGCCCAGGAGGATCGGACGACAGAGAGCATGGCGGTGCCTCGCGGGGATGACTCGGCCCGCCCCTACGCCTCGCCCCGGCGCGCAGCCATCCCCGAAACGACGCCCCCCCGGACGGCACCGTCGCAAAGGCGCGGTTTCCCGCCTCAGGCCCCCTCGGGGGCACCCCCGCCGGGCAGCAGCAGCGAGGCGTCGCCGTAGGAAAAGAAGCGGTAGCCCTCCCGCACGGCGTGGGCGTAGGCGGCCAGCATCCGCTCGCGCCCCATCATCGCGCTGACCAGCATCAGCAGCGTGGACTGCGGCAGGTGGAAGTTGGTGATCAGTCCGTCGGCCACGCGGAACCGGTATCCGGGGCGGATGAAGATGTCGGTGGTGCCCCGGAACGGCGCGATGGCGCCGTCCGCGGCGGCGCTCTCGACGAGGCGCAGCGCTGTGGTCCCGACGGGGATCACGCGGCCTCCCGCCGCCTTCGTGGCGGCGATGGCCTCGGCGGCCTCGGGGCGCACCTCGCCCCACTCGGCATGCATGCGGTGGGTCTCCACGTCCCCCACCGTGACGGGCAGGAAGGTGCCCGCGCCGACGTGGAGCGTGACCTCGGTGAACTGCACTCCGCGTACGCGCAGCGCCTCCAGCAGCGGCTCGTCGAAGTGGAGCGAGGCGGTGGGCGCGGCCACCGCGCCCGCGTGACGCGCCCAGACCGACTGGTAGTCGTCGCGGTCCGCCGCGTCGGGCGCGCGCTTCGAGGCGATGTAGGGCGGCAGCGGCATGGCGCCGGCGCGCTCGATGGCCCGATCGAGCGCCTCGCCTTCGGCGTCGAAGCGCACCGCGAGGCGCGCGCCGGTCTCCAGCACCTCCGCCTCCAGCCCGTCGAACACGAGCCGGTCGCCCACGCGCATCTTTCGCATGGGCTTGGCCAGCGCCTCCCATGCGCCATTGGGCCGCGCCTCGGTCAGGGTCAGCTCCACCTTCGCCCGCCCCGAGCCGTCGCGGCTCGCGCGCACCCGCTCGCCCGTCAGGCGCGCCGGGATCACCCGCGTGTCGTTCAGCACCAGCCGGTCGCCCGGGCGCAGCCAGTCCACGAGGTCGGTCACCCGGCCGTCCGTCAGCCGGTCCGGCTCCACCACCAGCAGCCGCGCCGCGGAGCGGGGCCGCGCGGGGCGGGTGGCAATCAGCGCGTCGGGCAGCGCGAAGTCGAAGTCGCTCAGTTTCATGGCCCGCCCCTACTGCGAAGGCGGGGCGCGGCGGAAGATGTCGCGGAACCGTCCCGGCGTCAGGATCGACAGCGGGTCGACCGAGACGGACGGGGCGGCGGTCGCCCCCGCGAGGCGGTAGGTGAAGCCGAACAGGCCCTCGCCGCGCCGCGCGAACAGGGCGCCGAACAGGCCGTTCACGAAGTAGATCGGCGAGACCACGCCGCGGATGTCCATGCGCTTCGCGCCCATGTCGAACACCCCGTCGGCGGTGATCGACATGCTCGGCCCCACGGCGGCGGCGCGGCGGACGTCGATCCGCGAGGGGCCGAGCGTGAAGTCCGCCTCCACGGTCTCGAAGGGGAGCCCCTGCCCGCCGAGCTGCTCCACCAGCCCCACCACCGAGAGGGCCTGCAGCAGCGAGGCCACCGCGGGCACGTCGCGCACGCGGATGCCGCCGCCCACGATGCGGCCTCGCAGCACGCCCGCGGTGTCGGACGGCGCCAGCGTCAGGCGCATCGCGCCGCCGCGCGCGTCGCGGAACAGCCCCGCCGCCCGCAGCACCGCGCCCGCGTCGTCGGACCGCACCCGGACCACCGTGCCGCCCGCGTCCGGCTCCAGCGTCCCCGCAACCAGTGGTCCGCCGTTGACACGGCCCGAGAACTCACCGCTTCCGCCCCCCAGCCGCGCGCGCAGGTCGCCCAGCGCGATTCCATCGGTGATCTGGAGGCGGTCCAGCGTCACGGCGACGGGCGCTCCCTCGCCGCTCCCGCCGCCGCCTGCCTCGCCCAGTGCGGCCAGCGCGCCGCGCAGGTCCGCGCTCGCGCCGCTCGCGCGGATCTCGGGCGGCTTGCCCCGCCCGCGCCCCTGGAACGCGACCGCGCCGCGGAACCAGGGCGTGCGGACCCCCTCGAACCGCGCCGCTTCCAGCGCGCCGCCGGGGCGCAGGGTGACCCGCCCCGCGCCGCGCAGGCCCGGCGCTTCCAGCGAGAGGCGCGTGACTTCGGGCACCGACCCCAGGGTCGCCTCGGCCTCCAGCGTGGCGGCGGTGCCCGCCGCCTTGCGCCAGCCGATCGCCGGGATGCGGGCGGCCATGCCGCGCAGGTCGCTGCGCGCGCTCAGGCGGGGCGGCCCGCCGGGCGGCAGAGCGACGTCGAGCGCGACCGCCGTGCGCCCCGACAGCGCCACCGCATCGAGCGCGATCCCCAGCCGCGCCAGCCCCTCGGGCGTGGCCGTGGCCGTGCCCCGCAGCCGTCCGGGCGGCATCCGCGGGGGCGTTCCCGGCCCGGGCGTCGCGCGGGGCGGCGGCAACGGCTGGCGCCACGTGCCCCGGAACGGGACGCCCTCGAAGCGCGCGTCGCCCGCGATCTCCACCGCCTCCCAGCTCGCCCGCAGGTCCAGCGCGTCGGCCTCGATGCGACGGCCAGGGATCAGACGCTCGGACACGACATCCGCCAGGCGCACCTCCGCGTTCCACGCGACGTCGGCGGGGGCATTGCCTGGCCGCAGCGGCAGAGCGATCGCGACGGCGGCCTCGGCCCGGCCCGACACCAGCGCGGGGGTGCGGCCGATCCGCTCCATCAGCCGGAACGGTGGGCGGTCGAGCACGCGCAGCACGTCGCCCACGGCGCCCGACGCGCGCAGCGCGATCTCGGCGCGGATCGGTTTCACGGCGACATCGGGCAGCACCAGCCGCGTGCCCGCCACGTCGAGCACACCGCCCGCCTCGTCGGCCTGCACGGTCCCGCTATCCAGACGCACCGCGAGGCGTCCGTCCTGGAGCTGCAACGCGCCGCGCCCGCCCGTGGCGGGGGGCATGGTACGCATCCAGCGGACGGTAGCATCCTCGAACCCGAAGCTTGCCGCGAGCACGGGCTTCGCGCCCGGCACGGCCCGCAGCGAGGCGCGCACGTAGCGCGCGGTGCCCTCGGCGACGTTCTCCGCGAACCACCGCCGCGCACCCGGTGCCACCGCGGGGGGCCAGAGCGCGCGCAGCGGCTCCACCGCCATGCGCGGGATCGCCGCCTCGCCGCCCACGTGCCAGCCATTCGCTTCCTGCCGCGCCGTGCCGCGCGCGGTGAGCGCGCCCGACGGACCGGACAGGGTCGCCCGGCCCAACTCCACCCGCAGCGGCGCGCGGGTGATCCGCAGCGACAGCGCGCCGTCGTCGAACCGGGCGGCCTGCTTCAGCAGGCCGTCGGGGTCGAGCCGCAACGCCCCGATCCGCGCCTGCGCCGAGACGGGACCGTTGAGACGCTCGGGCAGGATCAGCCGGCCCGACGCGTCGAGCGAAAGGCCCGGCCCCCGGGCGGCGATCTCCGGCAGTTCGACCGCGGTGGCGCCCGGCATCCACCGCATGCGCAGTCGCGTCCGGTCGAGCACGCGGCCCGCGGCGGCGACGTCTCTCGCCTCGGCCCGCGCCGTCACGGGCAGGAGCGTGCCGTCGGGCGCGAGGCGCATCCGCGCGTCGACCCGTACGCGTCCCGCGATGTCCGGAGGCGTGCCCGAGCCGGGTAGCGCCGCCATCAGCGTCGCGAGAGCGGTCTCCTCCAGCGCCAACCGCGCCTGCACGCCGCGGGCGTCGCGTGTGGCATCCAATCGCAAGACGGCGCCGGACGACTCGGCCTCCGCCTCCAGCTGCACGGTGCTGCCGCGCCGGCGGATCGCCGCGTCGAGCGCGACGATCTGCTCCCCCGCGAGGGCCGGAGCGTCGACGAGAAGGCGCGCTCCGTCGAGCCGCACCATCTCGAGCGCCTCCACCAGCGGCGAGGCGAGCGCCGCGTCCAGCGCTGCCAGCGCCTCCGCGCCGTTCGCCGGCAGCCGCCCCCCGCCGCCCCCGAAGGCCAGCGACCACCGCCCGTCCGCGCCGCGCCGGAGCGCCGCCTCGGGCCGCTCGATCACCACCGCGCGGGGCCGCACCCGGCCCCGCAGCAGAGCGCCTCCGTCCAGCGCAACCCGCAGCGCCGGCAGCGCCAGCACCGGCGTGCCCCCGCGCTGCAACACCGCCCCGCGCACCACCAGCCGCAGCGCCGCCGCGTCGCGGTCGAAGGCTAGGGCAACGCCACCCACGCTGACGGAGGCGTCGCCGAGCCCGCGGTTCGCGCGCGCCTCGATCCGCTCCACCGCCCAGCGCGGCAGCGCGGCGGGCGCGTGGGCGAGCCGCACCGCCGTGCCCGCCGCCAGCCCCGCCGCCACGAGCGCGAGCAGAAGCGCGAGGCGCAGCAGATGGAGGGCGGAGCGGCGGACCATGCGCCTTCTTGACGCCCGCCCGCCGGGGTTCCAAGACCGCCACCACCTTTCGGGAGATGCCCATGACCCTCGCACCCGGCCAGCCGGCCCCCGACTTCGAGCTGCCCCGCGACGGCGGCGACACGGTGCGCCTGTCCGCGCTGCGCGGCGCGCCCGTCGTGCTGTTCTTCTACCCCCGCGACGACACGCCCGGCTGCACCCGCGAGGCCACCGCCTTCACGGCGCTCCTGCCGCGCTTCGAGGCCGCGGGCGCCCGCGTGCTCGGCATCTCGCGCGACACCGTGGCGAAGCACGAGCGGTTCCGCGACAAGCACGATCTGGCGGTGCCGCTCTTGTCGGACGAGGACGGCGCGGTCTGCGAGGCCTACGGCGTGTGGCGCGAGAAGACGATGTACGGCCGCACCTCCATGAGGATCGAGCGCACCACGGTGCTGGTCGGCGCGGACGGCACGATCACGGAGATCTGGCGCCGCGTGCGCGTCGACGGCCACGCCGAGGCGGTGCTGGCCGCCGTGGAGGCGTGACCGCCACGCTCGCCGCCATGGCCGAGGCCGTGCTGCGCACCGCCGGCAGCCGCGAGAAGTGCGCCCTCAGCCGCGCCTCCGCCGCCCGGTGGCGCGAGATGCGCGCGAGCGGTGAGGCGGCGGTCGGCACCGCCTCGCCCCCGGACCGGCCCGCCCGTCCCGCCGAGCCGCCGTTGGTCGCGCCCCGCGACGTGCCGCGCCGCCGCCCCGGCACGCCCGAGGGCCGACAGGCGATCCTCCATGCGGTCGCCCACATCGAGCTGAACGCCGTGGACCTTCACTGGGACGTGATCGCCCGCTTCGCCCACGTGCCCCTGCCAGTGGGCTTCTTCGACGACTGGGTGAAGGCGGCCGATGAGGAGTCGAAGCACTTCGGCCTCCTGTGCGACCGGCTCGAGGCCGGCGGCTCGCGCTACGGCGCCCTGCCCGCCCACGCCGGGATGTGGCGCGCCGCCGAGGACACTGCGCACGACCTCATGGCCCGCCTCGCCGTGGTGCCGATGGTGCTGGAGGCGCGCGGCCTCGACGTGACGCCGGGCATGATCGCGCTGTTTCAGCGTGCCGAAGATGCCGAGAGCGTGGCCGCGCTCGAGACGATCTACGCCGAGGAGGTGCATCACGTCGCCTACGGCTCGAAGTGGTTCCACTTCCTGTGCGGGCGCCACGATCTCGACCCGGCGCCCACGTTCCGCGACCTCGTGCGCCGGCACTTCCGCGGCCCCCTGAAGCCGCCGTTCAACGAGGAGAAGCGCGCCGAGGCGGGGCTTCCACCCGATTTCTACTGGCCGCTGGCCGACGAGCCCTGACGGAAACGGGCAGGATCACGCCGATTTCGGGGCTGCGGACGGGGGGGGCCGGTTGTCCCCTTCCCCCCGCCCCCCTATCAAACTCGCTATCGCCTCGGGCCCCGGTGGGACGAAGGGGGCCGGCGATCACGGGGAACCGCAGCACGGCGTGCCGCGAAACGGGGAGACACGCGTGACGCGCTTGTCCGAGAAGATGGCCTTGCGCCTCGATCGCGTGCTGCCCGAGCAGCGCCTTTACCTCAAATCCGACGAAGGCACGCGGTTCTTCCGCCTCCGCGCCGGCACCCAGATCGGCCTCCTGATGGGCGGCGCCCTCCTCGTGGGCTGGTCGGTGATCGTCACCGCGTTCTTCCTCCTCGACAACATCGCCGCCGGGAACTCGCGCGACCAGTCCGAGCGGGCGCAGCTGGCCTACGAGGGCCGGCTCGAGGCCCTGAGCGAGGAGCGCGACGCCCGGGCCGGCGAGGCCGAGCAGGCGCTGGAGCGCTTCTACGTCGCGCTCGAGGAGGTCTCGAAGATGCAGGAGGCGCTGCTGGCCTCCGAGCAGCGCGTGCGCGAGCTGGAGACCGGCGTCGAGGTGATCCAGCGCACCCTGCGCCGCGCCGTGGCCGAGAGGGACACCGCCCGCGAGGAACGCCGCGTTGCGCTGGCCCAACTCGAGAACGCGCCCGCCGCCGCCGCCGCGGCGCAGGCCGCCCGCGCCGACGCCGAGGACACCGCGACCGCCCTCGCCGAGGTGCTCGGGCACACTGCGCTGGAGCGCGACGAGGCGATCGGCGTGGCCCGTTCCGCGGATGCCGAGATCGCCCGCATGGCCGCTGCCGCCGAGCGCGTCGCCGAGCGGAACGACCGCATCTTCGGGCGGCTCGAGGACGCGATGGAGACCTCGCTGAAGCCCCTGCGGCAGGTGTTCGAGCGCTCCGGCGTCTCGCCCGATTCCATGCTGCAGGAGGTCCGCCGCGGCTACTCCGGACAGGGCGGCCCGCTGGAGCCCACGATCTCGACGCGCGGCGACGCGTCGGTGATGGACCGCGACACCTCGCGGGCCAACCGGCTCCTGAACGAGATGGAGGAGATCGACCTCCACCGCATCGTCGCCGAGAGCCTGCCCCTCGACCATCCGGTCCGGGGCGCCCATCGCCGCACCTCGGGCTTCGGTCCGCGCTGGGGGCGGATGCATTCCGGCATGGACTTCGCCGGCGCGCGGGGCACGCCGATCCACTCCACCGCCGACGGCGTCGTGACCTACGCCGGCTGGCAGTCGGGCTACGGCAAGCTGGTCAAGATCCGGCACGCCTTCGGCTTCGAGACGCGCTACGCGCACCTCAATCAGATCCGGGTGACCAAGGGCCAACGGGTCTCGCGCGGCGAACGCATCGGTGATATGGGAACCACCGGTCGGTCGACCGGCGTTCACCTGCACTACGAGGTCCGGCGCAACGGGTCGGCCATCAACCCGGCAACCTTCATCACGGCAGGGCAAGATGTTTTCTAAGAACAAGATGAACCCCCACGGCGAGCCGACCCCGGGCGAAGCGCCGCCGCGGCCCGCCGGCCCCCCTTCCGGCGGCCAGACCCCGCCGTCCCGCCCCGCCGGCATGGACAGCAGCCCGCAGCCGTCCTCGGCGCCCAAGCAGAAGGTGCCCGCCTCGGTCCTGAGCCAGGACCTGATGATCAAGGGCGACATCAAGACGTCGGGCGACATCACCGTCGAGGGCGAGATCGAGGGCAACATCCACGCCCACCTGCTGACCGTCGGCGAGGGCGCCGTGGTGCGCGGCGAGATCGTGGCCGACGACATCGTCGTCAACGGCCGGGTGATCGGGCGCGTGCGCGGCATCAAGGTCCGCCTCACCTCGACCGCGCGCGTCGAGGGCGACATCATCCACAAGACGATCGCCATAGAGTCGGGGGCCCACTTCGAGGGCGCCGTTCAGCGGCAGGAAGACCCGATCGGGACCGGCAAGTCCGCCGCCCCGGCGCCGAAGCCCGCGGGCCAGGCCAAGGCCTGACGGCCGGGGGAAGGCGGCGCATGACCGAGATCGACACCACGTCGCCTCCCCTCGCCTGGAGCGGCGTGCGCCGCCTGCCCGGCCTCGAAGGGCGCATCCACCTGCCGAACCGGGGCGCCGTGCTGCTGTCGACCATCGGCTCGCTCGGCGACCTCTACCCCGTCCTCTCCGTGGCCCGCGCGATCGAGCTGGCCGGACTGGAGCCGCGCCTCGCCCTATCGCCCGACGACTGCGAGATCGCCCGCTCCTGGGGCCTCTTGGCGACCCCCGTCGGCCCCACGCAGGCCGAGCTGTGCGAGCGACTCGGCGTCTCGCGCGACGAGATCGCCGCCTCGATCCTGCGCGATCCCGGCCCGCTGATGCGCGACGTGATGATCCCCATGCTGCCCGCCCTGATCGAGCAGATGGCCCCGCTGATGCCCGGCGTCTCCGTGGCCGCGGGCACGACCTTCGCGCTCGCCGCGCCGCTGGCGGCCGAGCAGGCGGGTGTGCCTTACGTACCCCTGCTGCTGCAGCCGATGATGATGTTCTCGGCCATCGACCCGCCCACGGGGCGCCTGTTCAAGCTCGCGCGGCAGAACCCCGGCACCGCGGGGCAGGTCTGGAACCGCGCGCTCTTGTCCTGCGCCCGCGCCGTCCTGCGCTCGCGCCACGCCTCGGACCTCTCGGACGTGCGCGACCGGCTGGCCCTGCCGCCGCAGCCGGGCACGCCGCTGCTCGATCACGGCGGCGAGGTGCCCATGCGCCTCGCCCTGTGGGACGAGCACTTCGCGCCGATCCCCGACGATGCCCCTGAGGGCCTGCGCGCGGTGGGCTTCCCGCCGCGCCCCGAGGGGATGCTGGACCCCGAGGTGCGCCGCTGGATCGCCGGAGGACCGCCGCCGCTGGTGGTCACGATGGGATCGATCGCCCACGGGCTCGGCGGGCCGAAGTTCTGGCAGCGCGCGGTCGACCTCGGGCGCAGCCTCGGACTAAGGGTCGTGCTGCTACACGGTCAGGCGGAGGTGCCCGAGGGCGACGACGTCCTCGCCCTGCCCTATGCCCCCCATTCCGGCCTGTTCCCGCTAGCCGCCGCGATCGTCCACCACGGCGGCATCGGCACCACCGCCGAGGCGGTCCGCGCGGCGCGCCCGCAACTGGTGCTGCCCGTGGGCGGCGACCAGCCCGACAACGCCGCGCGGCTGGAGCGGATGGACCTCGCCGCGGTGCTGCCGGTACGCCGCTTCGGCGTGCGGCGGGCGCAGCAGATGCTCGGCGACCTGCTGGAGCGGTTCGACTACGCCGCCGCCGCCAAGCTCGGCGAGGCGGTCGCGGACCGCAACGGCGCCGGCGAGGCCGCGCTGCATCTCGCGCGCATCGCCCTCGCCTCGCGCGACCGCCGGATGGGCCGCCCGGCCACCGCCGCCTGAGGCCGCCGCCGCGGGGCGGGGACGCGTGCCGGGTCAGGCGTGCTCCTCGGCCGCGGTCGCAGAGAGCGCCCGGTTGAAGACCCGCAGGGCGTCCACGAACAGCAGCACCCCCACCACCTCGGGTCCGTCGTCGCGCAGGCGCACCACCGGAAGGAAATCCGTGCCACCCCGCTCGAACAGCGGCATGGCCCGCTCCAGCGTGTCGGAGGCGCCGACGAACAGCGCCTCGTGCACCGCCGCGCGGACCCGCTCTGAACCGGGCGCCTGGGGGTGCTCGGGGGCCTTCATCACCGCCGAGACGCGGATCGTCGCGAGCAGGTAGCGCTGCGGCCCGTCGGCAAGGTGGATGCCCCGCCGCTCGAGCTGCGTGAGGAAGAAGCTGCGCGCCACAAGCCGCGAGGCCAGCGTGGAGGCGATCGACACCGTGACCATGACGGCGAGGCCGGTCTGCCAGTCGCCCGTCAGCTCGAACACGATCAGCGTGGTCGAGATCGGCGCGCCCAGCACGGCGGCGGCCACGGCGCCCATGCCGGCCAGCGCGTAGAGCGTCTCGGCGCCGGACACCTCGGGGAACACCGCGGTCGCAATCATGCCGAAGGCGAGGCCCGTGAGCGCCCCGGTCATCAGCGCGGGCGAGAACACGCCCCCGCCCATGCGTCCGCCCACGGTGATCGACACCGCGGCGACCTTGACGACCGCGAACACGATGGCCTCGTGCAGCAGCAGCGTACCCGACAGCGCGGCCGAGGTGGTCTCGTAGCCGACGCCGATGATGTGCGGGAAGGCGATGGCGATGGCCCCCAGCATCAGCCCCGCGAGGGCGGGCCGCAGGATCACCGGCAGGCGCAGGCGGCGCTGGATCCAGCTTCCGACATCCTCGGCCAGGAAGATCGAGCGCATGAGCGCGTAGCCCACCACGCCGCAGGTCAGACCCAAGAGCACGAAGGCCGGCAGTTCGGCGTAGAACGCGAGGTGCGAGGTCGAGGGCAGCACGAACTCGGTGACGTCGCCGAAGTGGACGCGGCTGACCACCGACCCCGCGGCGGCGGCGATGGTGATGGGCGCGAAGGCGTGCACGGCGAAGTGCCGCAGCACCACCTCCAGCGCGAAGAGCGCGCCAGCGAGGGGCGCGTTGAACGAGGCGGCGACGCCGGCGGCCACGGCGCAGCCCAGAAGCTCGCGCCCGGTCACGCCGCCGGCGTTGATGCGGTTCGAGACCCAACCCGCGATCAGTCCCACCATGTGGACGACGGGGCCCTCCCGCCCCGAGGATCCGCCGGAGCCCAAGGTGATGAGCGAGGCGGCGATCGAGGCGAGGCCGGCGCGGCGCTCCACCCGGCCCTCGCGCAGGGCGGCGGCCTCGATCACCTCGGCCACGCCGCGCACGCGGGCGTCGGGCGTGAAGCGCTGGAGGATGAAGCCGACCGCGAGACCGCCCATGCAGGGCAACGTGAGCACCCACCACCACGGCATCGTCTCGGCGAAGCTATGGAGGCCACGCACGTCGCCGGAGCCGTAGAACAGCGACTGGAGCGCGGCGATCGAAAGCATGAAGCCCACGGCCATGTAGCCCGAGGCGACCCCGATCGCGAGGGCGATGAACCAGAACTGGACCTGGCTCGGCCCCTTCTCCAGCACCACCGCCCACGCGCGGTGGAGCCGCGCCGAGATGCGCGCGGCGATGGGCTGGGAATCGGGGCGGTCGGTCACGGGGTGCCTCGCGGGTCGCGGGCGATGCTAGGAGCGCGCCGGGGCGGGAACAAGGCGCCCCCGCAGGGACGGGACCTCAGGCGGCGCGCAGCAGGGCGCGCGCGGCGGCGCGCGCGGCGTCCGTGACCGTGTCGCCAGCCAGCATCCGCGCCAGCTCGTCGACGCGGTCGGCCCGGTCCACGGGCACCACGCGGCTGAGGGTCACCTCGCCCTCCACCCGCTTCTCGACGCGCCAGTGCCGCGCACCCAATGCGGCCACCTGCGGCGAGTGGGTCACGACCAGAACCTGCCCGCCCTCGGCCAGCGCCTTGAGCCGGCGGCCCACGGCGTCGGCGGTGGCGCCGCCGACGCCGCGGTCGATCTCGTCGAAGATCAGCGTCATGGAGCGGTCGCCGCCCGTGAGGCAGACCTTCAGGGCCAGGAGGAAGCGCGACAGCTCGCCCCCCGACGCGATCTTGTCGAGCTTGCCCGCGGGCGCGCCGGGGTTGGTGGCGACCTCGAAGGCCACCTCGTCGCGCCCCTCGGGGCCGGGCGTGCCGGGGGCGACGCGCGTGACGAAGACGGCGCGCTCCATCTTGAGTGGCCCCAGCTCGCCGGCCATCGCCGCATCCAGCCGGCCCGCCGCCTCGCGACGCGCCTCGGTCAGCGCGCTGGCGGCGGCGTCGTAGCGCGCCTCGGCCGCGGCCACCGCCTCGGAGAGCTTGCGCATCCCCGGTCCCGACGAATCGAGCAGGTCGAGCTTCCCGCGCAGATCCTCAACCAGCGCGGCGAGATCGTCGGGGGCCACGCCGTGCTTGCGCGCGAGCCCGCGCATGGCGAACAGCCTCTCCTCGGTGCGCTCCAGCTCCGAGGGATCGAAGTCGAGCGCATCGAGCGTCGACTCAACGCCCGCTTGCGCCTCGCCCAGCTCGTTGAGCGCGCGCTCCAGAGCGGCAATCGCCGGGGCGAGGCTGTCGGCGGCCTCCCCTGCCCCCTCCATCCAGCGCAGGGCGTCCACCATGCGCCCCTCGGCCCCGTTGCCGCCGATGGCCTCCAGCGCGCGCGCGACGTCGCCGCGGATCTTCTCGGCGCCCTGCATCAGGCGGCGACGGGCATCGAGCGTGCCCTCCTCGCCCGGCTCGGGGGCGAGCGCGTCCAGCTCGTCCACCGCGTGGCGCAGGAACTCCTCCTCGGAGCGGGTCGCCTCGACCTGCGCCTGCGCGGCCCGGAGCGCCTTGCGGGCGGCGGACAGCTCGGCCCAGGCGGCGCGCACCGAAGCGAGGTCCACGCCCGCGAAGGCGTCGAGCAGCGCGCGGTGGCCAGCCGCATCGAGCAGCCCGCGATCGTCGTGCTGGCCGTGCAGCTCCAGCAGCGTGTCGGAAAGCTGGCGTAGCACCTCGCCGGTGACGCGGGTGCCGTTGACCCAGGCGGTCTTGCGTCCCTCGGCGGTGTTCACCCGGCGCAGCAGCAGCTCGCCGTCCTCGGCCTCGATGCCCGCCTCGGCCAACACCGCGCGCGCCGCGTGGCCCTCGGGCAGGTCGAAGCCCGCCGTCACCTCGCCCTGCGCGGCGCCAGCGCGCACGAGGGCCGCACGGCCCCGCCAGCCCAGCACGAAGCCGAGCGAATCCAGAAGGATCGACTTGCCCGCACCGGTCTCGCCCGTGAGCACGTTGAGGCCTGGACCGAGCTCCAGCGAGAGCCGGTCGATGATGAGCATGTCGCGTATGTCGAGGGAGCGGAGCATCGGCATCCACATAGCGGCGCGGCGGCACCGCTGCCAGCGCCGAGCGCATCCGTGCGCCCCGGAAAGCGAGCGCGGATGCACGGGCGGGGGCGATAGGCCCCCCGCTAGAGCCAGTTGCCGGCGATGGTCTGCCGATAGATCTCCGCCAGCCAGTTCGAGCCGCGCGCCTCGAGCGGCAGCCCGCGTCCGGTGAGCTGCCCGTAGGCGTCCTGGTAGAATGGCGAGCCGCGGAAGTTGTGGCCGAGGATCGCGCCCGCGGTCTGCGCCTCGGCGTTCAGGCCGAGCGACAGGTACGCCTCCACCAGCCGCATCAGCGCCTCGGGGGTGTGCGAGGTCGTCTCGAACTCCTCGACCACGGCGCGGAAGCGGTTGATGGCGGCCGCGTGGTGGCCGCGCTTCAGGTAGTAGCGCCCGATCTCCATCTCCTTCGCCGCGAGGTGGTCGAAGGCGAGGTCGAACTTCAGCATCGCCGAGCGGGCGTATTCCGAGTCCGGGTAGCGCTCGATCACCTCGCGCAGGCCCTGGAGCGCCTGGAAGGTCAGGCCCTGGTCGCGGCCGACGAGGTCTATCTGGTCGTAGTAGCTGAGCGCGAGCAGGTACTGCGCGTAGGCTGCGTCCCCGTCGGCGGGATAGAAGTCGAGGAAGCGCTGGGCGGCGGCGCGGGCGCTCTCATAATCGCGCGCCTCGTGGTAGGCGAAGGCCTGCATGATCAGCGCGCGCCGGGCGAAGTCCGAGTAGGGATAGAGGCGCTCCACTTCCGAGAAGAGCTGCGCCGCGCCCTCGGGGTCGTTCTGTGCGAGCTCGGCCTCGGCGCGCACGAAGATCACGTCGGGCGCGGTGTCCTCGAGCGCGACGTCGGCGTCTCCGCCGCCGCATCCGGCGAGCGCGGCGAGCGCGAGTCCCGCCGCGGCGAGCTTGATCGTTGCCATGCGTCCCGGCCCCCGTCCGTCCGTCCCGGCGCGCACCCTAGCCCCGCCCGCCGGGGGTGTGAAGCGGGGTGGCGTCACGTCCGCGAAGGCCGGGGCCGATTGATGCCCGTCAGACGTGGGCGAAGCGGTCGTGCTCCAGCCCGGCGCCCGGAAGGATGCGGCATTCCTCGGTCGAGAGCGTGCGGATGCGGTAGGCCAGCGGGTCGGCGAACAGGGCGTGGAGCAGCTTGTTGGTCATGGCGTGGCCCGCGCGGATGCCCTCGTAGCGGCCGAGGATCGGCGCGCCGGCGAGCGCGAGGTCGCCCAGGGCGTCGAGCATCTTATGGCGCACCGCCTCGTCGCCGTGGCGCAGGCCGCCGGGGTTGAGGACGCGGTCGCCGTCCACCACCACCGCGTTGGCCAGCGTGCCGCCGAGCGCCTTGCCGGCGGCGCGCATGGCGTCCACGTCGGCCTGGCGGCAGAAGGTGCGGCTGTCGCACAGCTCGCGCACGAAGGTGCCGTTCGACAGGCGCAGCACCTTGTGCTGGTGGCCGATGGCGCGGTCCGCGAAGTCGATCGAGAAGTCGATCTCCAGCTCGTCGGCGGGCATGAGCGCAGCGGAGGCGCCGTTCTCGTGCACGGCCACGCGGCGCAGCACCTCGATGGCGTGGACCGGGGCCGCGAGGCGGCGGACGCCAACGGCGAGGATCGCGCGCACGAACCCGACCGCAGAGCCGTCGAGGATGGGAACCTCGGGGCCGTCGACCTCGACGATGGCGTTGAGGACGCCGCAGCCCGCGAGGGCGGCCATGACGTGCTCCACGGTGGAGACCGAAACGCCGGCCTCGTTCACGAGCAGCGTGCAGAGCGGCGAGCGGACCACCGCGTCGTGGCGCGCGGGGATCATCGTGTTGCCCGACATGTCGGAGCGGCGGAACCAGATGCCGTGGTGGGCACCCGCGGGATGAATCGACAGACGCGCCGGGCGGCCGGTGTGGAGGCCGGTGCCGGAGAGATGGATCGGAGCGTTGACCGTGGTCTGCATGGTGCTGCCTTCCCGTAGGGTGCGAGCGTCCCGCCGGGTCGCTGCAAGGGTCAGGTAGGCGCAGGGGGCATTCCACTCAATTCAACCTCGGTTACGGGTTGAAACGTTGGCGCCCGGCGCTTCGGCCAGATCGCGCGTACGAAGGCGCGACGGCCGATTCCGCCAATGGATCAAGGGGTTTGCCGGGCAACACGCGCCGGCGCGTCCCGCCGGACGCCGGTCAATTCGTGAACGCGCGAATGGGCCGAAACGCGAAGCGGCGGCCTCCGATCCGGAGGCCGCCGCCGTGCGACGCGAGGGAGAACGCGTCTGCCGTCAGTTCGCCTGGCGGCGCAGGAAGGCGGGGATCTCGATCCGCTCCTCGTCGCCGTCGCGCGATTCGGGCGCGCGGGGGGCCGGCGCGGCGGGCTGGTGCGCCGCGTGCCCGTGATCGGGCGCGCCGGTCATGCGGTTGATGAGGCTGCCGATGCCGAAGCGCGCCGGGTCCTGCCCGCGATGGGCGGCCTCGGGCGCTGCCGGGGCGCGGGGCGCGTCGCCGCGCGCCTCGCCCTTCTGCACGGCCGCGCGCAGGCGGTCCATGGCCTCGGCGGTGGGCACGCCGGCCCGGGGCGCGGCCACGGGGGCCTGCGGCGCGGGCGCGGGCGCCTCGGCAGCCTCGGCCGGGGCGCTGCGGGGCTCGCGGTCGAAGAAGGACGCCGCGGTGGCTTCCTCCTCGGCGGCGTGCTGGGCCTCCATCGCGTCGAAGAACGAGGCCGGGGCGCCGGCGGCGGCCGGGGCGACCGCCTCGGGGGCGGTCATCGTGCGGCCGGCCTCGACCATCGGGCGCGGCGCGGCGGGCATCGGCGCGGGGGCCGGCTCGGGCTCCTCGACGGCCACCGGGGCGGCGACGGGCGCGGCGGACCCGGCGAGGCGGCGGCGCGGCAGCGGCATCTCGGAGGAGGCCACGGCGTCGATGCCGGTGGCGACCACGGACACGCGCATCACGCCTTCCATCGACGGATCGAGCGTGGAGCCGACGATGATGTTGGCGTCCTCGTCGACCTGCTCGCGGATGGCGTTGGCGGCCTCGTCCATCTCGAAGAGGGTGAGGTCGTAGCCGCCGGTGATGTTGATCAGCACGCCCTGCGCGCCCTTGAGCGACAGCTCGTCGAGCAGCGGGTTGGCGATGGCCTTCTCGGCGGCCTGCACGGCGCGGTCCTCGCCCTCGGCCTCGCCGGTGCCCATCATGGCCTTGCCCATCTCGTCCATCACCGAGCGCACGTCGGCGAAGTCGAGGTTGATCATGCCGGGCCGGACCATGAGGTCGGTCACGCCCTTCACGCCCTGGTAGAGCACGTCGTCGGCGAGGCTGAACGCCTCGGTGAAGGTGGTGCGCTCGTTGGCGAGGCGGAACAGGTTCTGGTTCGGGATGATGATGAGGGTGTCCACGACCTTCTGGAGCGCCTCGACGCCCTCCTCGGCCTGGCGCATGCGCTTGGAGCCCTCGAAGGCGAACGGCTTGGTCACGACGCCCACGGTGAGGATGCCCAGCTCGCGGGCGGCCTGGGCGATGATCGGCGCGGCGCCGGTGCCGGTGCCGCCGCCCATGCCGGCGGTGATGAAGCACATGTGGGCGCCGGCGAGGCGGTCCACGATCTCCTCGATGGTCTCCTCGGCGGCGGAGGCGCCGACCGACGGACGGGCGCCCGCGCCGAGGCCCTCGGTCACGCGGACGCCGAGCTGGATGCGCGCGGGCGCCTTGTTCTGCTGCAGGGCCTGGGCATCGGTGTTCGCGCAGACGAACTCGACCCCCTCCAGGTCCTTCTCGATCATGTTGTTGACCGCGTTCCCGCCGGCGCCGCCGACGCCGAAGACCGTGATGCGCGGACGCAAGTCGTGCTCGGGCGCGCCGCCCGGCATGGAGAGGTTCAATGTCATCGCTCGATCCACCTGTGTTGTCCCGGACACCGCCTAGCGTCCAACTGCCTAACCGCTTTTCCGCGTTGTTATCCCCAGACCGTAACCCGCCTAAGGCGGCGCGTCACCCCGGAACGAATCGCTGTGTTGCGAAAACCTCACCAGTTGTCGCGAAACCACCGCACTGCGCGGCGAAGACTCCGGTGGGAGTGGCGTGCGGGTTGCGCGTCGAAGTCCCAGAACTCGTCCTGCGGCTCGGCGCCCTGCATGCAAAGGCCCACGGCGGCGGCGAAGGCCGGCCCCTTGGCGGCCTCGGGCAGGCCCTGGACCCGCAGCGGGCGGCCGAGGCGCACCTGGTTGCCGAAGATGCGCGCGGCCAGCCCGTCGAGCCCGGGCAGCTGACTCGCCCCCCCGGTGAGCACGATGCGCTGGCCGGGCAGCGATCCGAAGCCCGCGCGGTCGAGCCGCATGCGCGCCTCCTCGAGGATCTCCTCGACCCGGGGGCGGATGATGCCGATCAGCTCCGTGCGGGTGACCGAGCGACGGTCGTGGTGCCAGTCGCCGGTCTCGGCCTCCAGAGGGATGACCTCGCGATCATCCACGCCGGTCGCGTGGACCCCGCCGAAGCGGCACTTGATGCTCTCGGCCATCTCGCGCGGCACGCGCAGGCCCTGGCTGATGTCGGAGGTGACGTGCTCGCCGCCCATGCGGACGGTGTCCGCATAGACCATGTGGCGACGGCAGAAGATCGACACGCCGGTGGTGCCCCCGCCGAGGTCGATGCAGGCGGCGCCCAGTTCCTTCTCGTCCTCGACCAGCGCCGAGGTCGCGGCCGCATACGGCGCGGAGGCGAGGCCCGCGACCTCCAGGTCGCAGCGGTGCAGGCAGGTCAGGAGGTTCTCGATCGCGTGGTCGTCGACCGACAGCAGGTGCATGTCGGCGCGGAGCATCTCGCCGGTCTGGCCGCGCGGATCGCGCAGGGTGGTGCGGTGGTCGAGGCCGAAGTTCACGGGCTGCGCGTGGAGCACCTCGCGGCCCGGTCCGAGGTCAGGCGTGTCGATCGAGGCGAGCACGCGGCCCACGTCGTGAACCGTGCAAGGCCCATGCTCCAGCATCACCTCGCCCGACAGACCGTAGGAGCCGGGGCGTCCGCCCGAGAAGCAGGCGATCACGTGATCCACGCGCACGCCGGCCATCTTCTGCGCGCCCTGCACCGCGGTGCGGATGGCGCGCTCGGTCTCGGGCATGGAGTCGACCTCGCCCATGGCGACCCCGCGCGAGCGGGTGGTGGTGGCGCCGATCACGCGGAAGTTCGACTGCCCCGCCATGTGACCCACGCCCTCGCCCTGGGGCGTGTTCTCCTCGAAGCGCAGCACGAGGCAGGCGGTCTTGTAGGTGCCGACGTCGAGGATGGCGATCACGCCTCGCTGCAGTGCGGCCATGCGCTTGCGCCGCATGGCGCGCTGGGCATGGTACAGTCGGCTCATTCCTGATCTCCCTCGGTGTCGTAGCTCAGGCGCTCCAGCTCCTGGAGGCGCACGAGTTCGGTGCGTGCGGCGGCCGAGAGCCGCAGCGTGGGGCGGTGGCGCAGGCGCAGGTCCAGCGCGGCGACGTCGCGGCCGAGCACGTCCTTCGCGGCGTGCATGGCCAGCGCCCGGTCCAGCGCCTCGGCGGGCGCGGCCTCGGGCAGGAGGATGCGCTGCCCGCCGGTCATCTTGACGTCCCAGCGGCGCCCGCCGACGCGCACCAGCCCGACGAAGCGGTCCTGCACCGGGCGGGCCGCCTCGATCAGCGCCAGGGCCTCGGGCACGTGGTCGCCCGCGCCCTCGCCCGCGATGAGGGGCAGCGCGCCGGCCGAGGAGACGTCCTCGAGCGTGGCGACGCGCGTTCCGGTGGCGTCGAGCACGTCAACGCCCTGCTCCGTGATCCAGGCGACGGCAGGCGTGCGCTCGGTGACGCGCAGCAGCAGCACCCCGCCCGCCCGCACCCGCACCTCGGCCTGTCGCACCGGGTCGAGCTGCTCGAGCGCGGCGCGCACCTGGGCGGTGTCGATCTTCCACTGGCTCAGGGGCAGCTCGATGGGCAGCGCCTCGCCGATGTCCGCCTGGAGCTGCTCGGAGGCGCCCTCGATCCGCAGGAGCCCGACCATGAACTCGGGCCGGTCCTGCACGGCGTTCACGGCGTCGGTCCAGCCCTGGGCGATGGCCTCGATGCGGGTCTCGTCGTTCACGTACCATGTGAACAGGAAGACGAAGCCGAACGACGGGATGCCGGTACGGATCAGCGCGCGGAACAGCGGCGTGAGCCAGAGCCGCTCCAGCCGGTAGGACCATTTCGACGGCGCCGGATCGCCCGCGCCCCTCACCCGTGCCATGCGTCCTCCACCAGCATCCGGCAGAGCGCGCCGAAGGAGATGCCGGCCTCGGCGGCCTGCTCGGGGGTCAGCGAGGTCGGCGTCATGCCGGGCTGGGTGTTGGTCTCCAGGATCACGAGGCCCGCGCCGCCCTCGTCCCAGCGGAAGTCGGTGCGGCTGACGGAGCGGCAGCCCAGCGCGGCATGGGCGCGCAGCGCGAAGTCGCGGCAGGCCTCGGCCACGTCCGCGGG
Source organism: Jannaschia sp. W003 (assembly GCF_025144335.1). Taxonomy (NCBI): domain Bacteria; kingdom Pseudomonadati; phylum Pseudomonadota; class Alphaproteobacteria; order Rhodobacterales; family Roseobacteraceae; genus Jannaschia; species Jannaschia sp. W003. Next base: position 2,514,932 of record NZ_CP083539.1, read on the forward strand.
GATCTCGGCCGGGATCACGTGACGCGAGCCGCCCTCGGCGTACTTCGCCTCGTAGTCGTACCAGCCGTCGGTGACGATCTCGGTCACCGCTAGGGCGCGGTCGCGCAGCACGGTGCAGGTCAGCTCGCGGCCCGCGACGTAGGCCTCCACCATCACGCTGTCCGGCATGGTGTCGGCCAGCGCGGGCGGCCTGTTCGCACCCTCGGCGACGATGTAGATGCCCACCGAGGAGCCCTCGTCGTTGGGCTTGACCACGTAGGGCGGCGGCAGCACGTGGCGCGCCTGCGCCTCCGCGCGGGGGACGATCACGCTCCGGGCGACCGGCAGTCCGGCCGCGGCCAGCACGTCCTTGGTGCGGGTCTTGTCCATGGCCAGCGCAGAGGCCAGCACGCCGGAATGGGTGTAGCGCAGGCCCATCCAGTCCAGCAGGCCCTGCACCGTGCCGTCCTCGCCCCAGCGGCCGTGGAGCGCGTTGAAGCACACGTCGGGACGCAGCTCGGCGAGGCGCGCGGCGAGGTCCCGGTCCGCATCGACCTCGGTGACGCGGAAGCCCTCGCCGCGCAGCGCCGAAGCGCAGCCGCGTCCCGTCGACAGCGACACCTCGCGCTCCGACGACCAGCCGCCCATGAGGACGACGATATGCTGGGGGGATTCGCCCGCCATGCCCGTTCTACCGCCTCTGCCCGGAGCCTTCGTGGGCCCCTTGTCACCTGCCCGCGGTCTCTGCTGGACCGCCTAGGGCTTTGCGGGTTCTCCGACCCGTCTGATTTCCCACTCTAGGCGTATTCCCGCCTTGTGGAAAACCCTTTTCCGGACCTCTTCCCCCAACGTCTCGAGGTCCGATGCCGTGGCGCCACCATCGTTGACGAGGAAGTTGGGGTGCTTCTCGCTCATCACCGCGCCGCCGTGGCGGGCGCCGCGCATGCCGGCGTCGTCGATCACCTTCCACGCCTTGAGATCGTGCACGTCGTCGGCCCGGCCCGTGGAGCTGTGGCCCGCCGGGTTGCGGAACGTCGAGCCGGCGCTGCGCTCCTTCGTGGGCTGCGAGGCGTCGCGCCGGGCGAGCTGCTCCTGCATGCGCCGCTCCAGAGCCTCCGGGTCGTCCTCGGGCGGGCGGAACGTGGCTCGCGTGATCACGCAGCCGTCGGGCAGCGCGGAGGACCGGTAGCGCAGATCCAGATCGGCGGCGGGGATCGTCACCGCGGCGCCCGCCCGCATGACGGCCTCCACCTCGACCAGCACGTCAGAGACGTAGGCGCCGTAGCATCCCGCGTTCATCCGCACCGCGCCGCCGATCGAGCCGGGGATGGTGCGCAGGAAGGTCAGGTCGCGGCCCACGCCCGCGCAGCGGCGCGCCACATGGGCGTCGAGCGCGGCGGCGCCGGCGTGGACGAGGCCGTCGTCGATGGCGATTTCGTTGAAGCCGCGGCCCAGCCGGATCACCACGGCGCGGATGCCGCCGTCGCGCACGATGAGGTTCGAGCCGACGCCCATGGGGAAGACGTCCACCTCCGGGGGCAGCGCGGCGAGGAAGTCCTGGAGGTCGGCGCGGTCCGCCGGCTGGAACAGCGCGTCGGCCGGCCCGCCCACGCGCAGCCAGGTCAGCGACGCCAGATCGCGCCCCTCGGTCAGGGTGCCGCGCACCTCGGGGTAGGTCATCCGATGATCCTCCGCCTGAGCCAGCGCAGCCCGTAGCGCAGCGGCCAGCGCAGCACCAGAGCGGCGACGGCGAGGCCGGCGAGCGCCCCGCCCGCCCCCGCCTCGGCGCCGAGCCATGCGATCAGCGGCACGAGCAGCGCGACGAGGCCGTAGGCCGCGGGCCAGGACTGCCGCGCGGTCAGAACCGACTGCAGCACCCAGGCCAGCACGACCCAGAGGCAGAGCGCGGCGAGGGCCACGGGCGGCCGCTCAGGCGGCGACCCTGGCGAGCCGATCGGCCAAGCCGGTGGCCCAGGCCGAGATGGTGCCGGCGCCGAGGCAGATCACGATGTCGCCGGGGCGCGCCTGCTCGCGCACGAGGCGCTCGAGGTCGTCCTCGCCGTCGACCGCGCGGGCGTGGCGGTGACCGGTTCCGATCAGCCCGGCGACGAGGCTCGCCTGGTCGGCGCCCTCGATGGGCTCCTCGCCTGCCGCGTAGACCGGGGCGATGCCCACCACGTCGGCCTCCGCGAAGCAGCCGCAGAAGTCGTCGAAGAGGGTGGAGAGGCGCGAGTAGCGGTGCGGCTGGTGCACCGCGATCACCCGGCCCCCGTCGCCGATGGCCTGCCGCGCGGCCTTCAGCACGGCGGCGATCTCCACCGGATGGTGGCCGTAGTCGTCGATGATCGGCACGCCGCGCCATTCGCCCACGCGGGTGAAGCGCCGCCCCACCCCGCCGAAGCTCGCCAGCCCCTCGCGGATCACGTCGCGCGCCACGCCCAGCTCGCGCGCCACGGCCACGGCGGCCAGCGCGTTCGAGACGTTGTGGTCGCCCGGCATAGGCAGCGAGCAGCCCTCGATCACCGCGTCCTCGGCCTGCAGCGCTATGTCGAACCGCGCGATGCCCGCCTCGTAGTGCAGGTTCACGGCGCGGATGTCGGCCTGGGCATTGAACCCGTAGGTCACGACCCGGCGGTCCGAGACGCGGCGCACGAGGGCGCGGACCTCGGCGTGGTCGGTGCACAGCACGGCCAGGCCGTAGAACGGAATGTTCGACACGAAGTCAGTGAAGCCCCGGCGCAGGTTCTCGATGTCGCCCCAGTGCTCCATGTGCTCGGGGTCGATGTTGGTGACGATGGCGATGGTGGCCGGCAGGCGGTTGAAGGTGCCGTCGGACTCGTCGGCCTCGACCACCATCCACTCGCCCCCGCCCTCGCGGGCGTTGGACCCGTAGGCGTGGATGATGCCGCCGTTGATGACCGTGGGATCGAGCTTGCCCGCGTCGAGCAGCGCCGAGACCATCGTCGTGGTGGTGGTTTTGCCGTGGGTGCCGGCCACGGCGACGTTGGACTTCAGGCGCATCAGCTCGGCCAGCATCTCGGCGCGGCGCACCACGGGCAGGCCGCGGGCGCGCGCCGCGTCCAGCTCCGGGTTGCCGGGCTTGATCGCCGAGGAGATCACCACGACCTCGGCGCCGTCGAGGTTGGCAGCGTCCTGGCCGATGAACACCCGCGCCCCCTTCTCGCCGAGGCGGTCGGTTATCTTGGAGCGCTTCAGGTCCGAACCCTGCACGGCGAAGCCCTGCCCGAGCAGCACCTCGGCGATGCCCGACATTCCGATGCCGCCGATGCCCACGAAGTGGATCGGGCCGGTCTGGCTGGGAAGCTTGGTTCGGTTCATGATCTCTCCGCCAGTTGCTCGCACAAATCCGCCAAGCGCCCTACCGCATCGACCACCGCGACGGAATGGGCGGCGCGCGCCATGCGCGAGGCGCCGTCGCCGTCGGCGAGGATCAGCCCGACCTGCTCCGCCAGGATGGCGGGCGTCATCCGCCGCTCGGGCACCAGGATCGCCGCCCCCGCCTCCACCAGCGCGCGGGCGTTGGCGGTCTGCTCGTCGCGGATCGCGGCGGCCAGGGGCACGAGGATCGAGGGGCGCCCGATCATCGCGAGGTCGGCCACCGTGGAGGCGCCCGAGCGCGCGATCACGAGCTGCGCGTCGGCCATGCGGCGCGGCATGTCGTCGAAGAACTCCACCACCTCGGCGCGCATCCCGATCTCGGCGTAGGCGGTCTCGACGCGCGCGACGTCCTCGGGGCGGGCCTGGTGGGCGACGCGCAGGTTGCGCCGCGTCTCGTCGGGCAGGAGGCGCATCGCCTCGGGCACGACGTCCGAGAGGATGCGCGCGCCCTGGCTGCCGCCGGTCACGAGCACCGTCATGGGAAGGTCGCCGGGCGCGATGTAGGGCGCGTTCTCGCGCGCCCGAATCGCGCTGCGCACCGGGTTGCCGACGTGCAGCCCCTCCACGCCCTCCGGCAGCGCCGTGGGCCACGTGCCGCAGGCCACGACGTCGACGCGCCGGGCAAAGACCTGGTTGACCCGGCCCAGCACGCCGTTCTGCTCGTGGATCAGGGTGGGCAGCTTCAGCAGCGCGGCGGCCGCTAGCGCCGGGATCGAGGGGTAGCCGCCGAAGCCTGCCACCACGTCGGGCCGGTCGCCGCGGAAGCTGCGCATGGCCCGCCACGTGCCGCTCGCGAGGCGCAGGGGCACCGCCGCCTTCGCCGCCATCCCGCCCCGCGCGAAGGTGGCCGCGGGCACGACCTCGACCGGCACGTCGTCGGGAAAGCCCCGGCTGTAGCGCGCGCCGCGCTCGTCGGTCGACAGGGTCACGCGCCAGCCGCGATCGAGCATCTCCTCGGCGAGGCTCTGGGCGGGGAACATGTGCCCGCCGGTGCCGCCCGCGGCGATGACGAGGTGCCGGCTCATCGCGAGCTGCTCAGCAGCACGTCGCCGATCTCGTTTTGCGGCCGAAGGCGCGTGAAGCACAGCAGCATCCCCGCCAGACCCCCCATCGCGATCAGCGACGAGCCCCCGTAGGAGACGAAGGGCAGCGTCATGCCCTTGGCGGGCAGGAGGCGCACCGCCACCCCGAGGTTGATGAAGGCCTGCGCGGCGATCAGCACCGTGAGCCCCGTTCCCGCCAGCCGGGCGAACATGTCGCGCTCGCGCGTCAGGCGCATCAGCGAGCGCAGCGTGATCGTCGCGAAGAGCGCGGTGACGAACAGCACCATCAGCAGGCCGTACTCCTCGGCGGCGACGGCGATGATGAAGTCGGTGTGGGCATCGGGCAGGGTCCACTTCACGGTGCCCTCGTTCACGCCCGCGCCGAAGAAGCCCCCCTCGCGGATGGCGTTGGTCGCGTAGCCCATCTGCGTGCGCGGATCGATCTCCGGGTCGAGGAAGCCGTCGATGCGGCGGGCGAAGTGCTCGGAGTTGTGGTAGCTCACGATGCCGGCCAGCCCGACGAACACGATCACGGCGGTGATCAGCACGATCGGCGCGCCGGCCACGAAGTAGACGGCGGACCAGGCGATCACGTGAAGCATCGCCTGCCCGAAGTCGGGCTGCGCGGCGAGGAAGGCCAGGATCACGAGGGTGATGCAGGCGGAGATGGTCTTGCCCGGCGGGCCTCCCGGCACGTGGGAGGCGGCCATGAGCCACGCGGTCACCACCACGAAGCAGGGCTTGAGGAACTCCGAGGGCTGCACGCTCGCGAAGCCGAACGAGAACCAGCGCACCGCGCCCTTGCCGAAGTCGGTGCCCGCGACGGGCAGCAGCATCACCGCGGCAAGCGTAATCGCGAAGGCGACCACGGCGAGGCGCCGGACCACCGAGGGGCGCATCATCGAGGTCACCAGCATCACCGCGAAGGCCATGACGCCGAACACGATCTGTCGCTCCACGTAGTGGAACTGCGGCAGGCCGTTGCGCTCGGCCAGCGGCACGCTCGCGGCCAGCCCCAGCAGGATGCCCACGGCGAACAGCGCCACGAGGCACCCCAGCACCACCTTGTCCACGGTGCGCCACCAGCGCGAGAGGATGGCCTCGCCCGGCAGGGCCACGACGGTCCCGTGCGCGATCTCTGTCATTGAACTGCCCGCATCTGCCCGCCCGGGTTGTCCCGGGTCTGTCCCCCGAGTGTAGCGGATGGCGATTCGCCCCGCTACCCCCCCGGCGCGAGGAGATGGAGCGCAAGGCCCCCGGCGGCGCAGGTCCCGAGCGTCGGCAGGAGGCGCGCCCGGCCGCTCCACAGCAGCGCCGCCGCGGCTCCGGCGAGGATGGCGGCGCCCGCGTCCAGCCCTCCCGGGCCGTCGCCCCCGAGCAACACCGCCGCCCCGAAGCGCACCGCGAGGCTCGCGATCACGCCCGCCACGGCGGCCGTGACGATGCCCAGGGCGGCACCGATCCGCGGCGCGTCGGCCAGCCGTTCCACGTACGGCGCGCCGGCGAAGATCCACAGGAAGCACGGCGCGAACGTGGCCCACAGCGTCACCCCGGCGGTGGCGAGCGCGACGGGCCATCCGCCCGCCGCCGCGCCGCCGAGCCAACCGGCGAAGACCGTCACCAGCACCAGCGGCCCCGGCGTGGTCTCGGCCAGCCCGAGGCCGTCGATCATCGCCTCGGGCGTGAGCCAGCCGTGCCCCTCGACGGCGTACTGCGCGAGCGCGGCCAGCAGCGCGTAGGCCCCGCCGAACGAGACGGCGGCCAGCCACGAGAACAGGGCCGCCGCCTCGGCGGGCGGCGTGCCGGGCGCGAATAGGAGCACCGGCAGGAGCGGCGCCCACCACACGGCGAGCCAGACCGCCACGGTGCGCAGCGTGGCGCGGATGGGATACGCCGGGCCGGATGCCGCGGGAACCTCGCCCGCGGCGGCGGGCCGCAGCAGGCCGACGGCGAGCGCCGCGCCGATCACCACCGGGAACGGGACGTCGAGCAGCAGCGCCGTGAAGGCCCCCACCGCCACCGCCCCGGCGAGCGGTCCCGACAGGGCGTGGACCCGCAGCTTCCACAGCGCCGTGGCGACGATCGCCAGCACCGCGGCCTTCACCCCGAGGAACGCCGCCTCGACCGCCTCGACGCGGCCGAAGGCGACGTAGAGCGCCGACAGCGCGATCATCACCGCCGCCCCCGGCAGCACGAACAGGAGCCCCGCCAGCACGCCGCCCCGCCACCCCCGCATGCGCCATCCGGCGAAGGTGGCTAGCTGCATCGCCTCGGGCCCCGGCAAGAGCGTGCAGAAGCCCAGCCCCCGCAGGAACGTCGCGTCGTCGATCCAGCCGCGCCGCTCGACCAGCTCGCGGCGCATCACCGCGATCTGCGCGGCCGGCCCGCCGAAGCTGGCGACCCCGATGTGCCCGAACGCCGCGACCATCGCGGGCCAGGGGGGCGGCGGGCTCACGTGCCGGTCCCGGCAGGCGCATTCCTTACGTGAACGTCGCCCCACAACCCGTTGACACCCCGGTGATCCGTCGCCGCGCCCCTAGCTACCGTGCGTCAGCGTGCCGAACAGGCGCGGCTCCAGCGTGGCGGCCTCGAACAGCGGGCCGGACGACAGCACCGACACCGCGTCGTGGCTGTGGAGGCTCTCCTGATGCGAGCAGGCGATGCGGTAGTCGCCCGCCCCCGGCAGGGCATCCAGCGCCTCGGCCAGGAGGCGCGCGGCGTCCTCGACGAAAATCGGGTTCGCGGCGTTCAGCTCCGCGAAGGCCTGCTCGTCCTCGCGCTTCACCATCACCTGCGTCTCGGTCGGGATCGCGCGGCGAGCGGCCTCCACCAGGTCCTCGACCGAGAGCGGGCCGCGGACCTCCACCGACAGGCGCGCCACGGAGCGCTGCGAGTGCGGCGTGGCCAGCCGCCCCCGCTCGCGGCGCGCGTGCTCGGACAGGGCCAGCGAGCAGGGGCAGGTCGAGGAGTAGACGTAGTCGAGGTGCAGCACCCGGCGGCGCAGGCCGCCCGATTGGACGACCTCCATGGCGCAGTCGTAGTACTGCCAGCCCGCCAGCCCCGAGCGCAGGGCGCGCTGCTCCAGCGGCAGCGAGAAGCGCAGCAGGATGCGCGCGTCGAGGGCGCCCAGCTCGGCGAGGTAGCCGTCGAGCGCCGCGTCCACCGCGTCGAAGCCCATCGTGCCGTCCGCGCCCGCGTAGAACGAGCGCATGATGCGCGACATGTTGATGCCCTTGGCCCCGGCCTCCAGGCTCACGGTGCCGGTGACGGCGGCGTCCACGGTGCGGGCGCCGGCGCGCGTGGGCACCCAGAGCGGCAGGCGGAAGTTCGAGATGCCCACGTGCTGGATGCGCCGGTCGGCGCCGCGGATCGTCGAGGCGGGACCGTTCTGCAAATCGGGCAGCGTGGCGCGGTAGGCGTCATCAGCCTGCAGGCCCGCGTCGAACACGGCGGCGAGGGCGGGGTACTCGCCCGGAAGCCCCGCGCGCGCCTCGGGCGCCTGCTGGGCGGCGTAGCGGCGCAGGAGCGCGAGCGCGTCCTGCGCTTCGGCCTCGGAGACGTCGCGGTCAATATCCGGTGCATGGACGTTCATCTCGTCCCCCCTTCGGTTCACGCTGCGTCCCATGTGCGCCTTCCAGCCCCGGAATCCCACCCCCCCTTATCGCAGGGCATGCCCGCGGCGTGCCGCCCGGACGCGACGCCCCGGGCGGGTGGGGCGGCGTGCCGGACCGCGCGGGCCGGACCTCAGGCCGCGTCGAGCGCGCCCCGCAGGTCGGCCAGCAGGTCGTTCGCGTCCTCCAGCCCGACGCTCAGGCGGACGAGCCCCGGCGTGATGCCGAGCTGCGCCTTCTGCGCGTCGGGCAAGCGCTGGTGCGTGGTGGTCGCGGGGTGGGTCGCGATCGATTTCGCGTCGCCGAGGTTGTTCGAGATCGTCACGATCCGGAGCGCGTTGAGGAACCGGAACGCCGCCGCCTTGCCGCCCGCCAGATCGAGGCTCAGGACGGTGCCGCCGCCGTCCATCTGCCGCCGCGCCAGCGCGCCCTGGGGGTGCGAGGCGAGGAACGGGTGCAGCACGCGCGCCAGCTTCGGATGCCCCTCCAGCGCCTCGGCGAGGTGCAGGGCCGCGTCCGCCTGCGCGCGCACGCGCAGGTCCATGTGCTCCAGCCCCTTGAGCATCACCCAGGCGTTGAACGGGCTCATCGCCCCGCCGGTGTGCTTGAGGTAGGGCTCCGCCACCTTGCGCACGAACGCCTCCGTCCCGCAGATCACGCCGCCGAGGCAGCGCCCCTGCCCGTCCACGTGTTTGGTGGTGGAATAGACGACCACGTCGGCCCCCTGCTCCACGGCGCGGCTGAAGGTGGGCGTGGCGAACACGTTGTCGACGATCACCGTGGCGCCGACGGCATGGGCGAGCTTGGCGACCGCCTCTATGTCCACGATCTCCAGCGCCGGGTTCGACACGCTTTCGAAGAACACGGCCTTGGTGCCCGCGCGGATCGCCCCCTCCCACGCCGCGAGGTCGGTGCCGTCGACGAGCATCACCTCGACGCCGTAGCGCGGCAGGATCTCGTCGAGGATGTAGAGGCACGAGCCGAACAGCGCGCGCCCCGCCACCACGTGGTCGCCCGCGCGCAGCATCGACACCAGCGCGCCGTTCACGGCGGCCATGCCGCTGGCGGTGGCGAAGGCGGTCTCGGTGCCCTCGATGGCCGCGATGCGGTCCTCGAACATGGCGACCGTGGGATTGCCGTAGCGGGCGTAGATGAACTCGTCGCGCGCGGCCTCCACGAAGCGCGCCTCGGCGGCCTCGGCGGTCTCGTAGACGAAGCCCTGCGTCAGGAACATCGCCTCGGACACCTCGCCGTACTGCGAGCGGCGGGTCCCCGCGTGGACGGCGCGGGTGCGCGGGTGCAGCGGTCTGTCTGTGGTGTCCTTCATGTCGGCCTCCTCGACCGTGGCGATGGACCGGGGAAGCCGCGGGGCGCCGTGCCCGCGCGAGACCTCTTTAGCGGTTTTTTTAACGAGGGCCGCAAGCCGGAACAAATCCCCTCGGGGGCGGCGGATAGGCCCCCGCCGGGGAACGGTCAAGCGGGCGGGTTGCGCGCGCGTGTCCGGGCGCCATGTTGTGCGGGAAGGAGACGCCCATGCCCATCCAGCTGCACTACTGGCCCACGCCGAACGGCTGGAAGGTCTCGATCGCGCTGCACGAGATGGGTCTCGACTACGACCTGCACCTCGTGGACATCCGCGCAGGCGACCAGCGGCGGCCCGGGTTCCTCGCCCTCAGCCCCAACGGCCGGATGCCGGCCATCGTCGACCCCGACGGGCCGGACGGCGCCCCCATCTCGCTGTTCGAGAGCGGCGCGATCCTGCAGTACCTCGCCCGCAAGACGGGGCGCTTCGGCGGATCGACCGAGCGCGAGCGCATCGAGGTCGACCAGTGGCTTATGTGGCAGATGGGCGGCGTCGGGCCGATGGCGGGGCAGGCGCACCACTTCCTGAAGTACGCGCCGCAGATGGGCCACGACATCGCTTACGCGAAGGACCGCTACCGCGGCGAGGTGGCCCGGCTCTACGGCGTGCTCGACTGGCGCCTCGCTGACCGCCCCTTCGTGGCCGGCGACGCCTTCACCATCGCGGACATGGCGATCTGGCCCTGGGCTTCGCTGTGGGAGGGCCAGCAGCAGACGCTGGACGACAAGCCCCACCTCGCGCGGTGGCTGGACACGGTCGGCGCGCGCGAGGGCGTGCGGGCGGGCCGCGCCCTTCGGGCCGAGCTGCGCGATGAGGCGCCCAATGCCGCCGCCCGCGCGCAGATGTTCGGGCGGCGGGAATGATCCGGGCGGGCCGCCTCGCGGGCTTCGCGCTGGCACCCCGGCGCGGCGGGACCTATGGTGCCGCCGACGACGAAGGGCGGAGCGCGAGTCTCGTGAAATCGGACGGAGTTCGGAAGGTGGCCTTCGCGGCCTTCGCCGTGCTGGTCGCGCTGGCCGGGGCCGGCGTGCTGGACGGGAGCGGCCTCTAGATGGCCCGGCGCTACGGCGGCGCGTTCAGCCCCCGCCCCTCGCAAAACGGTGCCGAGGCGCCGCCCCCGCCCGCGCTGGGCCGCCCGCTCCGGGGCCGGGCGCGCACCACCATCCTCATGGCCTTGGCCGCGATCCCCGTCGCCACCGCCTTCGCGCAAGGCAGCGCCACCGCGCTGGCCGTGAACCTCCTCGCCGGCGGCGCCCTCTTCGCCGCGGGCGTCCTGACCCGCGAGGGGCTGAAGGCCGAGGCGGCGTGGGCCGAGCGCAAGGTCGCCCGCCGCCCCGCCTGGCCGCGCAAGATGTTCGGCGCGGCCCTTTCCGGCGTCGGCGTCACGCTCGCCGCCATGACCGGCCTTGACGGCATCGGCCCCGCGCTGATCTACGGGATCGTGGCCGCCGCGCTCCACGTCGCCGCCTTCGGGCTCGATCCGATGCGCGACAAGGGCATGGAGGGCGTGGACCGACTCCAGACCGACCGCGCCGCGCGCTCCGTCGAGGAGGGCCGCCGCCTGCTCGCGCAGATGCGCGACGCCGTGCTGCGCGCCCGCGACCGCGAGGCGCTGGAGGCGACCGAGCGCTTCGCCGCGAAGGCCGAGGCCATGTTCCGCACCGTCGAGGACGACCCCCGCGACCTCACGGCGGCGCGCAAGTACCTCGGCGTCTACCTCATGGGCGCGCGCGACGCCGCCGCCAAGTTCGCCGACATCCACGCCGCGCGCCCCGACGCGCAGGCGAAGTCCGACTACCTCGCGCTGCTGGGCGAGCTGGAGCAGGGCTTCGACGCCAAGCGCGAGCGCCTGCTCCTCGCCGACCGCACCGACCTCGAGGTCGAGATCGAAACGCTGAAGGACCGTCTGCGCCGCGACGGCCTGCCGACCGAAGGATGACACCCATGGACAGCAAGACCCGAGCCGGAGCCGAGGCGCTCGTCGCCGAGGTGGACGCCGCCGCCCTCCCCCTGCCCCAGCCCGCGCAGGAGCTGGTGCCACTGGAGCGCGCCGAGCCGGCCGAGGCCGACGCGATCCGCCGCCGCATGGACGAGATCGACCTCGCCGACACCAACTCGATCATCGCCTTCGGGTCGGCCGCGCAGGCCGAGCTGCAGCAGATCAGCCAGGCCATGCTGCAGGACGTGAAGAACAAGGACGTCGGCCCCGCCGGCGAGTCCCTGCGCGGCATGGTCTCGGCGATCCGCGGCTTCTCGGTTTCGGAGCTGGACGTGCGCCGCAAGCGCTCGCTCTGGGAGCGGATCACGGGCCGCGCCGCGCCCTTCGCCCAGTTCATCGCCCGCTACGAGGACGTGCAGGAGCAGATCGACCGCATCACCGAGGAGCTCCTGCGCCACGAGCACGCGCTCCTCAAGGACGTGAAGGCGCTCGACAAGCTCTACGAGAAGACCCTGGAGTTCTACCGCGAGCTGGGTCTCTACATCGCCGCCGGCGAGGCCAAGCTGGGCGAGCTCGACGGCACCGAGATCCCCGCCAAGGAGCGCGCCGTCGAGGCGCTGCCCGAGGAGGACCAGATGATCGGCGCCCAGGAGCTGCGCGACCTGCGCGCCGCCCGCGACGACCTGGAGAGGCGCGTCCACGACCTGAAGCTGACGCGGCAGGTCACCATGCAGTCGCTGCCCTCGATCCGGCTGGTGCAGGAGAACGACAAGAGCCTCGTCACCAAGATCAACTCCACGCTCGTGAACACTGTGCCGCTGTGGGAGACGCAGCTCGCTCAGGCCGTCACGATCCAGCGCAGCCGCGAGGCCGCCGAGGCGATCCGGGGCGCGAACGACCTCACGAACGAGTTGCTCACGTCGAATGCGGCGAACCTTCGGGAGGCCAACGCCGTTGTACGTAAGGAGATGGAGCGCGGCGTCTTCGACATCGAGGCCGTGCGCACGGCGAACGAGCAGCTGATCGCGACGATCGACGAGTCGCTGCAGATCGCCGACGAGGGCAAGGCCCGCCGTGCCGAAGCCGAGAAGGAGCTCGAGAAGATGGAGGCGGAACTGCGCGACACCTTGGCCTCGGCGCGCGCGCGCCGCGACGGCCCCGGCGACACCGCGGGCACGGCGGTGCCCGCCCGGTGAGACGCGCGGTCCCCCTCCTCGCGGCGGCGCTCGCCGCGTGCCAGCCCGCGGCCCCTCCGCCCCAGCCGCAGGCCCGCGCCGCGGTGATCGCGCCCACGGCCTCGCCGCGCCCCGCGCCCGTGCGCCGCGGTCCCTCCACCGAGAGCCGCTCCGCGGCCGACTTCTACCGCCGGATCGAGGCGCAGCTCCTCGACCGCGGCCTCCTGCGCCGCGACGGCGGCGGGGCCGACGCGCGCTTCACCGCCGACATGCTGGCGCGCAACTTCGAGCGCATCGCCCTGTTCTCGGAATACACCCAGATCGGCGGGCGCTACGTGCCCCAGCAGAGCCGGGCGCAGCTCCGCCGCTGGCCCGGCCCGGTGCGCCTCGAGCTGCACTTCGGCGCGAGCGTCGACGCCGCCACCCGGCAGGCCGACCGCGCCCGCGTCGCGGCCTACGTCTCCCGGCTCGCCCGCCTGACGGGCCACGACATCTCGATGGTGCCCTCGGGCGGCAACTACCACGTCTTCGTCGCCTCGATCGACGAGCAGCGCGCCCTCGGCCCCGAGATCAGCCGGCTGGAGCCGGGCCTGAGCCGCCAGACCGTGCGCGAGATCACCGAGCTCGACCGCACCACCTACTGCGCGGTCTACGCCTCCTCCACCTCGGACCGCCCCCACGCCTACGTCTCGGCGATCTCGCTGATCCGCTCCGAGCATCCCGACCTCATGCGCCTCTCGTGCTACCACGAGGAGATCGCGCAAGGCCTCGGGCTGGCCAACGACAGCCCTGCCGCGCGCCCGTCGATCTTCAACGACGACGAGGAGTTCGCGCTGCTGACCGATCACGACGCCCTGCTGCTGCAGATGCTCTACGACCCGCGCCTGCGGGTCGGCATGACGGCCGAGCAGGCCCGGCCCGTGATCCAGCGGATCGCGCGCGAGCTGGTGGGAGACCGCGGCCCGGTGTGACCCGGGACGCATGGGGGGGGATGCGCGGCGGGGGCCGCGCGCCCATATAGCGGCAGCACGGAACGCCGGGGGAGACAGCGATGCCCATCATGAACTTCATCAAGGGCCAGTTCATCGACGTCATCGAGTGGACGGACGACAGCCGCGACACGCTGGTCCACCGCTTCGAGCGCTACGGCAACGAGATCAAGTACGGCGCCAAGCTCACGGTGCGCGAGGGCCAGGCCGCCGTGTTCGTGCACGAGGGCCAGATCGCCGACGTGTTCATGCCCGGTCTCTACATGCTCGAGACCAACAACATGCCGGTGATGACCACGCTGCAGCACTGGGACCACGGCTTCCGCTCGCCGTTCAAGTCCGAGATCTACTTCGTCGCCACCCGCCGCTTCACGGACCTGAAGTGGGGCACCAAGAACCCCGTGACCTTGCGCGATCCCGAGTTCGGCCCCGTGCGCCTGCGCGCCTTCGGCACCTACGCGATCAAGGTCGCCGACCCGGCGCTCTTCATCCGCGAGATCGTGGGCACCGACGGCGACTTCACGCAGGACGAGATCCAGTTCCAGATCCGCAACATGATCGTGCAGTCGGCGAGCCGCGCGCTGGCCTCCAGCCGCATCCCCGTGCTCGACATGGCCGCCGCCACCGACCAGCTCGGGCGCATCGTGGCCGAGCAGATCACCGCCTCGATCGCCGAGTACGGCCTCGCCGTGCCCGAGCTCTACTTCGAGAACATCTCCCTGCCCCCCGCCGTGGAGGCCGCGCTCGACAAGCGCACGTCTATGGGCGTCCTGGGCGATCTGTCGAAGTACCAGCAGTACGCCACCGCCGAGGCCATGCAGACCGCCGCCGCGACGCCGAACTCCGGCATGGGCGCCGGGCTCGGCATGGGGATGGGCATGGGCATGGCCCAGGGCATGGCGCAGGCCGGCCCCTGGGGCGCCGCGCCGGCGGCCCGCTCGCCCGCGCAGGCCGCGCCGCCGCCCCCGCCCCCCGTAGAGCACGTCTGGCACGTGGCCGAGGGCGGCGCGACCAAGGGCCCGTTCTCGAAGGCCCGGCTGGGCCGCATGGTCGCCGACGGCGAGATCACCCGCGAGACCTACGTGTGGACCCAGGGCCAGGACGGCTGGCAGCGCGCCGAGGACGTGGACGAGCTGGCCCAGCTCTTCACCGTGATGCCGCCGCCCCCGCCGCCGGGGGTGTAGGGGCCCCTAGGACACATCCCGCCCCGGCCGTGCGCCGGGGGCTCGGCGATGGGGTCGGGAATTTGTCGCCCGATCCGAAGGCCACCCCCGCATCACCTCGTTCCGCGGCGCCATCACCTGCGGCCCGCCGGGGCCCCGGCGCAAGGCCGGGGCGCGTTCCGCAAAGTTGATCCCGCCACGCCTCGGACTTGCTCCGGGGCCTAGGGGGCAAGCTGGTGATACCGTTGGGAAACTGAGAATTGCTCCGGCAGGCCTTCGCTGCATCCTTTGCGTTACCCAATCCCCGATGCCAGCACTAACTGCCACCAGAGGCCCCGGCTCGGGGCCGGGACGAGGTCCGCATTCCGCCCCCCTCACGATCCGCTGATCCCCCACGCCCGCCGTTGCCCCGCGCCCCCGGCCCCGCCATGCTCGCCCCATGACATGGCCCCCGCCCCTTCCGGTCCGCCGCACCGTGCTCAAGTGGTTGCACTGGTCGATGCTGCCACTGTTCGTGTGGTTCCTCGTGGTCCAGCCCCGCGACGTGGCGCGCTGGGGCGACTGGGCGGTGGACCTGCACAGCGTGTTCGGCCTCATGTTCGTGTCGGGCGCCCTGTTCTGGACCGCGATGCACCTGCGGCGCGGCCTCGCCTCGCGTCCCGGCCCGAAGCTGCGCGGCTGGGCCCGGCGCATCCACCGGCCCATGCACCTGGCCCTCGTGTGGGGTCTGTTCGGCGTGGCCCTCACCGGCTTCCTGATCGGCCTGACCTCGTCGCGCCTCCTGTTCGCGGGCACGATCCTTCCCATCGCCCCGCCGCTCGGCTTGCCGGGGGCCAACGCGCTCGTCGGCATGGTCCACTCGGTGGAGTTCTACCTGCTCGGCCTCCTCGCCGCCGGCCACGCGGCGTTCCACGTCTGGCGCCACCTGCGCCTTCGCGATAATGCCCTCCGCATCATGGCACCCCGCATCCTCCACCGTTTCCTGTGAGCATTCCGTCCCCCTGGGAGCGCCCGGCCAACGTGCCCGCGCGCCACGAGCACCGCTTCCCCTGCGACGAGTGCGGCGGCGACATGCGCTTCGATCCGGGCGGCGACCAGCTCGTTTGCGACCACTGCGGCAACGTTGAGAAGCTCGGCCGCCACCCCACCGAGGTGATCGACGAGATCGCCATCGCCGAAGGACTGGGCGCGGGCGGCGCCGAGACCGAGGAGACGCAGGTCACCGACTGTCCGAACTGCGGCGCCCGGTTCGAGTTCGACCCCGCGATCCACGCCGCCGAATGCCCGTTCTGCGCCACCCCCGTGGTGGCCGACACTGGCACCGACCGGCACATCAAGCCCGCCGCGCTGGTGCCCTTCAAGCTGGAGGAGCGCGTCGCCCACCGCGCCATGACCGAATGGCTGGGCGCACTGTGGTTCGCGCCGAACGGGCTGAAGCGCTACGCCCGCCACAACGAGACGCTCAAGGGCATCTACGTGCCCTACTGGACCTTCGACGCCCAGACCGACACCGCCTACTCGGGCGCCCGCGGCGACACCTACTACGAGACCCGCACCGTGATCCGCGACGGCAAGCGCCAGCAGGTGCAGGTGCCGAAGATCCGCTGGACGCCCCGCCGGGGCCGCGTGCGGCGCTTCTTCGACGACGTGCTGGTGCTGGCCTCGCCCTCGCTGCCCAAGACCCACACCGACGCGCTGGAGCCTTGGGACCTGTCCGGCCTCGCGCCCTACGCCCCCCAGTACATCGCCGGCTTCCGCGCCGAGGCCTACCGCGTCTCGCTCGAGGACGGGCTCGTCGAGGCCCGCCGCCGCATGGACGCGGTGATCGCCCGCGACATCCGCATGGACATCGGCGGCGACCGCCAGCGCGTCGACCACGCCGAGACCACCATGACCGACGTCACGTTCAAGCACGTGCTGCTGCCGATCTGGGTCGCGGCCTACCGGTACCAGGGGCGCAGCTTCCGCTTCGTGGTGAACGGCCAGACGGGCCGCGTGCAGGGCGAGCGGCCCTGGTCGAAGTGGAAGATCGCGGCCGCCGTGCTCGCCGCCCTCGTGGTGGCGCTGGTGGCCGGATACGTCTACGCCATGCTGGAGGGCGGGGGCGGCCTGCCCTCGGGGGGCTTCGGCGGACCCGACTGGCTGAACGACTGACGGAGATTCCGATGATCCTGTGCGCGGGCGAAGCCCTGATCGACATGCTCCCCCGCGAGACCCCGGAAGGCACCGCGTTCCTGCCGGTCCCCGGCGGCGCCGTGTTCAACACCGCGATCGCGCTCGGCCGCCTCGGCGCCCCGGTCGCCATGTTCACCGGCCTCTCGGACGACCTGTTCGGCGCCCGCCTGGCGGACGCCCTCGCCGCCTCGAACGTCGAGGACCGGGCCGCGCGCGCCGACCGTCCCACCACGCTCGCCTTCGTCACCCTCACCGACGGCCACGCCGAGTACGCCTTCTACGACGAGGGCACGGCGGGCCGCATGCTGGCGGAATCCGACCTACCCGACATGTCCGGCATCTCCGCGCTGTTCGTCGGCGGCATCTCCCTCGCGGTGGAGCCCTGCGCGCGCGCCTACGAGGCGCTCGCCCTCGCCCACCCCAACCTCCCGGTGATGATCGACCCCAACATCCGCCCCGGCTTCATCCGCGACGAGGCCGCGTTCCGCGCCCGCCTCGACCGCCTGTTCGGCGTGGCCGGCATCGTGAAGCTGTCGGACGAGGACATGGGCTGGCTCGGCATGACGCCCGAGGACGTGCTCGCCCGCGGCGTGCGCGTGCTCTGCCTGACCGAGGGCGCCAAGGGCGTCACCGCGATCACGCCCGAAGCGCGCGTCTCGGTCCCGGCCCGCCGGGTCGAGGTCGTGGATACCGTGGGCGCGGGCGACACGTTCAACGCCGGCCTCATGGCCGGCCTCCACGAGCGCGGCGTGCTCGGCGCCGAGACGATCCCCGAGGACGCCCTGCGCGGGGCGCTGGAGCTCGGCGCCGCCGCCGCCGCTGTCACGGTCAGCCGCGCGGGCGCCAACCCGCCCCGCCGCGACGAGTTGTGAGGGCGCTGGTCCAGCGCGTCGCGGAAGCCTTCGTCACCGTCGACGGCGAGATGGTCGGACGCTGCGGCCCTGGCCTCCTCGTTCTGGTCTGCGCCATGCAGGGCGACGCCGAGGCCAACGCCCTCGACCTCGCCGCCCGCACCGCGAAGCTCCGCATCTTCCGCGACGACGAGGGGCGCATGAACCGCTCGCTCCTCGACATCGGGGGCAGCGCACTCGTCGTCTCGCAGTTCACGCTTGCCGCCGACACCTCGCGCGGCAACCGACCGGGTTTCTCGGCCGCCGCCGCGCCCGAGGACGGCGAGCGCCTCTACGAAGCCTATGCCGCAGCCCTCCGCGACCTCGGCGTCGCGGTCGAGACGGGCCGCTTCGGCGCCGACATGCGGGTCTCGCTGGTGAACGACGGCCCCGTGACGATCATGCTGGAGCGATGATCGGCCGCCACCTCCTCCTGGAGCACTGGGGCGGGCGGGGCCTTCGCGACGCCGCCCTGCTGGAGCGGTCCATGCGTGCCGCCGCCCGCGAGGCCGGCGCCCACATCCTCGGCGCCCACTTCCATCCGTTCGAGGGCGGTGGCGTCACCGGCGTCCTCCTGCTCGCCGAGAGCCACGTGACCGTGCACACCTGGCCCGAGCACGGCTATGCCGCCCTCGACCTCTTCATGTGCGGCGAGGCCCCGGTGGAGCGGGCGGCCGACGTTCTCGACGCCATGCTCGCCCCCGAGCGCTCCGAGCGACGGACGCTCGCCCGCGGCTACCGGAACCAGGCGTCCCAGCCCGCCTCGTAGGCCGCCACGAGGGGGTGCGACGACAGCCGGTTCACCGGCCCCCCGCGCGGCCCCGTGGCGGCGTCGAACACGCGGGCGGCGGCGAAGGCCTCCGGCGTCAGCACCTCCAGCCCCTCGGGATAACGCGCCTGCCGCAGGCGCATCCCTTCGGGCAGGCCCAGCACGAAGCCCCACATGCCGAAGCTCGGCACGTAGGCGTGGTAGGCCGCGGGGTCGAACGCCTTGCCCACGGTCCGCTCCACGATCCAGAAGGCGTCCGGCGCGAAGACCGGCGAGCCGGCCTGCGTCGCGATCACTCCGCCCGCCCCCATGCGCCGCCGCAGGAGGCGGTAGAACTCCGCGGAATACAGGCGCGACAGCGACAGGGTGCGCGGGTCGGGCAGGTCTAGGATCGCCACGTCGAACGCGTCGCCTGGCTCCTGCACCCAGGCGAACGCGTCGGCGTGGACCACCTCCACCCGCGGATCGCGCAGGGCCTCGTCGTTCAGCGCCGCGAGGTCGTCGCGCCCGCGGAACAGCGCGGTGACGTCGGGGTCGAGGTCCACCAGCGTCACCGAGTCGGGCCCCCACCGCAGCACCTCGCGCGCGGCCATGCCGTCGCCGCCGCCGAGGATCAGGACGCGGGCGCGGCGCGGCGCGGCGGCCATGGCGGGGTGGACCAGGAACTCGTGGTAACGACGCTCGTCGGCGGTGTCGAACTGGACCGCGCCGTCGAGGAACAGCCGCGTGCGGTCCCGGAACCGCGTGACGGTGATGCGCTGGTGCGCGGACCGTTCGGCCAACACGATCTCGTCCTCGTACAGCCGCGCGTCGAGCGCCCCCTGCACCGGCCCCGACAACACTAGCAGGGCCGCGACCGCCACCATCGCCCCCGCCCACGCGCCCCGGTCGGCCCAGCCTAGCCGATCCCGGAACAGCACCAGCGTGCCCAGTGCGACGAGGAGGTTCAGCAGCCCGAAGGCGGCGCCCGCGGCGACCAGCGACAGGTGCGGCACGATCAGGACGGGAAAGGCCAGCGAGGCCAGCAGCGCGCCGAGGTAGTCGACGCTCAGCACGTTCTCGAACCGGAACCGCCCCGCGCCGATCTCCCCCAGAATGCGCGCCAGCAGCGGGATCTCCATGCCCGACAGCGCCCCCACCATCACCAGCGCCCCATAGAGTGGCACCGCCACCGCGCCCGTGGTGCTATAGGCGAAGAAGGCCACGGCCGCCGCCGTGCCCCCGAACAGCCCCAGCCCCACCTGCGCCCGCACGAAGCCCGCGACGGCGTCGCCCACGAAGCGCGACGCCCAGGCCCCCGCCCCCATCGAGGCCAGGAACACCCCGATCACGAACGAGAACTGCCGCACGCTGTCGCCCAGCAGGTAGGACGACACGGTGGCCGCGATCAGCTCGTAGATCAGCCCCGCCACGGCGACGACGAAGGTCGCCGACAGCAACCAGACCTCCGCCCCCCTTCCTCTGGCAGTAGATATCTCGGGGGGTCCGGGGGGCTGGCCCCCCGGCGCCTCCATCCCGCTCACGCCCGGATGACGGCCGAGATGATGATCGCCAGCGCGATGAACATGGCGCCCATCACGATGCCCACGGCGATGTTCTGGTCCTCCTCCAGCTCCTTGCGCAGCGAGAACGGGGTGAACGCCTCGATCAGCCACCACGAGGCGAGCAGCAGGAACAGGCCGAAGAACGAATAGAAGATCGTCGAGACGATCTCGCTGAAGAGGATGCCCTCGAAGGCGCGCATGGTGGTCTCCCTACTTGATCCGTGAGCTTCCCGGCCCGCGAAGGCCCGCCGAGCCGGCGCGGATGGCGCCGCGCGTGGCGGCGGCGCCCGATGCGGAGGACACGGTGCCGAGGCCGAAGCCCGTCCACGCCCCGTAGCCCGATGCGCTGAGCAGCGCGAGCGAGACGACGATCACCGCCAGACGCATCTCAGTCCTCCTCCGACCAGTCGCCGCGCGCGCGGCGCATCATGCCATGGCGCAGGCGGCCCGTGCCCGCCCAGAGCGCTAGCAGCGCGAAGGCAGCGGCGGCGATCAAGGGCCAGCGCACGGCGCGCACGCCCTCCTGCGCCACGACCTGCGCCGCGCGCGCCCCCGCGTCGCCCCGCTCTCCGGCCGAGACGCGCACGGCATGCGGCCCCGTGCCCGCCGGCATCACGCGGAACGCAGCATCGGGGCTGCCCTCGCTCCAGCTCTCGCCGTCCTCAAAGCCGCGGTAGTAGGACACCGGCGCATGGACGGTGGCGACCGGCGCGCCGCCCGGCCCGGCCACGTCGACCGCGAACTCGATCCAGCCGTTCTCGGCGTCGGTCTCGACGGCGATGGCGAGGGGCCGGGAGGGGTCGGCGACGTCCACCGACAGCGCCACCGGCAGCTCCGCCACCGCGCCCTCCCACAGGACCGCGCGGGGCGGCTCGGCGCCCGCGACGAACACCGCCGTGGCCAGCGAGGCCGCCGCCATCGCCCCGAACCACGCCGGATAGAAGCGCCCGCGCGCAGTGTAGCGCTCCAGCGGATGCAGCTCGCCCGGCTCCGGCGTCTCGGCCCCGAACGCGGCGAAGGCCTCGGGGGCGTGGCGCGACAGCTCCAGCTCGCGCTCGCGCGCCCCCTCCACGAAGCCCAGCATCTCGGGCACGCCCGCAACCTCGCCGAGGCAGGACACCGTGGTGCCCCGGTCGCCGCGCGCGGGCCGGAAGTTGAACGCCCCTTCCGCGAAGTGCACCGCCCACTCCGTGGTCTGGAAGTAGCGGTAGCTCCGTCCCCCCACGGTCCGCACCGGGGGCTTCTCGGCCCGCTCCACCTCGGCAGGCGACAGCCAGCCCTCGCGGGGCCGCTCGCGCGTCTTGCGGGTGAACACCGCGTGACCGTCCTCGACCGTGAGCCAAGCGTAGCCGTGGGTGGGCGAGAACAGCATGTGGTCGACCCACCGCTCCACCGTGCCCCGCCAGCGCTCCTCCAGCCCCAGCGTGCCGATCACCGTCCAGCGCACGCCGCGGATCTCGCCCTCCATGCCGAGGCGGAACGGCGAGGCGGGCCGCTCCATGTTCGCGAACACCTCCAGCACCCGGAAGGCGTCGGACGCGTCCAAGGCGGCGCCGCAGTAGCCGCAGACCTGCACCGCGACGCGCCCGCCGCCCAGCACGGGCAGGCCCGCGCCGCAGTTCGGGCAGTCGATCGCGCGGACCGATCCGGCGGCGGCGGCGCTCATGCGGGGCGCACCCGGAACGGGTCGACCCAGCGGCCGAGGAACCAGGCCTCGCCCCCCGCCCAGCGCTCGCCCGACAGGATCATGCCGCGCTCACCCGAGAAGTTGGCATACAGATGCACGTCGCCCACCGCGACCGGCTCCGGCAGCTGCCCACGGAACGCCGTCAGCGTCGCGTTCTCCACCTCGTCCACGGTGAACCGCTCGCCCCCGACCTCGGCCTGCGCGCCGAGGCGGAACGCCGCGCCGCGGGGCCAGCGCTCGCGCGGCAAGGCGGTCTGCACGGCCACGTCGCCCTCGTCCACCGCGACCCAGAGCAGCGCACCGCCCAGCAGCGCGCCGTGATACTCGTCCCAGTGGCCGCGGCCGTAGTCGTAGCGCAGGTGTCCCGTGGCGGTGAACACGCCCTCGTCCCCCAGCTCCACCGCGCGGCCCAGCCCGATCAGCTCCGGCGCATCGAGCATCGTGCCCGCCTCGCCCGCCACCCGCAGCGCCGCGTCCTCCAGCATCACCGACGAGCCGCAGAACCCGCAGTCCACCATGCGCGCGTGGGCGAGCAGCCGCGGCAGCGCCGCGCCGCAGTTCGGACAGGTGCGGGCCTCGGCCATCGCGCGATCCTCCTCGGGAGAGGCTAGCGCTACTGCGCGGCGACGGCACCCCCCTCCAGCATCGCGAAGGCGTCCGAGAAGAACCCCGCCTCGCCGAAGTTCCCCGACTTCAGCGCCAGCGCCGGACCGCCGGCGGCGAAGCACCACGGCACGCCCGGCGCAATCTCGGGGCCGATGCGCAGGCGCGTGACGCCCAGCGCCGTGGTCACCGCGCCCGAGGTCTCGCCGCCCGCGACCACGATGGCGCCCACGCCCCGGCCGGCGGCGTCCGCGGCCAGGGTGGCGAGCGCCTTCTCCACCAGCGCCCCGGCGCGGGCCACGCCCAGCACCTCCTGCGCGCGGGCCACGGCGTGGGGCTCGGCGGTGGCGTAGACGATCGGGCCGCTCGCGGGGTCCTGCTGCTCCAGCCAGTGGCGCGCATCGGCGAGCCCGCCGCGGCTCAGCTCCACGGGGTCGAGCCGGTAGCCCTCGGCACGGCGCAGGTAGTCGGCCACCTGCCGGCGGGTCATCTCCGAGCACGATCCCGACAGCACCAGCCGCCCCGGTCCCGGCACGGGCAGCGGCGGCACGGTCGCCTCGGGCACCGCGTCGCGCAGGTGCCGCGCGATCGGAAGGGCCACCGCCGAGCCGCCGCAGACCAGCGGCATCGCGTGGATCGCCTCGGCCAGCACGGCGAGGTCCGCGTCGTCCACCGCATCCAGCACCACATGCCCCGCCTCGGCCTCCACCGCGGCGCGCACCGCCGCCGCGCCCTGGCGCACCGTGGGCCAGTCCACCAGCGCGGTGCCGCGCGTCGTCTGCGGCTTCAGGAGGCGCTGGAGCGAGCTGTCGCGCATCGGGGTCAGCGGGTGGTCCCGCATCGAGCTCTCGTGCAGCGGCAGGGCGCCCACGAAGAGGTGGCCCATGAACACCCTCCGCCCGTTCTCGGGGAACGCCGGCACGTGCACCGTGCGGGGCGCGCCCAGCGCGCCCATCAGCATCTCGGCCACGGGGCCGATGTTGCCGCGCGGCGTGGAATCGAAGGTCGAGCAGTACTTCCAGAACACGTGCCGCACCCCGGCGCCCTGCAGCCAGCGCAGGGCGGCACGGGCCTGGGCCACCGCCTCCTCGGGCGGAAGCGTGCGGATCTTCAGGGCCACCACCTCGAAGGCCGTGGCGCGCGTCCCGGCCTCGGGCACCCCGATCCGCAAGGTCACGGGCACCCCTGCCCGCGCGAGCATCGCCGCCAGATCCGTCGCGCCGGTGAAGTCGTCGGCGATCGCGCCGAAGAAGGCCTCGTTCATGTCGTGTATCTCCCCGACGGAAGTTTGCCCCGCACGAGGGCCGGTGATGAAGCGCAAGCCCTTCACCCGGAGGGGTTTGCGCGCGCAGTGATGCCGGAATGCCGCGCATGGACGCCGCACGCGGCGGGGCGTAGCGTCGCGGCTCGACCACCACGGAGCCGCGCCATGCCCGAAGACCATCCGAACTCCTGGGACGCCCGCGCCAAGGCGGCCAGCTTCTTCGGCTTCACCGACCTGCCCACGATCCGCGAGCGCGGCACCGTGGTGCTGCGCGGCGGCGAGGGGCCCTACGTGATCGACACCGAGGGGCGCCGCTACCTCGACGCCAATTCGGGGCTCTGGAACATGGTCGCGGGCTTCGACCACCCCGGCCTCGTCCGGGCCGCGCAGGACGCCTACGCCAGGTTCCCGGGCTACCACGCCTTCTTCGGCCGCATGGCCGACACGACCGTGGAGCTGTCGGAGAAGCTCGTCGCCCTCTCGCCCTTCGAGGACGGGCGCGTGTTCTACACCAACTCCGGCTCCGAGGCGAACGACACCATGGTCAAGATGCTGTGGTTCCTCCACGGCTCCGAGGGCCATCCCCAGCGCCGCGCCATCGTGACCCGCTGGAACGCCTACCACGGCGTCACGGCCGTCTCCGCCTCGATGACCGGCAAGCCCTACAACGCCGTGTTCGGCCTGCCCCTGCCCGGCTTCCACCACCTCACCTGCCCCCACTACTGGCGCGAGGGCCGCGCGGGCGAGAGCGAGGCCCAGTTCGTGGCCCGCCTCGCCGAGGAGCTGGAGCAGCTCATCGCCCGCGAGGGCCCCGGCAGCATCGCCGGCTTCTTCGCCGAGCCCGTCCAGGGCGCCGGCGGCGTGATCCCCCCAGCGGCGGGCTACTTCGACGCGATCCTCCCGATCCTGCGCCGCCACGGCATCCCCGTTATCGCCGACGAGGTCATCACCGGCTTCGGCCGCACGGGCGCGGCGTGGGGCTGCGAGAGCTACGGGTTCACGCCCGACGCCATCATCGCCTCCAAGGCCATGACCGCCGGCTTCTTCCCCATGGGCGCCGTGATCCTCGGACCCGAGCTGGCGGACCGCCTCCAGCACGCCGTGGACCGGATCGAGGAGTTCCCCCACGGCTTCACCGCCTCGGGCCACCCTGCCGGCTGCGCCATCGCCCTGAAGGCCGCCGAGGTGATCCTGGAAGGCGCCGACGGCGCCCCGCCCCTCATCGACAACGTGCGCGCGCTCACCCCCCGCTTCGAGGCCGGCATGGCCCGCCTCGCCGAGCACGAGCACATCGGCGAATGGCGCGGCCGAGGCCTCATGGGCGCCCTCGAGGCGGTGCGCGACCGCGCCACCGGCGAGCCCTGGCCCTCGGACCTGTCGGTCTCGGAGCGCATCGCCAACGCCTGCACCGACCGCGGCCTGATCTGCCGCCCCCTCGGGCAGGCGGTGGTGCTCTGCCCGCCCTTCATCCTCACCGAAGCGCAGATGGACGACATGTTCGCCCGCCTCGGCGACGCGCTGGATGCGGTGTTCCGCGAGATCGGCGGCTGACGCGGGCGCGCGCGGCGCGTAGCATGGCGGCGACCGCTTCCCGGAGGCCCCCCATGCGCATTCCCCTCGCCGCCACCGCCGCCCTCGTCCTCGCCTCGCCCCTCGCGGCGCAGGAGGCGCCGATCTGCGGCGGCATCAGCCCCGTGGGCGAATGGGTGGGCGGCGAGCCGGCGCAGTCCGACCCCGGCAGCGCCGAGGTTCCCTTCGCGATCGCGGGGCGCGTGCCGATCGCCGGCCACCTCGTGCGCATGTTCACCCTCGCCGAGGACGGCGCCGTGCGCATCGACGTCGCCGCGGTCCCCTCGGGCGACCCCTACGTGGCCTTGTTCGACGCCGAGGGCACCGAGGTCGCGGCGGACGACGACGGGGGCGAGGACTTCGCCTCCAGCCTCGTGGCCGACCTGCCCGCGGGCACCTACTGCCTCGCCGTGCGCTCCTATGAGTCGGGCGCCACCGAGGTCGCCGGCCGCCTCGGCCGCCCCGACCAGTTCGAGGGCGACTTCGAGGAGGCGCTCCCCGCCGCCGAGGCCCCCGCGGGCGCCGGATGCGGCGAGCCGGACGTGGCCGCGCTCGCCCCCGCCCCGTTCGGCGCCGCCGCGCTGGATGCGGGCGTCGGCTCCGCCGCCTCCGCCGAGAGCCGGCCCGCCGCCGAGTTCGAGCTGGCCGAGCCGCTCGCCCTCACCGTCACCGCCCGCGGCGAGGGCGGGGGCGATCCCTACATCCGCCTCCTCGACGCCACCGGCGCCACGCTGGCCGAGAACGACGACCACGACGGCCTCAGCAGCCGCATCGACATGGCCGAGCCGCTCGCCGCCGGGCGCTACTGCGTGGAGATCGAGGATCTCAGCGGCGGCGGCACGCCCATCGACCTGCAGCTCGCCCGCTTCGACCCCGCCGCCGACCGCCTCGCGCGGATCGGCGCCATGGAGTTCCCGCCCGCCGAGGGCGATTCGGTGGAGACGCGCGAGCTCGGCACGCTCGGCACCACCCTGCGCGTCGACGCGCCCGCGGACGCCGCGGCGCGCTGGTTCGCGCTCGACCTGCCCGCCGGGGGCCTCCTGCTCGTGGAGGCCGCCGGCGCCGCCGAGGGCGCCGACCCGGAGGTGGCCCTGTTCGACCGCCTGGGGCGCGAGGTTGCGCGCAACGACGACGGGCCCGAGGGGCTCGACAGCTTCCTCGTCCACCGCGCCCAGCCGGGCCGCTACGTGGTGGGGGTCCGCGACCTGTCGGGCGGGGGCGCGCCGGCGGGCGGCGCCGGCACGATCCGCCTCCTCTTGGAGCGCTACGTGCCCGCGCCCTGAGGCGCCGCTACTTGTTCATCTTGGCCAGCATCGCCTGCATCTCGGCGAGCTGGCGGCGGATCGCGTCGAGGTCCTCGCCCGACTTCGGCGCCTCGTCCTCGCCCGCCTTCGCGGGCGGCGGCGCCATCCCGGCCGGCGGCCAGGCCCCGCCCGACATCGCCTTGAAGAAGGCGGCCTGGCTCTCCTGCATCGCCTTAAGCCCCGGCATCTGCGCCATCGGGTTCATGGAGGCCATGTTCTCGATGATCTTCGACTGTCCGCCGCGCAGCATCTCGAAGCTGGCCTGCAGGAAGTCCGGCACCACCGAGCGCGTCGCACCGGTGTAGGAGCGCACGAGGTCGGTCAGCACCGCCAGGGGAAGCACCGCGTCGCCCTTCGCCTCGTGCTCGGCAATGATCTGCAGGAGGTACGACCGGGTGAGGTCGTCGCCCGACTTCAGGTCCACGATCTTCACCTCGCGCCCCGCCCGGATGAACCCGGCGATGTCCTCCAGGGTCACGTAGTCGCTGGTCTCGGTGTTGTAGAGCCGGCGGCTCGCGTAGCGCTTGATCAGAAGCGGCTTCGTGTCGTCCGCCATGGCGGGCCTCCCCTCGCAGTTGCAGCGGACGATACCGCGCATGCCGCACCGTGCAACGGGATTCGCCCCCGCGCGCGCCTCAGCCCGGCCAGGCGAAGCGCCGCGCCGCCCCCAGCAGCGCCGCGACGGCCGGCGGATGGCGCCGCCCCGGCGCGGTGGCGACGACGATCCGGCGGCTCACCTCGGGCTCCACGAGCGGGCGCTGGGCCAGCCCCGGCAGCGTCACCGAGTACTCCGGCATGAACGCGAAGCCGATCCCCGCCAGCACCATCGCCTGCACCCAGTCCTCGCGCTCCGAACGGAACCGGGCATAGAGCGCGACCCCGGCCCCCTCGCACGCCGCCATCACCATCTCGCGCATCTCGCAGCCGAGCCGGTCCACGTAGGGCTCGCCGTCGAGCGCGGCGAGCGGAACCGCGCCCTCCCCCAGCAGGCGGTGGCCGGGCGGCAGCACCACCACGTAGCGCTCGGCGTAGAGCGGCAGCGCCTCGAAGCGCGGCGCCGCCCCCGCCGCCGGCTCCGCGGCGCCGGTGATCGCCACGTCGATCGCGCCCGCCTCCAGCCGGTCGGCCAGCGCATCGGCCATCCCTGTTTCGACGCCGAGTTCAAGCGCGGGGTGCTCGCGCTCCAGCCGCGCGAGGAACCGCGCCAGCCGCACGTGGCCCACGGTGTCCAGCACCCCCACCCGCAGCGGCACGCGCTCCAGCAGGCGGTGCGCGCGCGCCGCGGCGCGCACCGCCTCGGCGCCCTCCCGGATCTGCTGGAGGCAGGGCAGCATCCGCTCGCCGAAGGCGGTCAGCGTGACGCGCTTGTGCTCGCGCAGGAACAGCAGCGCGCCCAGCTCCGTCTCCAGCGCCTTCACCCCCTTCGTCAGCGCCGGCTGCGTCACGCCGCAGGCCTCGGCCGCGCGCGTGAAGTTCAGCCGCTCCGCGGCGGCCAGCGCGTAGCGGACCTGCGCCATCTCCATGCCCCGTCCTCCCGGCCGGCGTCCGAACCCTCGGTTATCCTACCATATCCGCCCGTGCCCTGTCGCGGAGACGCCCGCGGTGCGATCCTCGGGGCGCAACCGCAGGCCAGGGGAGGAACCCATGACGACCTACATGGTGGAACGGAATCTCGGCGGCATCTCGCGCGAGGATCTCGGCGGCGCCCAGCGCGCGGCGATCGCCACCGCGAGCGCGATGCGCGAGCAGGGCGAGAACGTGCGCTACCTCCGCTCGACCTTCGCGCCGGACGACGGGCGCTGCTTCTGCCTCTTCGAGGCGGACACGGACGAGCAGGTGCGCCGGCTCAACGACGACGCGGGCCTGCCCTACGATCGCGTCACCCCGGCGCTCGACCTCGCGCCCTGACCGGCACGACGGAAAAGGGCGGCGCCTCGCGGCGCCGCCCTCGGGTCGGTCGGTGCGTCCCCCGAAGGGGCGCGGATCACTTCGCGGCGGTGGCGGCGCGCTTGGGGGCGTTGGAGGCCTGCACGGTGGCCTTCTTCATGGCCACGGTGGCGTCTTCCTGGGCTTCCTTGCCGGCGGCCATCAGCACTTCCATGGTCTCGGTCTGGACCTTCTTCGCCACCTCGGCGAAGGCGGCCATGTTCTCGGCCGACACTTCGGCGTAGGACGAGGCGAAGTCGGTCATGGCCTTGGCGTAGTCCGAGGCGTCCTCCTTCACGGTGGCGACGGGCGCCATCTTCGAGAGGGTCTCGCGGGTCCACTTGTGGCCGATCTCGGCCGACTGCTCGGCGGCGCCCAGGGCGATGCGCGAGAGCTTCTCGGCGAACTGGGCCTGGGTGCGGAAGGCTTCCTGCATGGCGGCGTTGTCGACGGGCATGGAGCCCATGAAGTCGGTGACGTACTTGGTGAAGTCGTTGGAGCGGGTCATGGCATCGCCTTTCGGTATGTGTCTCTGGCGAGCCTCTGGACGCTCGGTCCCGGTCGCCTTGCTGCGGATGCGAGGTAACTAGATGCTGCGCCGCGGCATTGCAAGCTTTTTCCGCAGCGCAGCAAAAATTTTCCGCAGCGGCACCCGAAGCCTTACGCGGCGGCCTTCGCGGGCCGCACGTAGGTCCCCGGCGCCGGCGCCAGCACGGGATGCTCCGGCCCGCCCGGCGCGCGCGCCTTCACCTGCGGCCCCGAGCGCTTGCGCAGCCACGCCTCCCAGCGCGGCCACCACGAGCCCTCGTTGTACTCGGCCGCCTCCAGCCACGCCTCGGGCGTGCCCTCCACGGCGCCGCCGCGGGTGTAGTGGCCGTACTTCTTCTTGGACGGCGGGTTCACGATGCCGGCGATGTGCCCGCTCTCGCTTAGGATGAAGGTCTTGTCCTTGGACCCCATCCGCCGGATCCCCTCGAACGAGCCCTTCCACTGCGCGATGTGGTCGGTCTCGCAGGCGATCGCGCAGAGCGGCACCTGCACGTCCTCAAGCGACACGGTCTCGCCCAGCAGCGGCCAGCCGCCCTCGGCTAGCCGGTTGCCGAGGCACAGGTCGCGCAGGTAGCCCGTCACCATCGGCCCCGGCAGGTTGGTGCCGTCGCCGTTCCAGTGCAGCAGGTCGAAGGCGGGCGGCGCCTCGCCCATCATGTAGGAGCGCACCGCCGGCGCGTACACGAGGTCGTTGGAGCGCAGGTACGAGAACGTGCGCCCCATGAAGAACTTGTCGAGATAGCCCTTCTTGGCCGCCTCGCGCTCGATCCCGCGCACGAAGTCCTCGTCGAGGAACACGCCCATCTCGCCGGGGTCCGAGAAGTCCGTCATCGTGGTGAAGAACGTGGCCGAGCGCACCGAGTCGTCGCCGCGCTTCGCCATCAGCCCCAGCGTCGCCGACAGCGTGGTGCCCGCGATGCAGTAGCCGATCGCGTTCACCTGGTCCTCGCCGGTGATCGCCTTGGCCTGCGCCACCGCCTCCAGGAAGCCGTCCTGCACGTAGTCCTCCATGCCGACGTCGCGGTGCGAGGCGTCGGGGTTCACCCAGGACACCACGAACAGCGTGTAGCCCTGGTCCACGACCCACTTCACGAAGCTGTTCTGCGGCTTCAGGTCGAGGATGTAGAACTTGTTGATCCAGGGCGGGAACAGCACCAGCGGCGTGCGGCGCACCTTCTCGGTGGTGGGCGCGTACTGGATCAGCTCGAACAGGCGGTTGCGGTACACCACCGAGCCTTCCGTGGTGGCGATGTTCTCGCCCAAGGTGAAGGCGTCGGGGTCCGACAGGGTGACCAGCCAGTCGCCCTCGTTGCGCTCGATGTCGCGCACGAGGTTCTCCAGGCCCTGCACGAGGCTGTCGCCTTCCGTCTCGATCGCGCGCCGCATGGCCTCGGGGTTGGTGGCCAGGAAGTTGGTGGGCGCGAAGAGATCCACGATCTGCTGCGAGAAGAACGCGACCCGCCGCTTGTCGTTGGCGTCGAGCCCCTCCAGCCCGCCGACCATGTCCCGGATCGCGTCGGCGCTGATCTGGTACTGCTGGCGTAGGTGGCTGAACCACGGGTTGTCGCGCCACACCGGGTCCTTGAACCGCTTGTCGGCCGGCAGCTCGTCCTTCGGCGACTCGCCGCGCAGCATCGCCTGCTGGGCCGCCATCGCGTGGCGCAGCGACTCGCCCCAGTAGCCCACCTGCTGCTCGATCATCTTGGCCGGGTTGCGCGCCATCTCGCTCCAGTAGGCGGCCATGGCCTTGGCGTAGACGTCCGGCCCCGGCCCCTGGAGGCCCGGATCGGACTGCTCGCGCGAGGCCAGCGCGGCCACCAGCCGCTTGGTCAGCCCGTCCATCCGCGCGAGGTTGGCGTTCAGCCGCTCCAGCGCCGCCGCGCCATCGGGCACGGACGGGGCCGATGTGCCCTCCGTGCCAGCGTTTCCGTGATCGCCCTTCGCCATCGCTTGCCTTCCTCACATGCCGGTGCAAGTTTCGCCGCACCCCTCCCATAGCACAACCGCGACGGGGACCAATTCCGTTCCCGCGCCCGCCCGCCTCACCCGGCCCCGCGCAGGAGCCCGACCTGCGAGGAGCCGCCGATGCGATACATGGCCGCCTACGACCTCATGGAGACCATGCGGAACACCAACGCATGGCTCGGAGCCACCGCCCGCACCGTGGGCTCGCTGCCCGCCTTCGCGCTGATGCCCAATCCCGCGATGCAGCTGCTCGCCGCCTGGGGCACCGTGACCGAGCGCTCGTTCGAGCGCATGGTCGCCAAGCCCGACTGGAACCTCGCCCCGATCCCGGGCGAGGACGGGCAGGACCACCTGGTCGCGCCCGAGGTGGCCCTCGCCCGTCCCTTCGGCGACCTGCTGCACTTCAAGGTGCAGGGACGCAGCGCCTCGCCGCGCCGCATCCTCCTCGTGGCGCCCATGTCGGGGCACTACGCCACGCTCTGCCGCTCCACGGTCGCCTCGCTCCTGCCCGACGCCGACGTCTGGGTCACGGACTGGCACAACGCCCGCGACATCCCCGTCTCCGAGGGCAAGTTCGACGTCGAGGACTACACCCTCTACCTCGCCGACTTCATGCGCCATCTCGGCCCCGACCTCCACGTGATCGCCGTGTGCCAGCCCGCGCCGCTGACGCTGGCGGCCACCGCCCTCCTCGCCCAGCAGGACCCCGAGGCGCAGCCGCGCACGCTCACCCTGATCGGCGGCCCCGTGGACCCCGATGCGGCGGCCACCGAGGTCACTGACTTCGGGCGCCGCGTGACCATGGGCATGCTCGAGCAGTCCATGATCCAGCAGGTGGGCTTCGGCCAGCGCGGCGCGGGCCGCAAGGTCTATCCCGGCCTCCTGCAGCTCGCCTCGTTCATCAGCATGAACGCCGAGACCCACGGCTCCGCCTTCTGGCAGCAGGTGCTGCGGACGGCGGACGGCTCGGCCTCGGACCACGACCGCCACAACCGCTTCTACGACGAGTACCTCGCCGTCATGGACATGCCGGCCGAGTTCTACCTCTCGACCGTGGCGCGCATCTTCAAGGGGCTGGAGATCGCCCAGAACCGCTTCACCGTGCGCGGCGAGGCCATCGACATCGGCGCCATCACCGACGTGGCCGTGAAGACCGTGGAGGGCGGCAAGGACGACATCTCGGCGCCCGGCCAGTGCGTCGCCGCCCTGAAGCTCCTCACCGGCCTGCCCGATTCCAAGAAGGCCTCGTACCTCGAGCCCGAGGCCGGGCACTACGGCATCTTCGCGGGCGGCTCCTGGCGCCGCAACATCCGGCCCCTCGTGCTCGACTTCATCGACGCCAACGCCGGCAAGCCCACGCCGCCCAAGGGCAAGGGCCGCCGCGGCCGCCCGGTGCAGCCCCCCGTCGAGCCGGCCAACTCGCTGCCGGTCTGATGAGCGCCGCCGCCCGCCCCCTGCGCTGCCGTTGCGGGGCGGTGCGCGGCTCCCTCGACACCGGCCCGCGCGAGACGATCCACGCCCGGTGCCACTGCCGCGACTGCCGCGCCGCCTACACGCTGCGCGACGAGCCGGACCCCGGCGCGGTGGACCTCGTGATGGCGGCCCAGTCGCGCCTGACGCTGAAGGCGGGCGCTGAGAACCTGCGCTGCTACCGCAACGGCCCCCGCGCGCCCTTGCGCTGGTACGCGGCCTGCTGCGGCGCGCCGCTGTTCCTCTCCACCAGCACGCCCCGCCTCGCCCACCTCTCGGTCAACGCCGACCGCCTCGAAGGCGACCTCGGCCCGATCCGCGCCGCGTTCTTCCGCCCCGAGAAGCCAACCCACCAGGGCCTTGCCGCCGTGATCCCCCACAGCCTCGCCAAGCTCCTCGCCGAGAACCTCCAGGGCGCCTGGAAGCGCTCCCCCCTGTTCCAGGGCGGCGAGCCGATCGCCGAGCCCCACGTCCTGAGCCCCGAGGAACGCCGCGCCTCGCTGGCGGCGCTGACGGTTTAGGTGCCCCCCTCCCCGGCGCCTCCCCGTATGCACGGGGGGTGTACGGGGGGTGTACGGGGGGCGCCCCCCCCCGATTCCGTCACACGGGCAGAGCGTGCTCGTTCTTCAGTTCCTCCATCGAGAGCAGCGCCGTGACGTTGAACACGCGCACCTCGGAGATCAGCGCCTGGTAGAAGGCGTCGTAGGCGCGGGCGTTCTCGACCCGCACCTTGAGGATGTAGTCGATCTCCCCGGCGAGCCGGTGCGCCTCCAGCACCTCGGGGCGTTTTCGCAGCGTTTCGAGGAACTTGGCCTGCCACCCGGCCTCGTGCTCCGAGGTGCGGATCAGCACGAAGAAGCAGGCCTCCAGCCCCAGCGCCTCGGGGTCCACGACCACCGTGTTCGGCCCGATCACGCCGGCCTCGCGCAGCTTGCGGATGCGGTTCCACACGGGCGTCTTCGACGATCCCACCTTTGCGGCGATCGCATCGAGCGCCTGCCCCGCATCGCGCTGCAACTCCCGAAGGATCTTCCGATCCAGCTCGTCCATCCGGACCGCCATCCGCTTATCCCCCCGCACCCGGAACATCGTCCCCCCTGCCTACGCGGCAGGCATCAGGATGTCCCTGTTATCGCCCGCCCCCTCCCCCCCGGCAAGGACATTGTCCTATATTGAGCGGCAGACACGGAGCCGCGCGATGAACCACTTTCCCGTCTTCCTGGCCCTCGAAGGCCGCCGCGTGCTGGTCGTCGGCGGCGGCGACGCGGCCGTGGCGAAGCTGCGCCTGTTGCTCAAGACCACCGCCCACGTCAACGTCGTGGCAGAGTCCCCCGCCCCCGAGATCGAGGCCTGGGCCGCCGAGGGCCGCCTCGCCCTCCACCGCCGCACCCAGACCCCCGGCGACGCGCTGTGCTGCCCCATCGCCTACGCCGCCTCCGAGGACGCTGCGCTCGACGCCGCCACGCTGCGCATGGCCGCAGCCGACGGCGCGCTGGTGAACGTGGTGGACGACCTCGAGAACTCGCAGTTCATCACCCCCGCCATTGTGGACCGCAACCCCGTGACCGTGGCCATCGGTACGGAAGGCACCGCGCCCGTGCTGGCCCGCAAGATCAAGGCAGAGCTGGAAGCCGCGCTGCCCCCCGCCACCGGCACCCTGGCACGCGTCGCCAAGGGGTTTCGCAAGCTGGCCGACGCCCTGCCCTTCGGCGCGCCCCGCCGCCGCTTCTGGGCCGAGTACTACGACACCGCCGGCCCCCGCGCGGTGGAGCGCGGCGAGGACGTCGCCGCGACGCTTCACGCCCTGCTGGACGAGCACCTCGCGGCGGAAGCCCGCCCCGGACACGTCGACCTCGTCGGTGCCGGCCCCGGCGATCCGGAGCTGCTGACCCTCAAGGCCCGCCGCGCGCTCGATCGCGCCGACGTGGTGATCCACGACCGGCTGGTGCCCGCCGCCATCCTGGAGCTGGCCCGCCGCGAGGCCACCATCGTGGAGGCCGGCAAGACGGGCTTCGGCCCCTCGATGCCGCAGGAGAGCATCAATGCCTTGATGGTCCGCCACGCGGCCCGGGGCGCTCATGTGGTGCGCCTGAAGGGCGGCGATCCGGCCGTGTTCGGGCGACTCGACGAGGAGATCGAGGCGCTGGACGCGGCCGGCCTCTCGTGGTCCGTCGTGCCCGGCATCACCGCCGCTTCGGCCGCCGTGGCCGCCATCGGGCAGAGCCTGACGAAGCGCCGCCGCAACGCCTCCGTGCGCCTCCTGACCGCGCACGACATGGAGGGCTTCGTCGACCACGACTGGCGCGCGCTGGCCCGTCCCGGCGAGGTCGCAGGCATCTACATGGGCCTCCGGGCCGCGCGCTGGATGCAGGGGCGCCTGCTCATGCACGGCGCCGCGCCGGACACCCCCGTCACCGTGGTCGAGAATGCCGCGCGCCCCGAGCAGCGCGTCCGTGCGGCCACCCTCGCCACTCTCGCCGAGGCTGCGGGCGATGCCGCCGGTCCCGCCCTCATCCTATTCGGTCTGGCCCCTCGCGGCCGGGCCGAAGCGCCTGCCATGGAGGTCGCCCTCTGATGCCCAAGCCCTTCACCCCCAAGGTCGTCACCGCGAACGACCTGCGTGACGGCGAGGTCGTGTACCTCTCCGTCGACGACCGCTGGGTCCGCGTCCTGGCCGAGGCCGAGCTGATCGAGGACGAGGCCCACGCGCAGATCCGTCTCCTCGACGCCGAGATGCAGGCGAGCGCCGTGGTCGGCGCCTACCTCGCCGACGTCCGCCGGGGCCCCGAGGGTCCCGAGCCCGCGCACTTCCGCGAGGCGTTCCGCGCCGCGGGGCCCACGAACTACGCCCACGGCAAGGCCCACGGGCAGCGCCCCGGCCCCGATGCCGGCCGCGCCCCGATCCGCCCGGAGCACTGAGATGTACCACTACGACGATTTCGACCGCGCCTTCCTCGCGGAGCGCAACGCGCAGTTCCGCGCCCAGGTGGCGCGCCGCCTCGACGGCTCGCTGACCGAGGACGAGTTCAAGCCGCTGCGGCTGATGAACGGCGTGTACCTGCAGCTCCACGCCTACATGCTGCGCGTGGCTATCCCCTACGGGACGCTCTCGTCGGCGCAGATGCGCATGCTGGCCGAGCTCGCGACACGCTGGGACAAGGGCTATGGCCACTTCACCACGCGCCAGAACATCCAGTACAACTGGCCCCGGCTGGTCGACATTCCCGACATGCTGGACCGGCTGGGCGAGGTGGGCCTCCACGCCATCCAGACCTCCGGCAACACGATCCGCAACGTGACCGCCGACCACTTCGCGGGGGCGGCCGCCGACGAGATCGCCGATCCGCGCCCCGTGGCGGAGCTGGTGCGTCAGTGGTCCACCGACCACCCGGAGTTCCAGTTTCTGCCGCGCAAGTTCAAGATCGCCGTGACCGGCAGCCCGAACGACCGCGCGGTCACCCGCGCCCACGACATCGGCCTGCGCATGGTCGAGCGCGACGGCGAGCCGGGGTTCGAGGTGCTGGTGGGCGGCGGTCTGGGCCGCACGCCGATGATCGGCAAGGTGATCCGCGAGTTCCTGCCCCGCGCGGACCTCCTGCCCTACTGCGAGGCGATCGTGTCGGTCTACAACCGCCTCGGGCGCCGCGACAACAAGTACAAGGCGCGCATCAAGATCACCGTCCACGAGACCGGGCTGGAGGCGTTCCGCAACGCCGTCGAGGCGCGCTTCGACGAGGTGCGCGCGCTCTTCACCGGCGAGGACCAGGCGCTGCTGGCGGACCTCGAGGCCCAGTTCGCGCCCCCCGCCTTCCGCGAGGCGGACGCGCTGCCGCCCGTTCTCGACCCCGTGCTGCGCTCGTGGATCGACACGAACACGGTTTCGCACCGGCGCGACGACCACGCGGTCGTCACGGTCTCGCTCAAGGCCCACGGCGCCACGCCGGGCGACGCGACCGCCGATCAGATGCGCCTGCTGGCCGACCTCGCGGACGCCCACGCCTACGGCGAGCTGCGCATAAGCCACGAGCAGAACGTGATTCTTCCGCACGTGCCGCGCGACGCGCTGCCCGCGCTCCATGCGGCGCTGCGGGACGCCGGCCTCGCCACCGCCAACGTCGGGCTGGCCTCGGACATCATCGCCTGCCCGGGCATGGACTATTGCGCGCTGGCCACGGCCCGCTCGATCCCTGTCGCGCAAGGCATTGCCACCCGGCTCGAAGAGCTGAAGATCGAGCACGACGTGGGCCACCTCAAGATCAAGATCTCCGGCTGCATCAATGCCTGCGGCCACCACCACGTCGGACACATCGGAATCCTCGGACTGGATCGGGCGGGCGTGGAGAACTACCAGATCACCCTCGGCGGAGACGGCACCGAGACCGCCGCCCTCGGCGAGCGCACCGGCCCCGGCTTCGCCTACGACGAGATCGTGCCGGCCGTGGAGCGCCTGATCACCGCCTATCTCGACCTGCGCGAGCGGGACGACGAGACGTTCCTCCAGACCTTCCGCCGCCTCGGGATGGCGCCCTTCAAGAGCGCCCTCTACGACAAGGAGCGCGCCCATGCCGCTTGACGCCCACGCCCTGCTGGCGGCCCGTGCCGCCGCGCTGTCCGCCGAGCACGAGGGCGCCCCGGCCGAGGACGTGCTGCGCGCGGCGCTCGGACTGGGGTCCACGGCGCTGGTGTCGTCGTTCGGCGCCGACTCGGTGGTGCTGCTGCACATGGCGGCGCAGCTGGATCGCGCCGTCCCGGTGCTGTTCCTCGAGACCGGCATGCTGTTCCCCGAGACGCTGGCCTATCAGCGCCGCGTGGCCGAGACGCTCGGGTTGGAGGACGTGCGCGTCATCCGCCCCGCGAACGAGGACCTGTTCCTCTACGACCCCGAAGGCGATCTGCACGGCCGCGACCCGGACCTGTGCTGCACGCTCCGCAAGGTGCGCCCGCTGGAGCTGGCGGTGCAGGACTTCGACGCCGTGGTGACGGGCCGCAAGCGCATGCAGGCCGGCACCCGCGCCGCGATGCCGCTGTTCGAGGCCGAGGGCGGGCGCATCCGCGCCAACCCCCTCGCCGCCTGGACCGGCGCCGAGCTGGCCGCCTATATGGACGATCACGCCCTGCCCCGGCATCCGCTGGTGGCGCAGGGCTACCCCTCGATCGGCTGCGCGCCGTGCACCACGAAGGTGGCGCCGGGCGAGGATGCCCGCTCGGGCCGCTGGCGCGGGCGCGAGAAGACCGAGTGCGGCATCCACTTCGCCGGGGGCGTCGTCGTGCGCCCCGACGGCTCCGTGGCGACGGGAGGCTGACCATGCCCATCATCCGCGACGACGGCTTCCACGCCGACGACCTCGACGCGCGCTTCGTGCCGCTGGCCGAGTTGCCCGCCAACGGCCCCGTGGCGGTGGACGTGGGCCCGGCCGACGACCTGGACGCGCTGCTGGACCGCCTCGCCTGCATCACCGTGGTGCGCGTGGCCTTCCCGAGTTTCTCGGACGGGCGGGGCTTCACGATCGCCCGGGTCCTGCGCCGGGCGGGCTTCGAGGGGCGCCTGCGCGCCGCCGGCCACGTGATCGCCGACCAGTACGCGATGGCCCGCCGCTCGGGCTTCGACGAGGTCGAGATCGACGACGCCCTCGCCGCGCGCCAGCCCGAGCCGCAGTGGCTCGCGCGGGCCGACTGGCAGGCTCACGACTACCAGGCCCGGTTGGGACGGCGGCGCGCCGGATAGCCGCGCCCCTCCCGCTGGAGTCCCCTTCCTTCACCGAATAGAGGTGCGGGCCAGTCCCGCAATCCGAGACCATGAACCAGATGACCGCCGTTCCGGCCGCCAAGCCGGCCACCCCCGCCCTGCCCGACGCCCAGACCGTGACCGCCGTCACCCACTGGACCGACTGGCTGTTCTCGTTCCGCGTGACGCGGCCCGCGAGCTTGCGCTTCCGCTCGGGCGAGTTCGTGATGATCGGGCTGATGGGCGATCCGGACCCGAAGACCGGTCGCCAGAAACCGCTGCTGCGCGCCTACTCAATCGCCTCGCCGTCCTGGGACGACGAGCTGGAGTTCTACTCGATCAAGGTGCAGGACGGCCCGCTGACCTCGAAGCTCCAGCACATCCGGCCCGGCGACGAGATCATCCTGCGGCCCAAGCCCGTGGGCACGCTGGTCCACGACGCGCTGCTGCCGGGCAAGCGCCTGTGGCTCTTCGCCACCGGCACGGGCTTCGCGCCCTTCGCCTCGCTCCTGCGCGACCCAGAGACCTTTGAGCGCTTCGACGAGGTGATCGTCACCCACACCTGCCGGGACGTCGCCGAGCTGGCCTACGGCCGCGCGGTGATCGACGGCCTCCGTTCCGACGAGATGGTGCGCGAGCTGCTGGGCGAGGAGAACCTCGCTAAGCTGCGCTACTACCCCACCACCACCCGCGAGCCGTCCGAGAAGATGGGCCGGATCACCGACCTCCTGCGCTCCAGCGAAGCGCTGCGCGACCTCGGCGTCGACCGCATCTCGCCCGAGACCGACCGCGCCATGGTCTGCGGCTCGATGGGGCTGAACACAGACATCAAGGCGATCCTCGAGGGCTTCGGCCTGGAGGAGGGCGCGAACTCCGACCCGAAGCACTACGTGGTCGAGAAGGCCTTCGTGGGCTGACGCCGGCACGCCCAGCGGAACGACCAGAGGGCGCCCCGCGGGGCGCCTTTCGCATGTTCGAGGCGCGACCGAAAAGGGCCGCCCCGAAGGGCGGCCCAATCGTCGTGCCGGAGCGCTCGAATCACTCGATCTCGAGGTCGGTCCGGATGCGCTCGATCGTGGCGTCGACCAGCGAGGGGTCGTCGCGCGCCTCCTCGACCGCGGTGCGCAGCGAGGTCCGGGCGTCGGCGTCGAGGTCGCTCTCGTCGATCAGGACGATCAGACGGTCGGCGTCGAACGTCTCGGGGGTCAGCAGCTCGGCGATCTCCGCGTCGGCGTCGACGGTGCCCTCGGCCGGCGTGATCGGAACCGTGGTGGTCACGACCTCGGGATCGTCGTTCTCGACGGCCTCGCCCGCGTCGTCCACCGCCTCGGCGGTCGCGTCGGCGGCATCGCCCACGGCGTCGGCGGTCGCCTCGGCAGCATTCTCGATCGCGGCGCCGGTGGCGGCGGCCGCATCGGAGGCGGCGTCGCCCACGGCGTCGGCAGCGGCTTCCACCTCGTCGGCGGCTTCGTCGACCTCGGCGGCGGCTTCGTCGCCGACCACGGTCACCTCGTTCTCGAGGACCACGGCGTCGGAGTCGGCGGCGTCGGGCGCGGCGTCGGCGGGAACCTGCGGCTCCTCCTCGGCGACCTCGTTCGCTTCCTCAAGCGACGAGGCGGCGTCCTCGCCGGCCTCGGTCAGCGGCGCGGCCTCGTCGACCACGGCCTCGACGTTGGCTTCGGGCTCGGCGTCGGGATCGACGTCGACGACCACGGCGTCGCCTTCCACCTCGGTGGTCAGCGGGCCGTCGACCGGCGCGTCGGCCACCTCGGCCCCGTCGTCGAAGCGCGCGATGACGATCCAGGCCAGAACGGCCACGACCACCACGGCCAGACCTACGATTACGTTGCGGGACATGTGCGTCTCCCCTTCCTTCGGAAATCACGACCGCGTGACGGCCGCACTCGGGGGGACAACCACCCCGCCCCCCGGGGGTTCCGCACCGCAGCGACGCGATCGCAACTTGAAGCGCGGGCCCGGCGCCGCTACCTTGCCGCCCTGATCGCGAACAATCCCAGGAGCCACGACCATCGCCCGCAGACCACACCACGCGCCGCCCGTGCGCGACACCGGCCCCCGCGCCAACGACAAGATCCGCGCCGTCGAGATCCGCCTCATCGGCGCCGAGGGCGAGAACCTCGGGGTGATGAGCCCGTCGCGCGCCCGTGCGCTGGCCGAGGAGGTCAGCTTGGACCTGGTCGAGATCAGCCCGAGCGCGAACCCGCCGGTCTGCAAGATCATGGATCTCGGCAAGTTCAAGTACGAGCAGCAGAAGCGCGAGGCCGAGGCTCGCAAGAAGCAGAAGACGATCGAGGTGAAGGAGGTGAAGTTCCGCCCCAACACCGACACGCACGACTACGACGTCAAGATGCGCAACGTGTACCGCTTCCTCGAGGACGGCGACAAGGTGAAGGTCACGCTCCGCTTCCGCGGCCGCGAGATGGCGCACCAGAACCTCGGGCGCGAGCTGCTGGAGCGGGTGGCCGAGGACGTCAAGGAGCTGGGCAAGGTCGAGAACATGCCCAAGATGGAAGGCCGCCAGATGGTCATGATGATCGGGCCCCAGCAGCGCTGAGGCCGGTCAGTCCCGCCCGGGATCCTCGCGGGGCGCCTTCGGGCGCCCTTTCTCGTCCGCGCCCTCCGCATCGTCCGACGGAGGCGCGGCGGGATCGGGCGCGGCGGGATCGCCGGCGACGGGTGGGCGCTTGCGGGTCACGGGCAGCCTCCGGAAACGAGGAGGCGCGCATTCCTGGGGAAGGGAATGCGCGCCGGGTCTTCCGGACCACGCCGGCGGGGGAAAGCCGCGGGTCCGTAATGAGGCGGGGTCTCGCGCGGTGCCTCCGGGTGGGGAGGGAGGGGGGAAGGTCGGCCCCGCGCGTCCGTCTCTATGCGGGGAGAACCGTGCGCCGGGGCATTGGTTCCGGCGCCCGGCACAAAAACCGCGCGATGGGCGGATCGTCGCGCTAGCGCCCCTCGCGCGGCTGGGGGCGCGTCGGGATCTCGCCGAGCAGTCCGCCCACGCCCATCGCGGCGATGTCCGCCCCCGTCACCGGCACGCCGCAGACGAGGCGCTCCAGCACCCAGTCCGCGCCGTTGAGGGCGGGCGAGCGCGCGCAGCCCGGCAGGCCGATCACGGGGCGCCCCCCGAGATCGCCCAGGAACAGGAGGTTGCCCGGATCGACCGGCATCCCGAACCGCTCCAGCCGCCCGCCCGCCGCGCGCAGGGCCGCCGGTCCGACGTCGCGCGGGTCGGACGTGGCCGAGGCGGTCAGCACGAGCAGGAAGTCGGCCCCCGCCTCCCCCATCGCCGCGGCGAGGGGCGCTTCCGCGTGGGGCACCTCGCGGACGGCGCATTCCACCCCCAGCCGGTCGAGCCGCGCCACCACGGGGCCGTGCTTCGAGGGTGCGCCCGGCAAGGTCGTCACAAGCAGCACCGCGCTCCGCAGCACGGGCGCGCGGACCCTCAGCGCGCCCCGCGCAGCCTCGGCCGCCGCCTCGACGGCCGTGCCCGGTGCGCCGTAGGCCACGATTTTCACGGTGGCCGCCATGGTGCCCGCGGCCACGCGCTGCCACGGCGGCAGGGTGGCGACGGTGATGGCCGGGTCCACCGCGTTGGCGCGGTCGATGGCCGCGCGGTCGACCTCCAGTACGCCCGGTCCCTCGGCGTGGAGGTTGGCGCGCCCCGTGAAGGCCGCGCGCCGCGCCAGTCCCTCGCCCTGCATGGCGGCGGCGACCGCGGTGGCTGCGGCATCCTC
This sequence comes from Jannaschia sp. W003, assembly GCF_025144335.1. Classification (NCBI taxonomy): domain Bacteria; kingdom Pseudomonadati; phylum Pseudomonadota; class Alphaproteobacteria; order Rhodobacterales; family Roseobacteraceae; genus Jannaschia; species Jannaschia sp. W003. The sequence goes on from NZ_CP083539.1 coordinate 2,556,788, forward strand.
GCCCACGTCGCCTGGGTCGAGCCGCGCGGCGATCACGGACGTCAGCCCGGCGGCCTGCAACGCCGCGCGCTCGTCGGCGCCGATCACCGCGCCCTTGCGCAGGCGTCCCCCGGGGGTCGTGGCAGAGTGGGCGAGGATCGCGCCCTCGGCGTCGTCCACCGGGACCGGGCCGAACCTCACCGCGTGGGACCACGGCGCAGGGCCTGCGTAACGGCGCCCAGCACCGCCACCGCGATTTCGGCGGGCGTGCGCGCGCCGATGTCGAGGCCCACGGGCGCGTCGATCCGCGCGATGGCCGCGGCATCCAGCCCCGCCGCCTCCAGCCGGGCGACCCGCTTGGCGTGGGTGCGCGTGGAGCCGAGCGCGCCGACGTAGAAGGCGTCCGAGCGCAGCGCCACCTCCAGCGCCGGGTCGTCGAGCTTCGGGTCGTGGGTCAGCAGCACCACGGCGGAGCGGGCGTCGGGCGCGAAGCGCCGCATCGCCGCGTCGGGCCAGTCATGGTCGAGCGCGGTGTCCGGAAAGCGGGCCGGGCTGGCGAAGGCCTCGCGCGGGTCGATCACGGACACCGCGTAGCCCATGATGCGCGCCATGGGCACGAGCGCCTGCGCCACGTGCACCCCGCCCACCACCGCCATGCGCAGGGGCGGCGCGAAGAGCGCGCGGAACCGCCGCCCGTCCTCCTCGAAGCCCGAGCGGTCCTCGCGCACCCGCGCCTCCAGCCCCTCGGCGACGGCCCGGACCTCGCCGGTCTCCACGTCCGTCTCCAGCGCCGCAGGATGCGCTGCTTCTCGCTGCGCCTGAACCGCCCGCAGCGCGTCGAGCACGGCGGGCACGACCGGTTGCAGCAGTATGCGGATCGTGCCGCCGCAGGCCAGCCCTACAGCGAAGGCCTCGTCGTCGCTGACCCCGTATTCCAGCACCCGGTGGCGCCCGTCGCCGAACGCGTCCAGCGCCTCGGCCACCACCGCGCCCTCGACACAGCCGCCCGACACGGACCCGACCAGCTCGGCATCCTGGGAGATGGCCAGCACCGCCCCACGCGGGCGCGGCGCCGAGCCCCAGGTCTCGACGACGGTGGCGAGCGCGGCCTGCCGTCCGGCGTCGCGCCAAGCGATGATGGCTTCGATGGGGTCCCGTTCCATGCCCTACCCAAACAGCAAGGGCCGGGGTCTCTCAACCCCGGCCCTGCCCCCGCTTTGGTCGCGGATCAGTTGGCGGCTGCGACCCGCAGGAGGTCCGTGACCCGGCGCGCGACGGCGCGGCGGTTGGCCTGCTCGGAGGCTTGCGTCGGCACCTTCAGGAAGCGCTCGCCGTAGCCCTGCACCACCATGTTCTCGACCGGCACGCCGAAGTACTCGTTGAGCGCCAGCGCGAGGCTCTCGGCCCGGCGGTCCGAGAGGGCCAGGTTGTAGGCCGCATCCCCCACCGCGTCGGTGTGCCCCTCGATCAGGAACACCTCGCGCGGGTTGGCCCGGATCTGCGCCTTCATCTCCTCGGCCAGACCGGTCAGCGCGCCGGCCTGGTCGGGCATGATCGCAGCCGAGCCGCTGGCGAAGGTCACCGCGTCAAGCTCGATCGCCGGCGCGAGCGCGCGCACCTCGGGGATGGTGCGGATCTGCGCGAGGGAGAAGGCGCGGTCCACGCCCGCCTCGCGGGCGAGGGCCATGCGCAGCGCGTCGTCGCCGCCGTCGCGGGTCGAGGCCGTGGGGCGGTACTCGGGCAGCTGCGAGACGTCGACCTGCTCCACCGGGGCGGTGTCGTCGATCAGCGCGTACTCGGTGCCGTCGGCGGCGATCAGCGTCCGGCGCAGCACGCGTAGCGACGCGTCGCGCACGGTGATCACGCGGCTGCCGTCCTCGCGGGTGACGATCGTGCGGCTGGAGCCGTCGTCGAAGCGCTCCGTGCGGACCGTGGAGCCGGGACGGCGCAGGAGCGCGTCGTCGTCCTTCAGCACGGTCAAGTCGCCGTCGGCGCGCTGCACCACGACCCGGTCGCCGCTGTTCGACACAACGCGCGCGCGGTTGTTCAGCAGCGTGCCCACGGCCAGCGCGCCCAGCGCGCCCAGCGCGAGCTTCTGGGTGTCGGACAGGCCGCCCCGGTCGTCGTCGGTGACCACGGCTTGGGTCGCGAAGTCCTCGGAGGCGGAGCGGACGTCGGCATCCGTGACCTCCTCCTCGGTGACCTCCGCGTCGGCCGAGGCATCCTCGTCGGACGCCGACAGCGCGGCGGCGGCGGTGGGCTCGGCGGCCGCGGCGTCGTCGCTGCCGGTCTGCGTGTCGAGCGAGGAAAGCGCCGCCTCCGCTTGGTCGCGCGCGCGCTCCTGCTCGGGCGTCAGCTCGGGCTCGGGACGGGCCGCGACCTCGGCCGCCGCCTCGCTCTCGGGCATAACGGTCTCGGCCTCGGCAGCCGGCTCGGCCTCGGCCTCGGCTTCCACTTCGGCCTCGGCGGTGGTCTCCGCCTCGGCTTCGGGCTCCGCCTCGGCGGTGGCGGTGGCGGCGTCGGGAGTCGCGCCGGCGCCCACGGAGGCGTCCTCCTCGGTTCCGGCCTCCTCGGCGGCCTCCTCCATCGCCGCGTCCGATCCGGCGTCGGCGCCCTCGGTCTCGGCGGTCACCTCGGTGTCGGGGTCGTCCGCGACGGTGCCGTCCACGGTCGTGACTTCGCCATCGGCGACGCCGTCGCCCACGGTGGCGGTGCCGGTGCCGGCATCCTCCGGGATCACCGCGACCTCCTCGGCGTCGGGGTCGCCCGCGGGCTCCTCGACGACGGGCATCTCGGGGTTCTCGGCCACGTCCGTCGGCGTGGTGTCCTCGGTCGGGTCCTGCGCGGTCTCGGCGTTCTCCTCCACGGGCGACTCGACGGTTTCGGGCGCCACGGCGGTCTCGGCCTCGACGGGCGCTTCGGCGGCCTCCTCGAGCGCGGCCTCCTCGTCGATGGGCTCGTCGGCGGCGGCCTCGATATTGGCGATCACGCTCTCGGCGGTGGCCTCGTCCACGGCGCCGGCCTCGGACGTGTCCGCGCCGTCGTCCGCCTCCGCTCCGGCGGGATCGGTCTGGCCCTCGGCGCGGGCGTCGGCGCCCTCCTCCTCGGTCACGGCAGCGACCTCGGTGTCGGCGGTCTCGGCCTCGGCCTCGTCCATCTCCACATCAGGCTCTGTGGTCTGGGTGTCGTTGGACCCCAGCAGCCCTGCCACGCCGTCGGAGGCGGCAACGGCGGCGAAGCGCTCGGCGCCGGCGGCGTCGCCCGGCGCGAGGCCGATCCCGGCGAGCGCGGACTCCAGCTCGGGCGCGGCGGGCACGAGCTGCGAGCCGTCGGCGGCCAACACGGCGCCGCTCGCGTCGAGCGTGGCGTCGGGGTGCTCGTTCAGGAGCGCGAGCCCCTGCTCGCTGAGCAGCAGCACGCGGGCGCAGAGCGCGAGGCGGTCCACGGCGATGCCCTCGTCGAGGCAGCGCGCCGCGATGTCGGGCACGGGCATCTCGATCAGCGCGCCGGGCAGGAGCTGGGCGGAAGCGGGCAGCGGCGGCAGCGCGAGGGCGAGGCCGGCGGCGAGGGCGGTGGCGGCGCGAAGACGCGCGGATAGGGTCTGGACGGGCATGGGCGGTGGGCTCCCTTGAGTTGTGCGGACCACAACCCCTTGCCGGCGCGGGACGTTCCGAAGCGGGCCGCGATATCGGATGGCCGGGCGGCGTCAGCGCCTTGCCGTGCCCCGCTCCGACAGCGCGGCGGCGAGGCCCTCGAAGGCGGCGATGTTGTGGCCCGCGCGCAGGAGGTCGACGTGGGGCAGGATCGCGCGGATGCCGGCGGCCTTCGGCGCGAAGCCGTCCCAGCGCAGCAGCGGGTTGAGCCAGATCACCCGGCGGGCCGCGAGGTGCAGGCGCCGGGCCTCGAAGGCAAGCGCGTCGGCGTCGCCCCGCTCTAATCCGTCGGTCACGAGCAGCACCACGGCGCCCTGCCCCATGACGCGCCGCGACCAGTCGCGGTTGAAGGCGCGCAGGGCCGCGCCGATGCGCGTGCCGCCGTCCCAGTCCTGCGCCTCGGCCCCGGCGGCGGCGAGGGCGGCGTCCACGTCGCGGCCCCGCATGTGACGGGTGATGTTGGTCAGCCGGGTGCCGAAGGTGAAGGCGTGGACGTCCGCCCACCCCTGCCCTTCCGCGTTCGAGACCGCGTGGAGGAAATGGAGCAGCGCCCGGCTGTAGGCCGACATGGAGCCGGAGATGTCGCACAGGGCCACGAGGTTCGGCCAACGCCGCCCCGGCGTCGCGCGCCGGATGTCGCGCAGCTCGCCCTTGCGCATCGCGGCGCGCAGGGTGGCGCGGCGGTCCACACCGCCGCGCACGTCCGCGGCACGGCGGCGGGTGGGGATGGGATCGACCGGCAGGCGCAGGGTCGAGAGGATGCGCCGCGCGCGGGCCATCTCGGCGGTGGACATCTGCTCGAAGTCGAGGGTCCGCAGCGTCTCCCGGCCGCTCGCCGTGGCGGCGGCGTCGATCTCCACCTCCTCGGGTGCCTCCTCCTCGCGCGGCTCGGGCGTCTCGCGGTCTGCGTCCCCCAGCAGCGCCTCGGCGGCGCGCTTCTCGGCCGCCCGCGCGCGCCGCTCGTCCTGCACGCCGCGTACCGTGGGCGTCAGCAGGCCCATCATGTGCTCCAGAAACCGCGGGTCGCGCCAGTAGAGGCGGAAGAGCTGCCGGAAGACAGCGCGGTGCTCGGGCCGGCGGACGAACACCGCCTCCAACGCGTGGGCGAAGTCGGCGCGCTCGGTGAAGCCTGCCGCGGCGACGGCCTCGGCGGCCAGGATCACCCGGTCGGGACCGGCGGGCACCCCGGCGCGGCGCAATGCGGCGGCGAAATGCGCGATGTTGCCGGCGAGGCGCGGGTTCTCGGGGAGGTCGAGGGGGATGTGTTCCACGGCGTGCGATGCCGGGGGGCTAGCCCCCCGGACCCCCCAAGGTATTTCCGGCAGGATGAGGGAGGGCCATCACGCCAACTCCGCCCGGACCTCGTCGAGGATGCGCCGGGCGTCGGAGCCCTGGAGGCGCTGGATGTCGTCCTGATACTTCAGGAGCGCGCCAAGCGTGTCGGCGATGACCGCAGGTGACAACTCGATCATGTCGAGGGCGAGCAGGCACTTGGCCCAGTCGATGGTCTCGGCGACGCCGGGCTTCTTGAACAGGTCCTCGGTGCGCAGGCGCTGCACGAAGGCGACGACCTCGCGGCTGAGCGTCTCGGACGCCTCCGGCGCGCGGGCGGCGAGGATCTCCATCTCGCGGGCGTGGTCGGGGTAGTCGACCCAGTGGTAGAGGCAGCGCCGCTTGAGCGCGTCGTGCACCTCGCGCGTGCGGTTCGAGGTGAGGATCACGATCGGCGGCTCGGGGGCGCGGACCGTGCCCGTCTCGGGGATCGTAACTTGGTAGTCCGACAGCGCCTCCAGCAGGAACGCCTCGAACGGGGCGTCGGTGCGGTCGATCTCGTCGATCAGCAGCACCGGGGCGCCGCCGGGCTGGGGGCGCATCGCCTCCAGGAGGGGCCGCGCGATCAGGAAGCGGTCCGAGAACAGGTCGGGCGGCGCCTCGTGGGTCGCCTCGGCGCGGCGGATCGCCACCATCTGCGCCGCGAAGTTCCACTCGTACACGGCGGAGTGGGCATCCAGCCCCTCGTAGCACTGCAGCCGGATCAGGCGCCGGCCCAGCGCCGACGCGATCGCCTTGGCGATCTCGGTCTTGCCCGTCCCCGCCTCGCCCTCGAGGAACAGGGGCCGCCGCAGGCGCAGCGCGAGGAACGTCACCGTGGCGAGCGCCCGGCCGCAGACGTAGTCCTGTCCCGCGAGGGCGGATTGCACCGCGTCGATGCTGTTCATGGGTGTGCTCATGGGACGGAGGAGGCGCAGTCCGTGCCGGCGCGGTCAAGCCGACCAAAGGCGCATGGGCGCCCGCGCGTTGCGGGAGGGGTTCGCGAGGGATACAACCCGCGGCGACAGAGGAGCCACCCCATGAAAGACGCCGCCATCCCGCCGCACGCCGGCCACGGCCCCGACCTCGGCCCCTTCGACTGGGCCGATCCGCTGCGGCTGGAGGACCAGCTGAGCGAGGACGAGCGGATGCTCCGCGACGCCGCCGAGAGCTTCGCGCAGTCCACGCTGCAACCCGTCGTCCGCGAGGCCTACGCCAAGGAGCTGGACGCGCCCGAGCTGTTCGCGAAGATGGGCGAGGCCGGCCTGCTCGGCGTCACCATTCCCGAGGAGTACGGCGGCCTCGGCTCGACCTACACGACCTACGGGCTGGTCGCGCGCGCCATCGAGCGCGTGGACTCGGGCTACCGCTCCATGATGTCGGTGCAGTCCTCGCTGGTGATGTATCCGATCCACGCCTACGGGACCGAGGCCCAGAAGCGGAAGTACCTGCCGGGCCTGGCGGCGGGCGAGCTGATCGGCTGCTTCGGCCTGACCGAGCCGGATGCCGGCTCCGATCCCGCGGGCATGAAGACCCGCGCCGAGAAGATCGATGGCGGCTACCGCCTGACCGGCTCCAAGATGTGGATCTCGAACGCGCCCTTCGCGGACGTCTTCGTGGTCTGGGCCAAGTCCGACGCCCACGACGGCAAGATCCGCGGTTTCGTGCTTGAGAAGGGAATGAAGGGTCTGTCGGCCCCGCGCATCAAGGGCAAGCAGAGCTTGCGCGCCTCGACCACGGGCGAGATCGTGATGGACGGCGTGGAGGTCGGCGAGGACGCGCTGCTGCCGGACGTGCAAGGACTGAAGGGTCCGTTCGGCTGCCTGAACCGCGCCCGCTACGGCATCGCCTGGGGCGTGATGGGCGCCGCCGAGGCCTGCTGGATGGCGGCGCGCCAGTACGGGCTGGATCGCAAGCAGTTCGGCAAGCCCCTGGCCCAGACCCAGCTGTTCCAGCTCAAGCTGGCCGACATGCAGACCCAGATCGCGCTGGGCACCCAGGCCGCGCTGCGGGTGGGCCGCCTCCTCGACGAGGGACAGGCCGCGCCGGAGATGATCTCGCTGATCAAGCGCAACAACTGCGGGCAGGCGCTGCACGTCGCGCGGCTGGCGCGCGACATGCACGGCGGAAACGGCATCTCCGAGGAATACGGCGTGATCCGCCACATGATGAACCTCGAGACCGTGAACACCTACGAGGGCACCCACGACGTCCACGCCCTGATCCTCGGGCGCGCGCAGACCGGCCTGCAGGCGTTCTTCTGACGCCCCCGCCGGCGGGCCGCCTCAGTCGGCCCGCCGCGCCTCCACCGAGATCCGTACCTCAATCTCGTCCGATATGAACGGCGCGAAGCGGCCCGCGTCGAAGTCCGAGCGCCGCAGCGTCGCGGTGGCGTCGAAGCCGATCCACGGCACCCGCTCCATCGGGTGATCGCCCCGGTGGTTCAGACGCGCCTCCAGAACCACCTCGCGCTCCACCCCGTTCAGCGCGAGCACGCCGGCGATGCGCCCGGTGTCCTCGCCCGTCACCTCGATCGCCGTGGAGCGGAACGTCGCCTCGGGGTTCTCGTCCGCTCCCAGGAACTCCGCCGAGCGGAACGCCTCGTCGCGGGGCTCCCAGCCGGTGAACATCGCGGCCAGCGGAATCGCGACCTCCACCGAGGAGGCCGCGGGGTCGTCCGGGTCGAACACGATCGTCCCCGCGAGGTTCGACAGCAGCCCCCAGGTGGTGGAGTAGCCGAGGTGCTCGAACTGGAACAGGATCTGGCTGTGATCGGGCGCGAGGGCGTAGCGTTCCGGCTCCGCAGCGGCGGGCGCCGCGAGCGTCGCGGCGAGGAGGAGGGATCGGATCATCGGCGGTCTCCCGGGGGGGCGTCGGCGCATCCTGCCCCGCCCCGCGCCGCGTCCGGCCTCACTTCGGCGTGTGCGGCGCGGCGCGGAACCATCGCCCGCCGCGTCCGTTGTCTGCCCCGAGTGCTTCACCGCACAGAAACAACGACAGGAGAGACACATGATCCGCACCCTCGCTTCCGCCGCCCTCGCCACCGCGATCGCCGGCCCCGTGCTGGCCGATGCCCACATGATGGACATGGCCGACTACATCCGCACCCGCGACATCACCGGCGGCCCGGTCTACTCGATCGCCAACAACTACGACGAAGCCACCTGGATGGACATGGAAGACCGTGACTCCTACGGCTACAACAACTACGCCTACGGCACCGACTACGACCAGATCGGCGAGATCGAGGACATCATCCTCGACAAGTCGGGCCAGATGGTCGGCCTCGTGGCCGAAGTCGGCGGCTTCCTCGACATTGGCGACAAGCACGTGATGGTTCCCGTGGGCGACCTGCGTCTCGTGGCGGTCGACGACGCCACCTACAGCTATGTCACGCGCCTTAGCGAAGAGCAGCTCGAAGAGCTACCCTCGGTGGACGAAGGCTTCTTCGACTGATCCAACGACCCACGTCGGATGACGTGAGAGGGGGCCTTCGGGTCCCCTCTTTCGTATGGCCAACCGCCCGGCACCGCTGCGAAAATCGGGGCCGTGCGGCAACTTAGCGGTGGAAACGCAAACCCGCCTGTGCGATTGGACAATGCAACCGGCGCGCGAGAGGCGCCGATCCGGTCGCCAGGAAGCGAGGTCCGACCATGGGAAGCGATGCCGACGATCGCGCCACGCCCAGGGATCGCCTGATCGTGGCCTTCGTGCTGGTGCTGTCGGTCTCGGCGACGGTGGCCGGCTTCCTCTTCGAGCGGGGCCGCACCCACGAGCGCAACCAGGTCATGTTCGCCGCCGCCGCCGACGACGTCCGTCACGACCTCCAGGCGACGATGAACGCCTATGCGCAGTTCCTGCGCGGAGGCGTCAGCCTGTTCCGGTCCTCGGGCGCGGTCAGCCGGGCCGACTGGCGGCGCTACGTGGACGACCTGGCCATGGGCGAGACCTATCCCGGCGTTCAGGCGGTGTCCTACAACGCGCTCCTGCGCGGTCCCGGTGCCCTGGCCGACCTCGTTCGCGCCACGCGCGGGGACGGCATGGGCGAGTTCGAGGTGCGCCCCGGTGGCGCGCGCTCGCTCTATGCGCCCATCCTCTACCTCGAGCCGATGAGCGCGCGGAACGAGCGGGCGGTGGGCTTCGACATCCTTTCCGAGAGCCACCGCGGGGCCGCCGTGCGCCGCGCCATCGAGAGCGGGGAGCCCAGCCTATCGGCGCAGGTCACGCTCGCGGGCGGCGACGCCGACGCCGGCGACGGCCGATCCGAGGCGGGCGTGTTGCTGGTGCAGCCGGTCTACCGGACCGGCGCCGACGTCTCCTCCGCCGAGGAGCGGCGCCGTGCCGCCACGGGCCTCATCGTCAGCGTGTTCCGCATCCCCGACCTGATGGAGAGCGTGCTCGCGGGCCGGGCCGACGGCGACCGCACCGCGATCGCGGTCACGCTGCGCGACGTGGACCCCGACGCCTCCCCGACGCCGATGTACGGCGATGCCGGCACGGGCCGGTACGCGACCGAGAACGCGATGGCCCTGTTCGGCCGCGAATGGCAGTTCCGCGCCGTCTCTACCCCGCGCTTCGAGGCCGCGCTGCCGGCGCACAGCGACTACGTGATGCTGGTCCTCGGCCTGATGGTCTCGTTCCTCCTGACCGCCGTGGTCTGGGCGCAGGCCATGCGCGCCCGCCTCAGCCGCCGCGCCGCGGCCACGATCGCCAGCAGCCACGGGCAGATCGAGGTGCTCATGGACGAGGTGAACCACCGCTCCAAGAACCTCCTGACCCTCGTGCAGGCGATCGCCCGCCAGACCCGCGCCGACGACCCCGGCACCTTCACCCGGACCTTCGGCGAGCGTCTCGGCGCCCTGAGCAAGAGCCAGGACCTCCTGGTCCGCAGCGGCTGGAGCGCGGTCGCGATCCACGAGCTGGTGCGCTCGCAGCTCGCCCACTTCGCCGACCTCGTGGACGACCGCATCGTGATCGAGGGCGAGGACTTCGGCCTCGACGCCGAGACCGCGCAGACCCTCGGCATGGCGCTGCACGAGCTGGCGACCAACGCCAGCAAGTACGGGGCATTGTCGAACGACGGCGGCGTGGTGCGCATCGCCTGGCGCTTCGAGGGCACCGGCCCCGCCGCGCGCTTCCGCATGAGCTGGACCGAGCGCGGCGGCCCGCCCGTCGCCAAGCCCTCGCGCCGCGGCTTCGGCACGAAGGTCACCGACATCATGGCGCGCGCCGCGCTTGGCGGCGAGATCGAGACCTGCTACGCCCGCGAGGGCTTCGAGTGGCACCTCGCCTGCGACGCCGACCGCATCCGCGCCACGGACGGCGGCCGCGGCGTCCTCGCCGGCGCGTCCTGACGCACGCGGGCCTTGCGCCCCGGCGCGCGCCCGCTATACGCCGTCCGTCCCGCCGCGACCCCGAACCGCGCGGCCCCTCGTGTCCGGAGGGCGGGACGACGTCCGGACGGTGAAGCCCGCCAGAGAGAGATGGAGACGGCATGCCGCTCTACGAGCATGTGATGATCGCGCGTCAGGACCTGTCCAACGCGCAGGCCGAAGGGCTGAACGAGCACTTCGGCGCGGTGATCTCGGACAACGGCGGCACCGTCGTCGAGACCGAGTACTGGGGCGTCAAGACGATGGCCTACAAGATCAACAAGAACCGCAAGGGGCACTACAGCTTCTTCCGCACCGACGCGCCCGCCGCGGCCGTGCAGGAGATGGAGCGCCTCGCCCGCCTGCATGACGACGTCATGCGCGTGCTGACCATCAAGGTCGACGAGCACGAGGAAGGCCCCTCGGTTCAGATGCAGAAGCGCGACGAGCGGGACGACCGCCGCCGCGAGCGCCGGTAAGGAGACAGGCACATGGCAACCAAACCCTTCTTCCGCCGTCGCAAGTCCGATCCCTTCGCGGGCCCCAACGCCCCCAAGATCGACTACAAGGACACCCGTCTCCTGCAGCGCTACATCTCCGAGCGCGGCAAGATCGTGCCCTCGCGCATCACCGCCGTGTCGGCCAAGAACCAGCGCCGGCTCGCCCAGGCCATCAAGCGCGCGCGCTTCCTGGCCCTCCTGCCCTACGCCGTGAAGTGAGGAGCTGAGATCATGCAAGTCATCCTTCTCGAGCGCGTGGCCAAGCTTGGCCAGATGGGCGACGTCGTCGACGTCAAGCCCGGCTACGCCCGCAACTTCCTCTTGCCCCAGGGCAAGGCGCTGTCGGCGTCCGACGCCAACGTCGCCGCCTTCGAGGGTCGCAAGGCGCAGCTCGAGGCCGACAACCTCGAGTCCAAGAAGGAGGCCGAAGCGATGGCCTCCCGCCTCGACGGCCAGAAGTTCGTGATCATCCGCCAGGCCTCCGACGCCGGCGCGCTCTACGGCTCGGTCACCACCCGCGACGCCGCCGATGCCGCCACCGAGGCCGGCTTCACGGTCGCCCGCGGCCAGGTCTCGCTGCAGAAGCCGATCAAGGACCTGGGCATCCACCCGGTCACGGTGAAGCTGCACCCCGAGGTCGAGGTCGAGATCCTCATGAACGTCGCCCGCTCCCCCGAGGAGGCCGAGCTTCAGGAGGCCGGCAAGTCGATCCAGGAGCTGGCCGCCGAGGAAGAGGCCCAGGCCGAGTTCGAGATCAACGAGCTGTTCGACGATATCGGCTCCGCCGCCTCGGACGACGAGGACGGCCTCGTGGAGACGCCCGAGAGCCGGGCCGACCGCGACGACCAGCCGCGCTGAACCCGCACTGCACGACCACCATCGGGGCCGCCTTCGGGCGGCCCCTTTGCGTATCTGACCCTTGCATGACGGGCCGGGACGGGCCTTCATCTCCCCGCACTCACAGGGGGACCATCATGCTGAACCGTCGCACCTTCCTGCACGCCGCCGGCGCCGCCGGCCTCGTCGCCGTGCATCCCTTCGCCGCCCGCGCCCAGGCGAACCAGGCGCACCTGCGCATCGCCGAGACCACGGACCTTCACGTCCACGTCTGGCCCTACGACTACTACGGCGACAAGCCGGTCGACACCGTGGGCCTCGCCCGCACCGCCGCGCTGATCGAGGACGTGCGCGCCGAGTCCGGCAACAGCCTCGTGCTCGACAACGGCGACTTCCTGCAGGGCAACCCGATGGGCGACTACATGGCCTACGAGCGGGGGCTGAAGGCGGGCGACGTCCATCCCGTGATCGCCGCCATGAACGCGGTCGGCTTCGACGCCGCCACCATCGGCAACCACGAGTTCAACTACGGCCTCGACTTCCTTGACAAGGCCGTTGCCGGGGCCGCCTTCCCGGTGGTGCTGGCCAACGTGGTCAAGGAGGAGGGCGCCCAGATCACCGCCGACACCACGCTGGTGCCGCCTTACGTGATCCTGGAGCGCGAGCTGACCGACGGCGCCGGCGAGGCGCACCCCATCAAGATCGGTGTGATCGGCTTCACGCCCCCGCAGGTCATGCAGTGGGACCGCCGCCATCTCGAGGGCAACGTGACGGTCCGCGACATCGTGAAGGCCGCCGAGGCCTACGTGCCGCAGATGAAGGAGGCGGGCGCCGACATCGTGGTCGCCCTCTCGCACTCCGGCATCGGACCAGCCGAGTACGAGGAGATGATGGAGAACGCCTCCGTCCCCCTCGCAGCCGTCCCGGGCATCGACGTGGTGCTGACCGGGCACCACCACCGCGAGTTCCCGGGCGACGCCTACGCGGACGTGGCGAACGTGGACGCCGCCGCCGGCACGATCCACGGCAAGCCCGCCGTGATGCCCGGCTTCTGGGGCAGCCACATGGGGCTGGTGGACCTGATGCTGGAGCGCGACGGGAACGGCTGGCGCATCGCCGCCTCGGAGCAGACCCTGCGCCCCATCGCCACCCGGGGCGAGGACCGCTCCTGGACCCCCACCGTGGAGAGCGTGGACGCCGTGCTGCAGGCCACCGAGGCCGACCACGAGGCGACGCTCGCCTACGTGCGCCGCGCCGTTGGCAAGACCGATGCGCCGCTCCACAGCTACTTCGCGCTCGTGGCCGACGACCCCTCGGTGCAGATCGTCTCCAAGGCCCAGCAGTGGTACGTCGAGCAACTGCTCGAGGGCACCGAACACGAGGGCCTGCCGATCCTGTCGGCGGCGGCGCCCTTCAAGGCCGGCGGCCGGGGCGGCGCGGAGTACTACACGGACGTGCCCGCGGGCGACGTGGCGATCCGCAACGTGGCCGACCTCTACCTCTACCCCAACACCGTGCGCGCGGTGCGCGTGACGGGACAGCAGGTCAAGGACTGGCTGGAGCGCTCGGCCGGCATGTTCAACCAGATCGAGCCCGGCGGCGGCGAGCAGGTGCTGCTGAACCCCGAGTTCCCGTCCTACAACTTCGACGTGATCGACGGGGTCGAGTATCAGATCGACCTCAGCCAGCCCTCGCGCTTCGACCGCGAGGGGGCGGTGATCAACCCGGACGCGAGCCGAATCGTGAACCTGACCTACGGGGGCGCGCCGCTCGACATGGACGCGGAGTTCGTGATCGCCACGAACAACTACCGCGCCGGCGGCGGCGGCTCGTTCCCCGGAGCGGACGGATCCACCACCATCCTCGAGGCGCCCGACACCAACCGCGACGTGATCGTGCGCTACATCGTGGAGCAGGGCACGATCAGCCCCTCGGCCGACGGCAACTGGACGTTCGCGCCCCTGGGCGGGACCACGGTGCTGTTCGACACCGGCCCCGGCGGCGCGGCCTACGCGGACGGCGTGCCCGGCGTGACGCTGGAGCCGGCCGAGGTGACCGAGGAGGGATTCCAGCGCTACCGCATGGCGCTCTGACCCCTTCGTGACGTGACGCGGGGCGCGGACGCCCTAGGCTCCTAGGGGAAACCCCAGATACCGGAGCCACTCATGATCCGCGCCCTGCCCGCCCTCCTGCTGGCCGCCACCGCTGCCGTGCCTGCCGCCGCCCAGACCTTCACCTGGGGCGAGCGCAACACCGACTTCGCGCCCGCCTTCCCCGAGCAGTTCCGCGCCGAGCTGGCCACCTCGGACGTGGAGCTGGAGCGCGCGCTGGTGGCCGGCAACCTCGTCCACCCCTGGGGCATCGCCGTGCTGCCCGATGGCGAGGGCTGCCTCGTCACCGAGCGCCCGGGCCGGATGCGGATGCTGATGGAGGACGGCACCCTGTCGGAGCCGATCTCGGGACTTCCCGAGGTCTACGCCCAGAAGCAGGGTGGCCTGCTCGACGTGGCGGTCGGCCCGACCTTCGCCGAGGATCGCACGATCTACGTGACCTACGCCAAGCCGATGGGCGACGGCATGTCCGCCACTGCGGCCGCGAAGATGGTACTGTCCGAAGATGGCCGTAGCGTCTCGAAGGTCGAGGATATCTTCGTGCAGGGCCCGCCCTCGCCCTCGCCCATGCACTACGGCAGCCGCATCGTGTTCCCCGGTGACGGCACGGCGGTGATCACCACCGGCGAGCACTTCACCGAGGAGGAGCGGGACTACGCGCAGGATCTCGACAAGACCTACGGCAAGGTCGTGCGCGTGAACCTCGACGGCTCGATTCCCGAGGGCAATCCGTTCGTTGGGCAGGACGGCGCCGAGGACGCGATCTGGTCGCTCGGCCACCGCAACATCCAGGGCGCCGCCGTGGACGCGGACGGGACGCTCTGGACCATCGAGCACGGACCCAAGGGCGGCGACGAGCTGAACCGCCCCGAGGCCGGGCTGAACTACGGCTGGCCCGTGGTCTCCTACGGCGAGCAGTACAGCGGCGAGGCCGTGGGTTCGGGTCAGGCGTCGATGGAGGGCATGGAGCAGCCCGTCTACTTCTGGGACCCCGTCATTGCGCCCGGTGGCATGGACTTCCACAGCGGCGACAGCTTCGCCGAGTGGAACGGCGACGCGCTGATCGGCTCGCTCTATCCGGGCGGCGTGGTGCGCCTGTCCTTCGACGCCGAAGGCCGCGTCTCCGAGGAGGAGCGCCTCCTGCGCGAGGTCGGCCGGGTGCGCGACGTGGAGGTGATGGACGACGGCTCGTTCCTGATCCTCACCGACTTCGAGAACGGCGGCGTCTACCGCATCACGCCGAAGGGCTGACGCGAGAGGGGCGCCCCGCGGGGCGCCCCTTCCACGACCGGACGGGTTGGCCGGATCACTCGGTCTCGGCTTCCAGCGCCTCGACCTCCTTCTGCAGCTCCTCCTTGGACACCGGCTTGTCGGTGACCTTCGCCTGCTCGAGGATGTGGTCGATGACCTTGTCCTCGAACAGCGGCGCGCGGAGCTGCTGGGCGGCCTGGGGGTTCTGCTGCACGAACTGGAAGAACTCGCGCTCCTGCCCCGGGTATTGGCGGGCCTGCTGCATGATCGCCTGGGTCATCTCGGCGTCGGACACCTGGACCTCGGCCTTCTGGCCGACCTCGGCGAGCAGCAGTCCGAGGCGCACGCGGCGTTCGGCGAGCTTGCGGTGCTCGTCGGTGGGCTCGATCTCGGGGTGGTCGTGGCCCTGAACGTCGGGGTTGTCCTCGTGCCAGAGCTGGTGGGCGATCTGGTTCGCCTCGGCGTCGACCAACGAGGGCGGCAGCGCGAAGTCGACCTTGCCATCGAGCTGGTCGAGGAGGCGGCGCTTCACCACCTGGCGCGCGGCGCCGGCGTATTCCTGGGTGAGGCGGTCCTTGATCTGCGTCCTGAGCGACTCGAGGTCCTCGGCGCCGTAGCGCTTGGCCAGCTCGTCGTCGACGGCGGACTCCGCGGGGGCGTTCACCTCCTTGACGGTGCACTCGAAGGTCGCGGCCTTCCCGGCCAGGTGCTCGGCCTGGTACTCCTCGGGGAACGAGACCTCGACGGCCTTCTCCTCGCCGGCGGACAGGCCGACCAGCTGCTCCTCGAAGCCGGGGATGAACGAGTTGGAGCCGAGCACGAGGGGGTAGTCCTCGGCGGCGCCGCCCTCGAAGGGCTCGCCGTCGACCTTGCCCAGGAAGTCGATCACGACCTGGTCGCCGTCCTCCGCCGCGCCGTCCTTGGTCTCGAACGACTGGGCGTTCTTGGCCAGCCCGTCGAGCGCCTCGGCGACGTCCTCGTCCGACGGCTCCACCACGGGGCGTTCCACGGCGACGTCCGAGAAGTCGACCTCGGGAATGTCGGGCAGCGCCTCGTACTCCATCGAGACGACCACGTCGTCACCTTCCTTCCAGTCCTGGTTGGTCATCTCGACCTTGGGCTGGGCGGCGGGGCGGTCGCCCGACTGCTCGAAGTGCTTCGACATGGCGCCGTCGATGCTCTCCTGCATGGCCTCGCCCATGAGGCGCTGGCCGAACTGCTTCTTGAGGAGGGCGAGCGGCACCTTGCCCTTGCGGAAGCCCTTCATCTCGATCGTGGGCCGCGCCTCGGCGAGCTTGGCGTCGACGGTGGCGGCAAGGTCGGAGGCGGGCACGGTGATCGTGTAGCCGCGCTTGAGGCCTTCGTTCGTGGTCTCGGTCACCTGCATCGCGTCATCTTCCTCGGGCACGGATGCCCGGCCGGGCCGATGGCCCGCCGGGTATGGTTTGAATCCGCGCCCTTCTATGGAGGCCCCCGGAGCGGTGCAAGGGGCGCCGAAGGAGGGGCCCGCGGCGCGCATTCCGGCGCCGCGCCGGCGCCCATGCCGGCCCCGCCGCCCGGCCTGGCCGCGCCTAGTAGATGTAGCGGATCTGGTCGGCCCAGAACCGCTCCACCCGGCGCAGGGTGGAGACGATCTCGATCATGTCGGCATCGGTCAGCACGCCCGTGCCGCGGATCCCCTCGGCCTGGCGCCCGAACAGCTCCTGCACGGCGTCGCGCACCGTGCGCCCCTTGGCGGTCAGCCGCACCCGCACCGCGCGGCGGTCGATCTCGCAGCGCTGGTGGTGCATGTAGCCCTGCTCCACCAGCTTCTTGAGATTGTAGGACACGTTGGAGCCCTGGTAGTAGCCGCGCGACTTCAGCTCGCCGGCGGTCACCTCGTTGTCGCCGATGTTGAACAGCAGCAGGCCCTGCACCGCGTTGATCTCCAGGATGCCGAGACGCTCGAACTCGTCCTTGATGACGTCGAGCAGCAGGCGGTGGAGACGTTCCACCAGTTGCAGCCCGTCGAGGTAGCCCGACAGGAAATCCGCCCCGTTGCGCGGCTTGAAGCTTTCTAGGCGGCTCATCGACTTCCCTCTCGGCACCTCTTCGGGGCGAGGGGTCGCAGAACTTTCCTGCGATTTCGTAAAGTCAGCGCGGAATCGCCGCGCGCCGTCCCATCTCCGCCAGGAGCGCGGCGTAGCGCGGCGGCGGCTCGCTCTGCCCCGCCACCCAGGCGTAGAGGTCGTGGTCGGCCTCGCCCAGCACCGCCTCGAAGAGGGCCAGCGCGTCGTCGTCCATGCCTGCCAGCTCCGCGTCGGCGTAGCCGCCGAGGATCAGGTCCATCTCCTTGATGCCCCGCCGCCAGGCCCGGATGCGCAGGCGCTTGCGCCGGGTTTCGGGATCCTCGCTCACGTGCGGTCCATCCGCGCGCGCACGCGGATCTCCAGCTTGCGGATTCGCTCGGCCAGCTTCAGCGCCTCGCGGCGCGCGCCGTCCAGCTCGGCCAGCAGCTCGCCGTCGCCGGGCTGCGCGGGGGTCACGCCCGCGCCCTGTCCCGTCATCAGCCAGATCAGCGAGACGTTCAGCAGCCCCGCCAGCATCTGCACCCGGTTGGCGCGCGGCTCGGCGCGGTCCTCCTCCCAGGCGCGCAGGGTGGTGGCCTTGACGCCGAGGCGCCTTGCCAGCGCCGCCTGCCCCATGCCCGCCGCCTCGCGTGCGCCCGACAGCCGGTCGCCGAAGGTGGTCGCCTCGGGGTCGTACCAGCCCGCGTCTGTGGCCGTGCCGTCGTCCTCGCCGCCGTCCATGGGCCGTCCCTCCACCGCTCGCGCGCCTTGCCGACCCGCGCCGCCCCATCTAGGACGCGGCCCCGAAGCCCCGCAACCGGAGCCCGACCCAATGGCCTTCCTTTCCGACACGCTGGCGCGGGTGAAGCCCTCGCCGACCATCGCCGTCACCACGATGGCCGCCGAGCTGCGCGCCGCCGGCCGCGACGTGATCGGCCTCGGGGCCGGCGAGCCGGACTTCGACACGCCCGAGAACATCAAGGACGCGGCGGTGCGGGCGATCGCGGAAGGAAAGACCAAGTACACCGCGCCCGACGGCATCCCCGAGCTGAAGGCGGCCATCTGCCGCAAGTTCGCGCGCGACAACGGGCTGCACTACGAGCCCGCCGAGGTCTCGGTCGGCACGGGCGGCAAGCAGGTGCTCTACAACGCGCTGATCGCCACGCTGAACCCCGGCGACGAGGTGATCATCCCCGCGCCCTACTGGGTCAGCTACCCGGACATGGTGCTGCTCGGCGGCGGCACGCCCGTGGTGGTCGAGGCCGGCATGGAGACCGGCTTCAAGCTGACCCCGGAGACGCTGGAGGCGGCGATCACGCCGCGCACCAAGTGGCTGATCTTCAACTCGCCCTCGAACCCCACGGGCGCGGGCTACACCGAGGCCGAGCTGCGCGGTCTGACGGACGTGCTCCTGCGCCACGAGCACGTCTGGGTGATGAGCGACGACATGTACGAGCACCTCGTGTTCGACGGCTTCCGCTTCGCGACGCCGGCGCAGGTGGAGCCGCGGCTCAAGGACCGTACCCTCACCGTGAACGGCGTGTCCAAGGCCTACGCCATGACCGGCTGGCGCATCGGCTACGCGGCGGGGCCGCAGAAGCTGATCGCCGCCATGCGGAAGGTGCAGTCGCAGAGCACCTCGAACCCCTGCTCGATCTCGCAGTGGGCCGCCGTCGAGGCGCTGGACGGGCCGCAGGACTTCATCGAGCCGAACCAGGCGCTGTTCCGCCGCCGCCGCGACCTCGTGGTCGAGGGGCTGAACGCCTGCCCCGGCATCGAGTGCCCCGTCCCCGAGGGCGCGTTCTATGTCTATCCCTCGGTCGCGGGCTGCATCGGCAAGCGCTCGGCGGGCGGCGCGGAGATCGCCGACGACGAGGCCTTCGCGACCGCGCTGCTGGAGGAGGAGGGCGTCGCGGTCGTGTTCGGCGCGGCCTTCGGCCTTTCGCCCCACTTCCGCGTCTCCTACGCCACGTCGGACGAGCAGCTGGCCGAGGCCTGCGCGCGCATCAAGCGGTTCTGCGAGGGGCTCACGTGACCGACAAGCCCGCGAACGGCGGCCTGCCACCCTACTACTTCCGCGTGAAGGACAACGGCGCGCTGGTGTTCCGCGTGGACGCCGAGAACCGCCAGCGCCGGCTGGAGCTGGAGCAGATCGCCAACGTCAACGTCAACAACGGCGCGGTGAAGCCCCAGGGCGACACCGAGTTGTCGGAGGCCGACCGCGCCGCCATCGACGCTTGGATGGCCGCGCGCACCGAGGAGCTGGCGCGGCGCGAGGTGGACGACATCCTGCGCACGGTCGACACGCTGAACCTCGCCGCCCACTGGGCGCAGGCCAAGGCCACGGACGCGCAGCTGGAGGCGGTGACCGACCGGCTGCTGATGGCCATGCACGACCTGCGCACCGTCCTGGCCAAGAAGCGCGCCGACCGGGTGCTGGGCGACTAGGCGGCGGCCTCCGCCGGCGCCGCCGGAGCCAGGCGCACGAAGCGCAGCGTCATGGCGATCGCCGCCGCGCCCAGCCCCGTGACCAGACCCAGCCACACGCCCTCGGGTCCCAGCCCCGCCTCGATCCCCAGCAGCCAGCTCGTGGGCATGCCGATCAGCCAGTAGGCGACCACGGCGTAGATCATCGGGCGGTGCGTGTCCTGCAGCCCCCGCAGCATCCCCAGCGCCATGATCTGCGCGGCGTCCACCGCCTGGAACAGGGCGGCCACGATCAGCAGCCGTGCCCCGATGGCGAGGATCACCGGCGCCTGCGGGTCGGCGGGGTCGATGAACAGCGCGATGATCGCGCGGCCCGCCCCGAAGTAGACCCCCATCGACAGCACCACCGCGCCCGCCGACAAGAGGGCGGCAGCCCGCGCCGCCCGCCGCAATTCGACCGCGTCGCCGCCGCCGGCGAAGCGGCCCACGCGCACGGTGGCGGCCTGGCTGAGGCCGAGATGGACCATGAAGGTGGCCGCCGCGACCTGGATCGCGATGCCGTGGGCGGCCAGCGCCTCGGTGCCCAGAAGGCCCATGAGGAGGGCGGAGGCGGCGAAGAGGCCGCTCTCGCTCAGGTGCGTCAGCCCGATGGGCCAGCCGAGGCGGGCGACCCGCACGAACACCTCGCGGTCGAAGCGGTGGATGTTGCGGAAGAGCTCCCACCGGGCCATGCCGGGGCCGCGCGCGGCATAGAGCGCCAGCACCGCCGTCGTCAGCACCTGCACGCCCACCGAGGCGATGGCCGCGCCGCGGATGCCGAGCTCCGGGAAACCCGCGTTGCCGAAGATCAGCAGCCAGTTGAGGCCGACGTTTAGGAGGGCTGCCAGCAGCGTCGACCACAAGACGACGCGCGTGCGCTCCAGAGCCGAGAGGTGCGAGCGCAGGGTGAAGGAGACGAGGGCGGGGACCATGCCGAGGGCGGCGATGCGCAGGTAGGCCTGCGCGTCCGCGGCGAGCATTTCGCCCTGCCCCAGCGCCCGCAGGATCGGCGCCGAGAGGATCAGTGGCGGCAGCACGACGAGGCCCGCCAGGACCGAGAGCCAGAGCCCCATGCGCGTGGCGCGGCGCACCGCGCGCTCGTCGGCGCGGCCCGCGGCATCGGAGGCCATGCCCATGACCGCGAAGGCGAAGCCCGCGCAGAGGAGCAGCAGCGAGAAGAACACGGTGTGCGCCAGGGTTCCGGCCGCCAGCGCCTCGACCGAGTAGCGCCCGAGCATCGCGGTGTCGGTCACGCCGATCAGGATCTGCGCGAGCTGGCTGCCCACGAGGGGCAGGCCGAGGAGGAGTGTGCGGCGGAGGTGGTGCGCGAAGGTCATGGGCCGCCGCTAGGGGCTGGGCGCCGCCCTGTCCATCGCCGCGGGCGCGAAGGCGCCCCCGCCCCCGGGCGCGCGGGACGGCGGCCCCGGCGCGCTCGACCCGGCGCACAGGTTGCATTACCCTACGTCATCAATCCGTGTGCAGGGTCCGGAGTTCGTCATGCGTCTCACGTCATTCCTGTGCGGCCTCGCCGCGGCCACCCTTCTCGTCACGCCCGCGGCGGCCGAGTGGCAGACGGTCCAGTCCGACGGCAAGGCGCGCGCCGTCTACCAGGACGGACGCTACGAGGTCTGGATCCACTGCCGCCGCGGTGCGGGCATGGAGCTCTGGCTCCGGGACCTCACCCTTTCCGGCAACGAGTTCCCGGGCGTCGCCTCGCTGATGATGTGGGTGACGCTGCCCGACGGCCGGACCGATCGCTGGCCGGTCCGCGTGGTGCAGGAAGGGCCCGGCGTCTCGGGGCCGCTGGTGGTGTCGGGGCAGAACCTGGAGTTATTCCGCAACGCCAGCCGCTTCGAGCTGGACTCGCCGCAGACGCGGCGGACGTTCCTGGCGGGCGACATGCGGGGCACCGGGGCGGCGCGCCTCGCGTTCCTGGAGCGCTGCGGGATCTGAGCGGCTGGGACGCTCTGGCAGCAGGCCCCGGCCGCGCGGCGGCCGGGACGCGATGGTGCGGGGGCGGCTTCAGCCGACGATCTCGAGCTCCGAGAAGAAGAACGCGATCTCTTCCGCTGCGGTCTCGGGGGCGTCCGAGCCGTGGACCGAGTTCTCGCCGATCGACAGCGCGAACTCCTTGCGGATGGTGCCCTCGGCCGCATCGGCGGGGTTGGTGGCGCCCATCACTTCGCGGTTCTTCGCGATGGCGTCCTCGCCCTCCAGCACCTGCACCACGATCGGCTCGGAGGCCATGAAGGTGGTCAGTTCGTCGAAGAAGGGGCGCTCCTTGTGGACGGCGTAGAAGCGGCCGGCCTCGTCCTTCGACAGGTGGATGCGCTTCGAGGCGACCACGCGCAGGCCGGCCTCCTCGAACTTGGCGACGATCTTGCCGGTGAGGTTCCGCTTGGTGGCGTCGGGCTTGATGATCGAGAAGGTGCGCTGCGTGGCCATGGTGCTCTCCGTGGGAAATGGTTCGGCGCGGGCGCTAGCAGAGCGGCGGGCGGAGGGAAAGGCGGGGGTGCGGGCGGCGAGTGCGCCCCGGACTTGCTCCGGGGCCTTGGCCTTTCACACGCGCATCGCTCCACCAAGCAACGCGAACGGCACCTACCCGCACGCCCCGGGCTTGATCCGGGGCCTCGACCGACCACGGGCGGTTCGCTCCGCCCCCAGTGCGCCAACGGCGACCGAAGGCCCCGGAGCAAGTCCGGGGCGTGTGGACTCCCGACGGCCCGCACCGCCCCGCACCCGCCCCGCCTTGACGCCGCCCCGCGCCCCGCGCATCTGCGCCCCCATGCTACGCATCGAGGACATCCGCTATTCCGTCGCCGGCCGGCCCCTCTTCGAGGGCGCCTCGGCCGTGATCCCGGACGGCCACAAGGTCGGGCTGGTGGGCCGCAACGGCACCGGCAAGACCACGCTGTTCCGCCTGATCCGCGGCGAGCTTGCGCTCGACGGGGGCGAGATCGCCCTGCCGTCCCGCGCCCGCATCGGCGGCGTGGCGCAGGAGGTGCCGTCGTCGTCCACCAGCGTCCTCGACACCGTGCTCGCGGCCGACGAGGAACGCCACGCGCTCCTGGGCGAAAGCGAGACGACGCGCGATCCGCACCGCATCGCCGAGGTGCAGGCGCGGCTGCAGGACATCGACGCATGGTCGGGCGAGGCGCGCGCCGCCTCGATCCTGCGCGGCCTCGGCTTCGACCCCGAGATGCAGGGGCGCCCCTGCTCGGACTACTCGGGCGGCTGGCGCATGCGCGTGGCCCTCGCCGGCGTCCTGTTCGCGCAGCCCGACGTGCTGCTGCTCGACGAGCCGACCAACTACCTCGACCTCGAGGGCGCGCTGTGGCTGGAAAGCTACCTCGCCAAGTATCCCCACACGGTCATCATCATCTCCCACGACCGGGGCCTCCTGAACCGGGCGGTGGGCGCGATCCTGCATCTCGAGGACCGTGGGCTGACGCTCTACACCGGGACGTATGACCAATTCGTGAAGGCCCGCGCCGAGAAGCGCGCCGGCCTCGCCGCCGAGGCCGCCAAGCAGGAGGCCCGGCGCGCGCACCTGCAGAGCTTCGTGGACCGCTTCAAGGCGAAGGCGTCGAAGGCCAAGCAGGCCCAGAGCCGGGTCAAGATGCTGGAGCGCATGGAGACGGTGCGTGCCCCCGAGGACGCGGCGCGCACCGTGTTCTCGTTCCCCGAGCCGGAAGCGCTCTCGCCCCCCATCCTGCGGCTGGAGGGGGCCGAGGTGGGCTACGACGGGCGTGCGGTGCTGCGGCGGCTGAACCTGCGGATCGACCAGGACGACCGCATCGCGCTGCTGGGCCGGAACGGCGAGGGAAAATCGACGCTTTCCAAGCTGCTGTCGGACAGACTTGAAGTGATGGAGGGCGACCGCCACGCGTCCGGAAAGCTGCGGATCGGCTACTTCGCGCAGCACCAGGTGGACGAGCTGCACCTCGACGAGACGCCGCTCGACCACATCCGCCGCGAGCGGCCCGAGGAGGCCCCGGCGCGGCTGCGCGCGCGGCTGGCCTCGTTCGGCCTCGGGGCCGATCAGGCGGAGGTGGTGGTGGCGAAGCTGTCGGGGGGGCAGAAGGCGCGGTTGTCGCTGCTTCTGGCCACCTTGGACGCGCCGCACATGCTGATCCTGGACGAGCCGACCAACCACCTCGACATCGAGAGCCGCGAAGCGCTGGTGGAGGCGCTGACGGCCTACAGCGGCGCGGTGGTTCTGGTGAGCCACGACATGCACCTCCTGGGGCTGGTGGCGGACCGGCTGTGGAAGGTGGGCGGCGGCACGGTGGCCCCCTACGAAGGCGATCTGGAGACCTACCGCGCCGAGCTGCTGCAGGGTGAGGAACGCCCCGCAAAGGCCGAGAAGCGCAAGGAAAAGCCCAAGCCGAGCCGCGAGAAGATCGCGTCGCTGCGCTCGGAGCTGAAGCGTTGCGAGGAGCGGATCGCGAAGATTGAGGCGATGCGCGACAAGCTGGCCAAGAAGCTGGCCGACCCGAAGCTCTACGACGACGACAAGGTGCCCGAGCTGGAGGTCTGGAACCGCAAGTACGCCGAGGTGAACGAGGCCGCGGACCGGGCCGAGGCCCTGTGGATCCGCGCCGCCGAGAAGCTGGAGCGCGCCGAGGCATGAGGGCCGAATCCGGGGGGCGCCCCCCGTGCACCCCCCGTACGCCCCCCGTGCACACATCCGGCGCCTCCCGCGGGGGCCGCGCGTGACCTCGGCCGAGGCCATCACCGCCTTCACCGCCCTCTTCGTGGTGATCGACCCGATCGGGCTGGCGCCGCTGTTCGTGGCGCTGACGCGGGGGCGCTCGGCGCGGGCGCGGTGGTTCATCGGGCTGCGGGCCTGCGCCGTGGCGGCCGTGCTGCTGATCCTGTTCACGCTCGCCGGCGAGGCGCTGCTGAACTTCATCGGCATCTCCATGCCCGCGTTCCGCATCGCGGGGGGCCTGCTGCTGTTCCTCACCGCGCTCGACATGCTGTTCGACCGCCGCACCAAGCGCCGCGAGGACACCGCCGACCAGCCCCACGCGCCGGGCGACGACGACCCGTCGGTGTTCCCGCTGGCCCTCCCGCTGATCGCCGGGCCGGGCGCGATCGCGACCATGATCCTCTTGGCCGACGGCGCCGACGCGTTCGGCATCGCCGCGGCGATCGGCGTGATGCTCGGCGTGCTCGCCCTCGTGCTGGCCCTGTTCGCGCTGGCGGGGCCGATGGAGCGGCTGCTGGGGCCGGTGGGCACGAACGTGGTCACGCGGCTGCTCGGCATGCTGCTGGCGGCGCTCTCGGTGCAGTTCGTGGTGGACGGCGCGCTGGCGATCTGGTGATCCGGCGCGGGCACCCTAGGTTAGGCCGATGAACGACGATCAGCTCATGCGCCTCCTGTTCCTCGGCATCCTCGGCTCGGTGATCGCGCTGTCGCTCGTGGTGCAGAACCGGCACCGCCTAGGCGCGATGGTCCAGCAGGCGGCGATCTGGGGGCTGATCTTCGTGGGCGGCGTGGTCGTCTACGGCCTGTGGGAGGACATCGCTCGCACCGCCATGCCCCGGCAGACCGTGATCGCCGGGGACGGCGGCGCCTCGGTGGTGGAGATCCCTCGCTCGCGCGACGGGCACTACCACATGGTGCTCGACGTGAACGGCGCGCCGCTGCGCTTCGTGGTGGACACCGGGGCGAGCGACCTCGTGCTGACCAGCGCGGACGCGGAGCTGGCGGGCGTGGACATGGAGACCTTGCGCTTCACGGGCCGCGCCCAGACCGCCAACGGGCAGGTCCGCACCGCCGACGTGTGGCTGGACGCCGTCGCCCTGGGCGGCGTGGTGGACCGCGACGTGCGCGCGGTCGTGAACGAGGGCGAGATGCAGCAGAGCCTGCTCGGCATGAGCTACCTGCAGCACTTCGGGCGCATCGAGATCGAGAACGACCGGCTGCGACTGATCCGCTAGCGGCGCCGGAACGGTCCGTTCAGACCGGGCAGTCGGGGAAGCAGGGCTGCGCGTCGGGCGCAGGGGCCGCGGGCTCGACGATGGGCAGGCCCGGGACCAGCGGCAGCATCGGTGCAGGCGTGGCGCCGGCGGCGGTGGCGAGGGCGACGAGGGCGAGGGCGGCGGAGGCGATGCGCATGGAGCCCAAGCACCGGCGCGGGCGGAAGGTTCCCGCGAATTCGCATCAAATCGGCACGCGGGGGCGTCAGACGTTCCTGGTCGCCTTCTCCTCCCACTTGCCCGACTCCTCGGACCAGTAGCGCGCGCCCACGCCCGCCTCGGTCAGCGCGGTCCACTGGCGGCGGGCCACGGCGAGCGCCTCGCCGTCGGTGCCGTCGAACAGCACCATGACGCGGCGAAGGGGCGCGCATTCCGCCGCCTCCACCTCGGCGCCATCGAGGCTGACGAGGCAGTGCGGGTCGTTGGCCGCGGGTCCGGGCGTCAGCAGCACCGGCTGGAAGGCGTCGGCGCGCCCCTGCCCCGCGAGCCCGTGGGGCAGGAAGCTGTCGGCGCGCCCGAGCCAGAGCTTCTCGTCGAGCCAGCGCAGGCGCTCGGGGTCGGCGCCGCGCACGGCGACGCGCCAGCCCTGCGCGAGCGCGCGCTCCAGCAGGAGCGGCAGCGTCTCCTCCACGGGGCGGCGGGTGAGGTGATAGAAGTAGGCCTCGCCCAACGCCTCAGACCCCGGCGTCTGCGCCCGCCGCGTCGCCGGCCTCGGGGGCCTCGTAGCCGCGCACCATGCGGTCCAGGGCGCGCACGCCCCAGCCGGTGGCGCCGGCGGGTGAGAGGGGGGTGCCCTTCGACACGCTCGCCACGCCGGCGATGTCGAGGTGGATCCAGGGCATGCCGTCCCGCACGAAGCGCTGGAGGAACTGGGCCGCGGTGATCGAGCCCGCGGGCCTGCCGCCGACGTTCTTCATGTCGGCCACGCGGGATTTCAGCTGCTCGTCGTAGGCCCGGCCGAGCGGCATGCGCCAGGCGCCCTCGCCCTCCTGCCGGGCGGCCCGGAGGAAGCGGTCGCAGAAGGCGTCGTCGTTCGAGAAGACGCCCGCGTTCTCGTGGCCCAGCCCGATGATGATGGCGCCCGTGAGGGTGGCGAGGTCGACCATGCCGACCGGCTCGAACCGCTCCTGCGCGTACCACATCACGTCGCACAGCACGAGGCGCCCTTCGGCGTCGGTGTTGATGACCTCGACCGTGTCGCCCTTCATGGAGCGGACCACGTCGCCGGGGCGCTGGGCGCGCCCGTCCGGCATGTTCTCGACGAGGCCCACGAGGCCGACCACGTTGGCCTTGGCGCCGCGGCGGGCGATGGCGTGCATGGCGCCGGCCACGGTGCCGGCCCCGCCCATGTCCATGGTCATGTCCTCCATGCCCGCGGCGGGCTTCATGGAGATGCCCCCCGTGTCGAACACGACGCCCTTGCCCACGAGGGCCAGCGGCTTCTCGGTGCCGCCGCCCTTCCAGTGCATGACCACGACCTTGGAGGGGCTTTCGGAGCCCTGGCCGACGGCGAGGAGGGTGCGCATGCCCAGCTCCTCCAGCTCGGCCTCCTCCAGCACCTCGACCTCGACGCCGAGGTCGCGCAGGGATTCCAGCCGGCGGGCAAACTCGGTGGTGGTCAGCACGTTGGCCGGCTCGTTCACGAGGTCGCGGGCGAGGAACACGCCCTCGGCCGCGGCGGCCATGGGGGCGTGGGCGGCGGCCGCGGCGTCCGCGTCGGAGACCATCGCGGTGATCGGGGCGGCGGGCTCGCGGTCATCGCCCGTCTTGTGGTCGGAGAAGCCGTAGCCGCGCAGCGCGGCGCCGTGGGCGATCTCCGCGGCGGCGCGGTGGCCGCCGGCGAGGACGAGGAGGGGGTGGCGGCCGCGGGCGGCGGCGAGGGCCGCGCCGCCGCGCAGGGCGAGGTCGCGGCCGGCGCGGCGCGGCATGCGCAGGACGAGCACGCTCTCCGCCTCCATGTTCTGCGGGAAGGCCAGCGCCAGCACCTCGCCGTCGGCGAGCTTGGCGAAGCGCTCGCTCTCCACGGCGCGCTTCACGGCGCCGCGGGTGAGGCGGTTCACGCGGCGCGCGCCCGGCCCGAGCGTGCCCTCGGCCGGCACCAGGATCGCCACCGCGCCGGGGGCGGCGCCGAGGGCCTCGAGGTCGACGGGTTGGAACGAGACGGCGGCGGGGGTGGTCATGGGGGCGGCTCCTGCGCGGTTCGGGCCGGACCCTAGGGGCGCGGGCGGCGGAGTGCCAGTGGCCCCCGCGCCCCCTTGGCCCCCCGCGGGGCGGCGGCTAGACGGGAGGCGCGGCAGCCTTCGAGGGAGAGCGATGCGCACCTTCGACCGATACCTCGCGGGGCAGCTGCTCGCCTTCTTCGGCTTCTTCGCGCTGGTGCTGGTGGCCGTCTACTGGGTGAACCGGGCGATCGGCCTGTTCGACCGGCTGATCGCGGGCGGCTCGGACCTCGCCACGTTCCTCGCGTTCACGGCGCTGGCGCTGCCGGCGGTGATCTACGCGGTGGTGCCCGTCGCGGCGCTCGTGGCGGCGCTCTACGGGGTGAACCGGCTGGCGGGCGACAGCGAGCTGGTGGTGGCGCAGACCGCGGGCCTCGGCCCGTGGAGCCTCGCGCGGCCCGTGGCCGCCTTCGGGCTGGCGGTGGGGCTGATGCTGGCCGTGCTCGGCAACCTCCTGGTGCCGCAGGCCCGCACCGCGCTGGCGGAGCGGGGCGAGGCGCTGAGCCAGGACGTCACCGCGCGGTTCCTGAAGGAGGGCGAGTTCCTGCATCCCGGCGAGGGCGTCACGGTCTACGTCCGCGAGATCACGCCCGAGGGCGAGCTGCTGGGGCTGTTCCTGCAGGACCGGCGCAACGCGGCGCTGCAGACCTCCTACACCGCGGAGCGCGCCTATCTGGTCTCATTGGAGGCGGGGCCGCGGCTGGTGATGCTCGATGGCATGGCGCAGTCGCTGGAGGTGGCGGCGCGCGACCTCGTGACTACGACCTTCGACGACTTCGCCTACGACCTCGGCGGCCTGACGGGCACCGAGACCGAGCGCCGCCGCGACCCGCGCGAGCTGGGGACGGTGGCGCTGCTGGGGGCCACCGCGGAGGCGCAGCGGGTCACGGGCGATCCGCCGGCGGAGCTGCGCTACGAGGGCCATGCCCGCATCGCCGATCCGCTGTTCGCCGCCGCGGTGCCGCTGCTGGCGCTGGGGTTCCTCCTGCAGGGGGGCTATTCGCGGCTGGGGCTCTGGCGGCAGATCGGGGGCGCGGTGGCGGCGGCGATCCTCCTGGAGCTGCTGAACAACGTGGCCGAGAAGCGGGCGCTCGACACAGGGCAATGGGGCTGGACCTACGCGCCCGCCCTCCTAGCGGCGGGGCTGGCGGGGCTGCTGCTGGTGCACGCCACCCTGGGGCCGCGACCCCTGCGCCGGCGCCTCGTTCGGGAGCGCGCGGCATGACGCTCGCGCTCTACGTGGCGCGGCGGTTCGCGTGGCTGACGGCGCTGGTGGCGCTGGTGTTCACGGGCCTCCTGCTGCCCATCGACCTGGCCGAGCAGCTGCGCCGCTACGGCGACGGGGCCAGCTTCGCGGACGGGCTGCGGCTCGCCGCGCTGAACCTTCCGGCGGCGATCTCGCAGATCCTGCCGCTGATCGTGATCCTGGCCACCCTCGCCCTGTTCCTGGGGCTCGCGCGCTCCTCGGAGCTGGTGGTGATCCGCGCTGCAGGGCGCTCGGCCTTGCGCGCGCTGATGGCCCCCGTGGCGGCGGCGGCGCTCCTGGGCATCGCCGCGCTTCTCGTCCTCAACCCCCTCGTGGCGGCCACGCAGAAGGCCTACGAGCGCGAGATCGCAGGCTTTCAGGGCGGCATCTCCTCGGTGCTGTCGGTGTCCGAGGAGGGGGTGTGGCTGCGCCAGGGCGACGCGCTGGGCCAGACCGTGATCCGCGCCGCGCGCGCCTCGCTGGATGGGACGGTGCTGTTCGACGCGACGTTCTTGAGCTTCGACGCCCTCGGCGGCCCCACGGAGCGCATCGACGCGATGCGCGCCGAGCTGCAGGCCGACGGCTGGCATCTGGAACGCGCCAAGCGATGGCCGCTGCAGGGCGGCAACCCCGAGGCGCTGGCCCGCGAGATTCCCTTGGCGGTGATCCCCTCGTCGCTGACGCAGGCGCAGATCCGCGACAGCTTCGGCGTGCCGTCCTCGATCCCCGTGTTCGAGCTGCCGCGCTTCATCGCGCAGCTGGAGCGGGCGGGCTTCTCGGCGCTGACGCACCGGGTCTGGCTGCAGATGGAGCTGGCGACCCCGGTGATGCTGGCGGCGATGGTGATGATCGCCGCCGCGTTCACGATGCGCCACAGCCGCATGGGGCGCACGGGCGCCATGGTGCTGGCCGCGCTGCTGCTCGGCTTCGGCGTGTTCTTCCTGCGCAACTTCGCGCAGGTGCTGGGCGAGAACGGCCAGATCCCCGTGGTGCTGGCCGCCTGGGCGCCCCCCGTCGCCGCGATCGGGCTGGCGCTGGGCGTGATCCTGCACCTGGAGGAGGGATGATGCTTCGCCGCACGCTCGTCGCCCTGTGGCTCGCCGCCGCCGCCCCCGCCGCCGCGCAGGAGGCGGCGACGCTGGTGGCCGACTCGATCACCTTCGACCAAGGGAGCCTCGTGGCTTCGGGCGACGTGGAGATCCTGTCCGAGGGGCGCATCCTGCGCGCCCGCTCCGTGCGCTACCTGCGCGACGAGGATCGGCTGGAGGTCGAGGGCCCCCTCACGCTGGTGGACGGGGCCGACCGCGTCCTCGTGGCCGACTTCGCGGCCCTCGGGCAGGACCTGCGCGCCTCGGTGCTGCGCGGCGCGCGGCTGGTGCTGGACCAGCGCCTCCAGATCGCCGCCACGGAAGTCGCGAGCGACGAGGAGGGCCGCTACACGCAGCTCTACCAGGCGGTCGCCTCGTCCTGCGAGGTCTGCCCCGGCCGCCCCGTGCCGCTGTGGCAGATCCGCGCCCGGCGCATCGTGCAGGACCAGCAGGAGAACCAGCTCTACTTCGAGGGCGCGCGCTTCGAGGTCGTGGGCGTGCCGATCCTGTGGCTGCCGCGCATGCGCCTGCCCGGGCCGGGCAACGAGCGGGCCACGGGCCTGCTCGCCCCGCGCTTCTCGTCCGACGACCAACTCGGCTTCGGCGTGACGGTCCCCTCTTTCATTGCGCTGGGGCCGTCGGCGGACCTGACGGTGGCCCCCTACGCCACCTTCTCGGACACCCGCGCGCTGAACCTGCGCTACCGGCAGGCCTTCCGCAGCGGGGCGATCGAGATCAACGGCGCCGTGGCGCGCGACGACGTGCGCCCCGACATCACCCGCGGCTACCTGTTCGCGGACGGCGCGTTCCGCCTGCCGCGCGAGTACCAGCTCGAGTTCGCCATCGAGACGACCTCCGACGACGACTTCCTGCTGGAGTATGACATCTCCGAGGCCGACCGCCTCGAGAGCCGCATCGCCTTGGCCCGCGTGGAGCGCGACAACCGCTTCCTGGCCGAGGCCATCGCCTTCCGCACCCTGCGCCAGGGCGAGACCTCGGACACCCAGCCAACGCGCGTCGCCACGATCACCCGCGAGCAGCGGCGCGACCTTTTCGGTGGCATCGGCTTCTGGCAGCTGGAGGCCCACGGGCGCGAGCGGGCCGCGGGCTTCGAGCCTGTGGGCTTCGGCCCCGGCTCGGCGCGCGACGTGCTGCGCCTGTCGGCCTCGGCCGGGTGGCGGCGCAGCACCGTGCGCGCGGGCGGCATGGTGGTGACCACGCTGGCCGAGATCCACGCCGACGCATACCGCGTCACGCAGGACCCGGCCTTCGACGAGGGCGTGGTCACGGCCCTGACGCCTTACGCCGGCATCGAGGCGCGCCTGCCGCTCGCGCGGGTGGATGCCGACGGGGTCACCCACCTGCTGGAGCCCGTGGCGCAGGCGATCCTGGCGCCCACGTCGCGGGCGCGGGTGCCGAACGAGGACTCGATCACGCCGGAGTTCGACGAGGGCAACCTGCTCGCCACCTCGCGCTTCCCGGGCCGCGACGCGCGCGAGCTGGGCAACCGCGTGAACCTCGGCCTGCGCTACGCGCGCACGGCTCCCTCGGGGCTGCAGCTCGCGCTCTACGCGGGGCGCACGGTGCGCGACCGCGACCTGCGGCAGTTCCCCACCGGCACGGGGCTCGACAGCAAGGCGAGCGACTGGCTGGTGTCGGGCAGCGCGGTGCTGGACGACCGCTTCTCGCTGCTGGCGCGCACGCTCTTCGACGACCAAGCCAACACGTCGCGCTCCGAGGCGATCCTGCGCTCGGACGGCGAGGGCTACGCGCTGGAGACGCGCTACACCTACCTGGAGTCGGACGCGCGCGCGGGGCGCCCGCGCGACACTTCGGAGCTGGCGCTCGACGGCTCGCTGGACCTGAGCCGCGACTGGACGGCCAGCGCGAACTGGCGCTATGACTTCGTGACCGACGACGCCAGCCGCGCGGGCCTCGGCCTCGCCTACCGCTCGGACTGCGTCACGGTCGAGTTCGACGTGGAGCGCCGCTTCACCTCCACCACCACGCTGGAGCCCACCACCCGCTTCGGCCTCTCGGTCGAGCTGGCGGGCTTCGGCGCCGACGCCCGCCCGGGCCGCACCCCGGGGCGCTGCGGAACATGAGGACGACCATGCCGATGAAGACGACGCTCGGGGCGCTGGCGCTCGTGCTGGCCACCGCGATGGCCCCCGCGCCGCCTGCGCTGGCCCAGAACCCCTTCGAGGCCGTGACCACGGTGAACGGCGCCGCGATCACCCGCTTCCAGGTGGAGCAGCGCGCGCGGTTCCTCGGGCTCCTGGGCGCGCCCGACGCCTCGTTCGAGGCGGCGCGCGCGGCGCTGGTCGACGAGACGCTCCAGATCCAGGCCGCGCGGCGCGCCGGGATCGGCGTCACCCCGGCCGAGCTGGACGCGGGCATGGTGGAGTTCGCCGCCCGCGGCGGCCTTTCGCCCGAGCGGTTCCTGGCCGTGCTGGAGCAGGCCGGCATCGCCCCCGAGGCGTTCCGCGACTTCGTGCGCAACGGCCTGCTCTGGCGCGGCTACGTGCAGCGACGCTTCGGCGCCGCCGCCCGCCCCGCCGAGTCCGAGGTGGTGCGGACCCTCGAGGCGGGCGACCCGGCCGAGCGGACCACGGTGCTCCTGTCGGAGATCGCGATCCCCTACGGGCCGGAGAACAAGGCCGAGGTGCTGGCACTGGCCCGGCAGCTCTCGGACGGCCTGCGGGGACAGGAGGCGTTCCAGCGGGCCGCGCGGCAGTACAGCCGCTCGCCCTCGGCAGCGCGCGGCGGGCGCCTCGATCCGCTGCCCCTCGGGCGGCTCGCGCCCCCGATCGCCGCGCAGGTGCTCGCGCTCGCGCCCGGCGAGGTGAGCGAGCCCCTCGACCTCGGCAGCTTCGTGGGCCTGTTCCTGCTGCGCGGCCTCGACGCCGGCGCCGCCCCGACCGCGGCCGAGCCGGTGGAGATCGCCGTGGTCACCGTGCCCGGCCCCCGCGCCGAGGCGCTGGGACGCGCGGCCCGCGTGCGGCAGGACTCCGACCGCTGCGACGACCTCTACGGCACCGCCGGGGGGCTGTCGCTGGCGCGCGAGACCACCACGCCGGGGGCGCTGCCCGCCGACGTGCGCCAGGCCGTCGCCACGCTCGACGCGGGCGAGGCGGCGATCCTCGGCGGCGCGGACGCGGTGCGGCTGGTGATGCTGTGCCGGCGCGGCGCCGCCGCCGCGGTGGACGAGGACGCGCTGGAGCGGATCGGCCGCACCATCCTCAGCCGTCGCCTCGGCACGCTCGCGGATGCCGCCCTCGCCGACCTGCACGTCCGTGCCGACATCCGCTGATCCCGCCCCCGTCGCGGTGACCTGCGGCGAGCCCGCGGGCATCGGGCCGGAGGTGATCGCCAAGGCCCGCGCGCTGGCGCCCGAGGTGCCGTTCTTCGCGATCGGCAATCCCGACCACTTCCGCGGCAGCTCGGCCGAGGTGCGGGTGATCGGCGCCCCCCGCGAGGCGACCGCCGACGCGCTCTGCGTGCTGCCCCACGACGTGCCCGGACCCGCGGTGCCGGGCCGCCCCGACCCGGCGCAGGCCGCGGGCGTGATCTCCGCGATCGCCCGCGCCGTGGCGCTGGCGGAATCGGGCCAGGCCGGTGCGGTCTGCACCGCGCCGATCCACAAGAAGGCCCTGAAGGACGGCGCGGACTTCCCCCACCCCGGGCACACGGAGTACCTCGCCGCGCTCGCGGGCGGCGCCGAGGTGGTGATGATGCTCGCCTGCGACGCGCTGCGCGTGGTGCCTGCCACGATCCACGTCGCCCTCACCCGCGTGCCCGAGGTCCTGACCCCCGCGACGCTGGAGACGGCGCTGCGCGTGACCCACGCGGGCCTGCGCCGCGACTTCGGTGTTCGTGCCCCGCGCATCGCCGTGGCGGGGCTGAACCCCCACGCCGGCGAGGGCGGCACCATGGGCCGCGAGGAGGTGGAGTGGATCGCCCCACTCGTCGTTCGTCTGAGCGAGGAACTGGGCTGCTTCGGCCCCCTGCCCGCCGACACGATGTTCCACGCCGGCGCGCGGGCCGGATACGACGCCGCCGTGTGCATGTACCACGACCAGGCGCTGATCCCGATCAAGACCGTGGACTTCGCGGGCGGCGTGAACGTGACGCTGGGCCTGCCCTTCGTGCGCACCTCGCCCGACCACGGCACGGCCTTCGACATCGCGGGGCGCGGCGTGGCGGACGCGACGTCGATGACCGCGGCCCTGCGGATGGCGTGGGACATGGCGCGGCGGCGCGCCGAAGCCTTCTAGAAGGCTTCGCGGGACGAACTCTTCGCGAAGAGTTCGCGGCGGACCTTTCGCGAAAGGTCCGCGTGCCGTAGCGACGCGCCATGGCCCGCATCGACGACCTTCCCCCCCTGCGCGACGTGATCGCCGCCCACGGGCTGACCGCCCGCAAGGCGCTCGGGCAGAACTTCATCCTCGACCTCAACCTCACCGCGCGCATCGCCCGCGTGGCCGGGGCGCGGGGGGCGCGGGTGCTGGAGGTCGGCCCCGGCCCCGGCGGCCTGACGCGGGGCCTTCTGGCCGAGGGCGCCGAGCGGGTGCTGGCCATCGAGAAGGACGCCCGCTGCCTGGCCGCGCTGGCCGAGATCGCCGACGCCAATCCCGGGCGGCTGGAGGTGGTGCACGGCGACGCGCTGGCGGTGGACCCGGCGGCGCATCTGGAGGCTCCGTGGCGGGTCTGCGCGAACCTTCCCTACAACGTGGGGACAGAGTTGCTCGTGCGATGGCTGACCCCGCCTGCCTGGCCGCCCCCGTGGGAGAGCCTGACGCTCATGTTC
The DNA here is from genome assembly GCF_025144335.1 of Jannaschia sp. W003. Taxonomy (NCBI): domain Bacteria; kingdom Pseudomonadati; phylum Pseudomonadota; class Alphaproteobacteria; order Rhodobacterales; family Roseobacteraceae; genus Jannaschia; species Jannaschia sp. W003. The sequence goes on from NZ_CP083539.1 coordinate 2,591,667, forward strand.
CAGCGCGAGGTGGCGCAGCGAATCGTGGCGGCGCCGGGGTCCAAGGCCTACGGGCGGCTGGCGGTGCTGGCGCAGTGGCGCTGCGACGTGGAGATCGCGCTGAGCCTGCCTCCCGAGGCCTTCGTGCCGCCGCCCAAGGTCCACTCGGCCGTGGTGCACCTGCGCGCCCTGCCCGCCCCGCGCTTCGAGGCCGATGCGGCGGTGCTGTCGCGGCTGGTGGCGGCGGGGTTCGGGCAGCGACGCAAGATGCTGCGGGCCTCGTTGCGGGGCGCGGTGCCGGACGTAGAGGATGCCCTGCGCGCCGCGGGCCTCGCGCCCACGGACCGGGCCGAGGTGGTGCCGCTGGAGGGCTGGTGCGCGCTGGCCCGCGTGGTGGCGGGCTAGCGGATCAGGCCTCTTCGGCGGGGCTGGATTCGGGGGCGGTGCCATCAGGCTTGGGGGCCTTGCGGCGGGTGCGGCGACGGGGCTTCGGCGCGCCGTCCTCGCCGTCGGCGGTCTCGGGCTGGCCGCCGGCGCGGGCCTCGGGGGTCTCCACGAGGCCGGAGTCGCCGTCGGCCTCGATCGCCTCGCCGCCCGCATCGGGCTGGGCGCGATCGCGACCGCGCCGGCGCCCCGAGTCACCCTGCGCGTCGCCGTCGTTCTGCTGGCCGCCGCCCTGGCCGCCCTGCGGGGGCTGGTTCCGGTTGTCCTGCCCGCCGTGGTGCTGCTGGCCGCCGCCGTTGGACGAGCGGTCCTGCCCGCCGCCGCCCTGGTTGCCACCGCCCCCGTGACCACCCTGGCCGCCCTGCTGGTTGCCGCCCTGGCCGCCACCTTGCTGGTTGCCCCCCTGGCCGCCCCCCTGACCGCCGCCGCCCTGCCGGGCGTCCATCTCGCGCTGGGCCGCGGCGAGCATGCGGGTGTAGTGCTCGGCGTGCTGCTGGAAGTTCTCGACGGCGACGCGGTCGCCGGAAAGCTGCGCGTCGCGGGCGAGCTGGTTGTACTTCTCGATCACCTGCTGCGGGGTGCCGCGAACCTTGCCCTCGGGACCCGAGCTGTCGAACACGCGGTTGATGATGTTGCCGCCGGACGGCCGGTTGCGGTTCTTGTTCCGCGAGCGGGACTTGGAGCTTCTCATACGGTGCTTTCGCAGGCTTTGCCTTGGACCCTGCCCTGCCCTTGCGGCGGGTCGTCGGGGGTCCCGGTGTCACTGGACGGCGGCACCGGGAGCATCGCGCGGTCGCGCGGGCCACATCCGGTCCGTGGCGCGGTTATGGTCCGCGCCCGCGCGCGTTACAAGCCGGAATCCCGTGCAGCGGGCGGTTTTTCGCCCCGAACCACGCGGTTTCGCCCGTCCAGGTCGTCCAGCACCGCGATGCGTGCGAATCCTGCCGCCGCGAGCAGCTCCGACACCGCCGCGGCCTGCGTCGGCCCAATCTCCAGGAGGAGCCGGGCGCCGGGGGTCATGCGCGCGGGCGCTTCGGCGGCGATCCGGCGGTAGGCCCCCAGTCCGTCGCCCCCCGGCGTCAGCGCGCCGCGCGGCTCGAAGCCGAGTTCCGGAGCAAGCGCGGCCATCTCGGCTTCGGCGACGTAAGGGGGATTCGACACCACGAGGTCGAACGCGCCGTCGATGCCGTCCAGCCAGTCGGCACGCGCGAATTCGGCGCGCGCGCGCAGGCCCAGCGCGTCCGCGTTGCCTCGCGCGACGGCGAGCGCGGCGTCGGAGACGTCGGTGCCGAGGCCGGTGGCGTCAGTGCGCTCGGCCAGCAGCGACAGGAGGATGCAGCCCGAGCCGGTCCCGAGGTCGAGGACGCGGCGGAAGGGCCGCTCGAGCGCCGCCTCGACCAGCCGCTCGGTCTCGGGGCGCGGATCGAGCACGTCGGCCGTAACGCGGAACGCGTGGCGCCAGAAGTCGCGGCGGCCGAGGATGTGGCTGACGGGCTCGCGCGCCGCGCGGCGCGCGACGAGCGCCTCGAAGCCCTCGGGGTCGGGCACGGGATCGACGTCGAAGAGGGTGCCGGCGTGGTGCTGGAGGAGGCGCCGGGCGTCGGTGAACGGGTCGGGCACGCCGGCCGCGGCCAGCCGGACGCGCGCCCGGGCCAGCGCGTCGCGCGCCGTCACCCCTCCATCTCGGCCAGCTGCCGGGCCTGGGCGTCGGCCGTCAGCGCGTCGATCACCTCGTCGAGATCGCCCCCCATCACCGCGTCGAGTCGGTAGAGGGTGAGGTTGATCCGGTGGTCGGTCATCCGCCCTTGCGGGAAGTTGTAGGTCCGGATGCGCTCGGAGCGGTCGCCACTGCCTACTTGCGCGCGCCGGTCGGCGGAGCGCTCGGCGTCGGCGGCGGCGCGCTGGGCCTCGAAGAGGCGCGCGCGCAGGACGTTCATGGCGATCTCGCGGTTGCGGTGCTGCGACTTCTCGGAGGACGTCACGACGATGCCCGTGGGCAGGTGGGTGATGCGGACGGCCGAGTCGGTGGTGTTGACGTGCTGCCCGCCCGCCCCGGAGGCGCGCATGGTGTCGATGCGGATGTCGGCGGCGGGCACGTCGATCTCGACCGCCTCGGCCTCGGGCAGCACGGCGACGGTGGCGGCCGAGGTGTGGATGCGGCCCCCGCTCTCGGTGGCGGGCACGCGCTGGACGCGGTGCACGCCGCTCTCGAACTTGAGGCGCGCGAACACGTTCTCGCCCTCGATCCGCGCCACCAGTTCGCGCACGCCGCCGAGGTCGGACTCCTGCCGCTCCACCACGTCCACGCTCCAGCCGCGCGCCTCGGCGTAGCGGCGGTACATGGACTCCAGGTCGCCCGCGAAGAGCGCCGCCTCCTCGCCGCCCGTTCCGGGACGGATCTCGAGGATGGCGGGCCGGGCGTCGGCGGCGTCGCGCGGCAGGAGCGACAGGCGCAGGGAATCGGCGGCGGCCACGGCGCGGTCCTCGAGCGCGGGCAGCTCGGCCTCGGCCAGCTCGCGCATCTCGGGGTCGGCCAGCATGGCGCGGGCGTCGGCGATCTCGCCCTGCAGCGCCTGCCAGGCAATCGCCTCCTCGGCCACGGGCTTGATCTCGGCATACTCGCGGGTGACGGCGGCGATCTCGCCGGGGTCCATCACGGACTGCATGCGCGCCTCGAGATACTCGAAGCGGGCGACGATCTGGTGCAGGCGGTCCTCGGGGATCATGGGCGGGCCTTGGCGTCCGGCGGGCGTCCGGTCAAGGGCGCGCTCGCCCGGTTGCGGGGAACGTGCTAGGATGCGCCATGCGAAGCGCGGCACTCATCGTCCTGCTCGGCGCCCTGCCCGCGGCCGCGGACGGCGTCGTCCCGGCGGCCACGGGCGTGGACTGCTACTGCACCGACTCCGCGGGGGAGCGCGTGGAGATGGGCGAGACGGCCTGCCTCACCGTCGGCGACCGCAGCTTCCTCGCCCTGTGCGACATGAGCCTCAACGTCCCCATCTGGCGCGACACCGAGCACGGGTGCGTGTCCGGGTGAGCGGCGTCCCGGGATCGGTCCGGTGGACCGATCCAGCCGCGAACGCCGAGGCCAAGCCGCGGCAGGCGGCGCCCGTCGGCTCCTCTGACGAAGCGCCTCCCCGCCTACTCTCCCTCGAACACACCCAGCCACCGATCCATCCGGGCCGCGTTCACCCCCATGTCCGCGTAGCCGAAGCGCGAGCGGCTCCAGATCGCCAGCTCGGCGCCCGCGCCGTCCGGGCGGGCGGCCACCGACACCACGTCAGGATAGCCGACGAGGCTGGAGCGCTGGACGTAGGTGACGCGGCCCTCGTCGGGCGCGCCGGCGAGGCGCACGGTGCGTGGCTCGGCGGTCGCGGCGGCGTCGAGGCGGGCGAGCGCCTCGGCGGGCGGCAGGGCGACGCGAAGCGCGGGCCGCTCGCCGCCCGGACCCGCCAGCGCGTCGTTGGGGCGCCCGCTGCGGGCCGGCGCGAACGGATCCGCATGCCACAGCGCGGGATCGAGCGGCGCGGCCCGCACGAACAGGAGCGCGAGGAGGGTCGAGAGGGCGAGGGCCCCGAGGGCGATCTGGAGCGTGGTCATCCCGGGCATCTAGCCGCGCGGGCCGGCGGGTGCGAGCGCGAACGCCCCGGGGGCGCCCGCTCCCCGCCCCGCCCGTGCCACGCGGGGCGGGGAGTGGTGCGGGTGAAGGGACTCGAACCCCCACGCCTCGCGGCGCCAGAACCTAAATCTGGTGCGTCTACCAGTTCCGCCACACCCGCACGCGGGACGCCTTAGCAGCCGCCTGCGCCGCCCGGAAGGCCCCGAAGGAACTCCGCCCCGGCCCCGAAGAGTCCCGACCCCCGCCCCAATCGCGCCCAAGTTCGCCTGCATCCCTGTCTCATCCGCCTAACAGCACTCATCGCTCGGGGGAGCACAGACCATGACCATGCAGCTTCGCATCAACGCCGCCGACCTCATCGAGCGCCACGACACCGTGCCCGCCGGCGCGGAGGCCGGGATCGGCGTGAAGGGCGGCATCGCCCGCGGCACCGTGATCCTCACCGCCCGCGGCGAGGTTCCGGTCGAGGCGCTGGTCGCCGGCGACCGGGTCATCACCCGCGAGCGTGGCATGTCGGTCCTGCGCGCGGTCGAGCACGTCACCAGCCCCGCCGTCACGGTCCGCACCGACAGCCTCGGCTTGGGCCGCCCCGAGCGCGACACCACGGTCGCCGCCGACCAGCACGTCACCCTGCGCGACTGGCGCGCCGAAGCCCTGTTCGAGGCCGAAGCCGCGCTGGTCCCCGCCGCCCGTCTCGCCGACGGCCGCCAGATCGCCTGCTTCGGCGAGGCCGAGTTCGTGCGCCTCGACTTCGGCACCCCCCTCACCGTCTACGCCAACGGCCTCGAGACGCCCACGGGCCGCACCGAGGACGGCGTGATCGAGATCTCCGCCGCCTGACCCCCCTCCGCCGGCGGTTTTCGGGCGCCCGCTCCGCACGTCGCGGGGCGGGCGCTCCGCGTTCAGGGTTCCGCAACACTTCGGGGCCTAGATGGGCGCGACGGGCGGGCCGCATGCCCGCCGCGACCGAGGGGAGCAGGCGCATGGCACGACAGGCGGACGAACGCGCGGCGGCGCCCCGTGCTTCCGCGGCCCCTCTGCGCCGCCCCGGACCCGCCCTCCTCGGGGGCACCCGCATCCTCGCCGCCGCCGGGGAGTGCTCCGTGGAGGCGCTGCGTCCCGGCGACCGGGTCGTCACTCGCTGCCGCGGCATGGCCGTCGTGCGCGCGGTGCACCGCGTCCGGCTCGCGCCCGGCGCGGCGGTGGTGCGCATCCCCGCCGGCGCGCTCGGACGCGGCCGCCCCGAGCGGGACGTCGACCTCCTGCCCTCCCAGCCCGTCGTGCTGCGCGACTGGCGCGCCCGCGCGCTGTTCGGCACCGCCGAGGCGCGCGTCGCCGCCGCCCGGCTGGTGGACGGTCGCGTGATCCGCCTCGCGCCGGGGGACGGCGCGGCGGCCTTCGCGGTGGTGCTCGACGTGGGGCTGGTGCTGATGGGCGAGGGGTTGGAGCTGGTCTCCGCCGCGCCGGACGCAGTGTCCGCGCCCGGGCGGTAGCAGGCGCGGCGACCCTGGCGGCCTGTTCAGCTCGCCAGCGTCCGCAGCACCCCCGGCACGGCGTCGGGCAGATCCTCGGCCATGAGGCCCGGGCCGAAGCGGCGGGCGGCCTCGGCGTGGATCCAGGCCGCCGCGCCCGCAGCCTCGAACGGCGGCGCGCCCCGGGCCAGCAATCCCGCGATCAGCCCCGCTAGCACGTCCCCCGCGCCCGCCGTGGCGAGCCACGGCACCGCATCCTCGCGCACCGAGGCCAGCACCGCTGCGCGCCCGTCCGGGGCGGCGACCACGGTCGCGGGGCCCTTGCGCAGCACCGTCGCCCCCGCCCGGGCGGCGGCCTCGCGCGCGGCGTCGATCTCGGAGACCGTGCCGATCCGCTCGGCGAGGTCCTGCCAGAGGCGCGCGAACTCGCCCGCATGGGGGGTCAGCACGCAAGCGTCGTGCAGCGCGTCCCGCATTCCCTCGCGCGCGATCAGCGTCAGCGCGTCGGCGTCCAGCACCGCCGCCCGCCCCGACCGCAGCGCCGCCTCGACCAGCGCCGCCTCGCGGGCGCCGGTCCCCATTCCCGGCCCGAGCAGGAGCGCGTTGATCCGCTCGTCGTCCAGCGTCCCGCGAAGGGCGTCCGCGTCGCGCAGGGGGCGCAGCATGATCGCGTCGAGCCGCGCGGCGTTCTCGATCAGCGCGGCGGGCGGCGGCGCGAGCGTCGCCAGGCCCGCGCCGATCCGCATGGCCGCGCGCGCCGCCATGCGGGCCGCGCCGCCGCGCCCGACGCCGCCGGCCAGCACCAGCGCGTGTCCGTGGTCGTACTTGTGGCCCATCGGCTTGCGGGCGGCGAACGCGGCATCGCCCGGGCCGATCAGCTGCGCCGATCCCGGCTCGTCCTCCAGCCCGAGGGGCACCGTTCGCACGGCGCCGCACCGGTCCGGTCCCTCGCCGAGCACGTGGCCCGGCTTGAGCGCACCGAAGGCAACCGTGAGCGCGACGCTGGGCGCGAAGCCGACCGGGCGCCCGGTGTCGGACTGCAGCCCGCTCGGGACGTCGAGCGCCACGATCGGTACGCCCGCGCGCTCGACGCCGTGCAGGACGCCGGCCAGCGCGTCCGCGAGGGGGCGGCGCAAGCCGGTGCCGAACAGCGCGTCCACGGCCACATCGAAGCCGTCCGCCCCCGCGCGCATCGGTGCCACGGCCCCGCCCGCGTCGATCCACGCGGCGCGCATCGCGGCGGCGTCGGGCGGCAGGCGCACCGGCTCGCCGACGGCGCGCAGCTCCACCGTCCAGCCCCGCACGCGCAGGAGACGCGCCACCACGTAGCCGTCGCCGCCGTTGTTGCCCGGGCCACAGAGCACCAGCGCCCGGCCCGCGCGGCGCCAGGCCGGGCGCCATCCGAGCATCGCCTCGACCGCGCCTGCCCCCGCGCGCTCCATCAATGCCGCGCCCGTGGACTCGCCGCCCGCGATCGCCGCCTGCTCCCAGGCGCGCATCTCGGCGGCGGTAGGCAGTGTCCGCTTCATGTCGCGCCCACGGATTGTGCAGGATGCACAATCTTTGGGCACACCCCATGCCCAAACGCGCATCGGGCCACCGCCCCGCCCCCGGTGCGGTGGACCCGTCCCGCCCGATCTGGTGTCAGGCCCCGGAGACCCGGGAGGACGCGCATGAAGAAGATCGAGGCCATCATCAAACCGTTCAAGCTGGACGAGGTGAAGGAAGCCCTCCAGGACATCGGGATCCAGGGCCTCTCGGTCACCGAGGTCAAGGGCTTCGGGCGCCAGAAGGGCCACACGGAGCTCTATCGCGGCGCCGAGTACGTGGTCGACTTCCTGCCCAAGGTGAAGGTCGAGATCGTGCTTACCTCCGACATGGTCGAGGCCGCCGTGGAGGCCATCGCCTCGGCCGCGCGCACCGACAAGATCGGCGACGGCAAGATCTTCGTCTCCTCCGTGGAGCAGGCGATCCGCATCCGCACCGGCGAGACCGGCGACGACGCCATCTGAACACCCCACGCCGCCCCCTCCGGGGGCCCGCACGACAACCACAGCGAGGTAATTCCATGAGCAAGGACGCCGTCCTCAAGCAGATCCGCGACGAGGAGGTCGAGTACGTCGACATCCGCTTCACCGATCCCCGCGGCAAGCTCCAGCACGTCACGCTGATGAGCGACCAGGTCGACGAGGACTTCCTTGAAGAAGGCTTCATGTTCGACGGCTCGTCGATCGCCGGTTGGAAGTCGATTGACCAGTCCGACATGAAGCTGATCCCGGACACGGACTCAGCCTATCTCGACCCGTTCTACGCCGAGAAGACGCTGTGCATCCACTGCTCGGTGGCCGAGCCGGACACGGGCGAGGACTACGACCGCGACCCCCGCGCCACCGCCGAGAAGGCCGAGGCCTACCTGCGCGCGTCGGGCATAGGCGACACCGCCTACTTCGGCCCCGAGGCCGAGTTCTTCCTCTTCGACAACGTGCGCGTGTCGAACACGATGCAGAAGGTCTCGTTCGAGGTCGATGCCGCGGACGCCGCCTGGAACTCGGACACCGAGTACGAGATGGGCAACATGGGCCACCGGCCCGGCATCAAGGGCGGCTACTTTCCGGTGAACCCCACCGACGCCGCCCAAGACCTGCGCTCCGAGATGCTCTCGACCATGAAGCGCATGGGCATGAAGGTCGACAAGCACCACCACGAGGTGGCGTCCTGCCAGCACGAGCTGGGGCTGATCTTCGGCGAGCTGACCGAGCAGGCCGACAACCTGCAGAAGTACAAGTACGTGATCCACAACGTGGCCCACGCCTACGGCAAGACGGCGACCTTCATGCCCAAGCCCATCGCGGGCGACAACGGCACGGGCATGCACGTCAACATGTCGATCTGGAAGGACGGCAAGCCGCTCTTCGCGGGCGACCAGTACGCCGACTTGTCGATGGAGGCGCTCTACTTCATCGGCGGCATCCTGAAGCACGCCAAGGCGCTGAACGCGTTCACGAATCCGTCCACCAACAGCTACAAGCGCCTCATTCCCGGCTTCGAGGCCCCCGTGCTGCGCGCCTACTCGGCCCGCAACCGCTCGGGCTGCGTGCGCATCCCGTGGACCGAGTCGCCGAAAGCGAAGCGCGTCGAGGCCCGCTTCCCGGACCCCTCGGCCAACCCCTACCTGTGCTTCGCCGCGCTGCTGATGGCCGGCCTCGACGGGATCCGGAACAAGATCCACCCCGGCGAGCCGTCCGACAAGGATCTGTACGACCTGCCCCCCGAGGAGCTGGCCGGCATCCCCACGGTCTGCGCGTCGCTTCGTGAGGCGCTCGACGAGCTGGAGAAGGACCACGAGTTCCTGCTGGCCGGCGACGTGTTCACCCGCGATCAGATCGAGGGCTACGCGGAGCTGAAGTGGGAGGAGGTCTACGCCTTCGAGCACACGCCGCACCCGATCGAGTACAAGATGTACTACAGCTGCTGATCCCCACGCGGGACCGGCAGGAAGGGGGCGCCTCGGCGCCCCCTTTCGCGTCCCGGGCCCTCGCCGCGGCGCGGCGGTTGAGGCCCCGGCCGCCCGGCGCTAGAGCACGGGGGCCATTCCGGAGCCCGATCATGAACCTCTTCGCCGACATCCGCACGCTCACCCTCGAAGCCGTCGAGGCCTTGGTGCGGGACGGCGCCCTGCCCGAAGGGCTGGAGACCGGCGCGGTGTCGGTGGACCCGCCGCGTGACCCGGCCCACGGCGACATGGCCACGAACGCCGCGATGGTCCTCGCGAAGCCCGCGCGCGCAAAGCCCCGCGACATCGCCGAGGCGCTGGCCGTCCGGCTTGCCGCCGACCCGCGGATCGCCTCGGCCGAGGTGGCCGGCCCCGGCTTCCTGAACCTGCGCCTCGCGCCCGCCGCATGGCACGACGCGGTGCGCGCGATCCTGGCCGCCGGCCCGGACTACGGGCGCTCGGCGATGGGCGCGGGCCAGCGCGTGAACGTGGAGTACGTCTCCACCAACCCCACGGGGCCGCTCCACATGGGCCACGCGCGCGGTGCGGTGTTCGGCGACGCGCTGGCGGCGCTGCTGGAGGTCGCGGGCCACGAGGTGACGCGCGAGTACTACATCAACGACGGCGGCGCCCAGGTCGACACGCTCGCGCGGTCGGTCTACCTGCGCTACCTCGAGGCGCACGGCCGGCCCGTCAGCTTTCCCGACGGCACCTATCCCGGCGACTACCTCGTCGCCACCGGCGAGGCGCTGCGCGACGAGGTGGGCGACCGCTACGTGGACCGGCCCGAGGACGAGTGGCTGGAGGAGGTCCGCGTCTTCGCCACCGACGCCATGATGGCGCTGATCCGCGAGGACCTCGCGCTGATCGGCGTGCGCATGGACGTGTTCTTCTCGGAGAAGTCGCTCTACGGCACGGGCCGCATCGAGGAGGCGATCGCGCTGCTCGACGGGAAGGGCCTGATCTACCGGGGCACGACGGAGCCGCCGCAGGGCAAGCTGCCCGACGACTGGGAGCCGCGCGAGCAGACGCTGTTCCGCTCCACCGCCCACGGCGACGACCGCGACCGCCCCGTCCGCAAGGCCGACGGCTCCTGGGCCTACTTCGCGCCCGACATCGCCTACCACCACGACAAGATCGCCCGCGGCTTCGACCAGCTCATCGACGTGTTCGGCGCCGATCACGGCGGATACGTGAAGCGCATGAAGGCGGCCGTCTCGGCGCTCTCGGACGGGCAGGTGCCGCTCGACGTGAAGCTGATCCAGCTCGTGAAGCTGCTCCGGGGCGGCGAGGAGCTGAAGATGTCGAAGCGCGCGGGCACCTTCGAGACCCTGCGCGACGTGATCGGGCTGGTGGGCGCCGACGTGACCCGCTTCGTGATGCTGACCCGCAAGAACGACGCGCCGCTCGAGTTCGACGTCGAAGCGGTGCGCGAGCAGTCCAAGGACAACCCCGTCTGGTACGTGCAGTACGCCTCGGCGCGCATCCACTCGGTGCTGCGCAAGGCCGAGGCGGGGGGAATCGCGGTCGGCGATTCGGACCTCATGGATGCGGACCTGTCAACGATCGAGCACCCCGCGCAGCTCGCTTTGGTGGCGAAGCTGGCAGAATGGCCGCGGGTGGTGGAGACGGCCGCGCGGACCCACGAGCCCCATCGCGTGGCGTTCTACCTCTACGACGTGGCCTCGGCCCTTCATGCGCTGTGGAATCGCGGCAACGAGGAGGCGGATCTGCGTTTCGTCGAAGACGGCAACCCGAAGCGGACTCAGGCGAAACTGGCCATCGCGCGCGCCGCGCTGGTTGCGATCTCGTCCGGCTTGGGTATCTTGGGTGTCACGCCGGCCACCGAACTTCGGTAAGGCCAAGACCCCTTAAGGGGCGATGCGCGTGAGGCGAGCGGACGGCAGACCGCTCTTGGACAGTGAACCAAGAACAGGGCCCACGCGAAGGGTCCGCAGGGGCAGGCAATGGCTGACATGGATTATTTCGGTGCCGAGTACGGCGTCGACGGAACCTCGCGTCTCGTGGACGCGGCACGGCACTTCGGCGCGGCCAACTGGTTGGGCGCGGCCACGTCCCTCGCCCTGACCGCCGGCATGGCGGTCTGGGCCGTGAACCTCACCTTCAGCGACGTCTCCTCGGTGCCCGTGATCCGCGCCGTGGAGGGCCCGATGCGGGTGGCGCCCTCCGATCCCGGCGGCACCAACATGCCCTACCAGGGCCTCGCCCTGTCGGACATCACCTCGGGCGGCGCCGCGGCGCCCGCGCCCCGCGAGATCGTGCTCGCGCCGCCGCCCGTCACCATCGACGCCCCCTCGCTGGAGGAGCGCGCCGTGGCCGCCGCCGCACCGGCCCCCGCGCCCGCGCCCGAGCGCACCGAGGACGCCGCCGCTCTCGTGGCCGCCGTCGCCGCCACCGACCTCGACCCCCTGCGCCGCAAGGGCGCGCCGCTGGCCGCCCCCGCCGCGCCCATCCAGGTCGCCGCGACCGACATCGAGGACATGCGCTTCGAGACCGCCGCCGCCGTCGAGACCGCACTGGCGGAGGTCATCGCCGTCGAGCCCGCCGCCGCCGCCGAGGAGGCCCCCGCCCCCGTGGCGATGGCCGGCGCCGTGCTGGCCCGCGGCATCGTCCGCTCGGCCCGTCCCCGCTCCCGCCCCGCCGCGCTGCGCGACGTGGTGGTCGCCGCCGATCCCGTGGCCGCGCCGGCGGCGCAGCCCGGCGTGCAGGTGGCCTCCGCCTCCGCCACGCGCGACATCGAGCCCGTCGCCTCGGTCGCCCCCGGCACCCGCGTGGTGCAGCTCGGCGCCTTCGACAGCGAGAGCATCGCCCGTTCGGAGTGGGAGCGCATGACCGGCCGCCACGGCGACTACCTCGCGGACTACGCGCCCATGATCCAGAAGGCCCAGTCGGGCGGCCGCGACTTCTGGCGCCTGCGCGTGGTGGGCTTCGACGACGCCGCCGAGGCGCGCCGCCTGTGCACCGCGCTGCTGGCCCAGCAGCAGGCCTGCATCCCGGTCACGGTCCGCTAGTTGCCCGGGGCGTTCATCCTCGGCTGCGAAGGTCCCGCGCTCGCCCCCGGCGAGCGCGACTTCTTTCGCGAGGCGGATCCCTGGGGCTTCATCCTCTTCGCCCGCAACGTCGAGACCCCGGACGCCCTGCGCGCCCTTTGCGCCTCGCTGCGCGAGAGCGTGGGCCGCGACGCGCCGATCCTGATCGACCAGGAGGGGGGCCGCGTGCAGCGCCTCGGCCCGCCGTTCTGGAGCGCCTGGCTGCCGCCCCTCGACATGATGGACCGCGCCGCCGACCCCGAGCGCGCCATGTGGCTGCGCGCCCGCCTCATCGCCCATGAGCTGCGCGCGAGCGGCGTCGACGTGAACTGCACCCCCACCGCCGACATCGCCGGCGATCGCACCCATCGCTTCCTGCGCAACCGCACCTACGGCCGCACCGCCGCCGAGGTGATCGCCCGCGCCCGCGCCAACGCCGAGGGGTGCCTCGCGGGCGGCGTGCTTCCGGTCGTCAAGCACATCCCCGGCCACGGCCGCGCGAGCGCCGACAGCCACCTCACCCTGCCCCGCGTCGACGCCTCCGCCGACGCCCTGCGCGCCCACGACTTCGGGGTGTTCCGCGCCCTGCGCGACCTGCCCCTCGGGATGACGGCGCACGTGGTGTACCGGGACATCGACCCGGAGCGGCCCGGCACCATCTCGCCCGCCGTGATCGGCGAGATCCGCGAGACCATCGGCTTCGACGGCCTGCTGATGACCGACGACATCTCCATGGGCGCCATGCCCGGCACCATGCGCGAGCGGTGCCGCGCGGCACTCGCGGCGGGTTGCGACACCATCCTGCATTGCAACGGCGAGCGCGCCGACATGGAGGACGTGGTCGCCGTTTCCCCGGCACTGACCGGCGAGGCCGAGGCGCGCGCCGAGCGCGCCCTCGCCCGCCGCACCGCGCCCGAGCCGCTTGACATCGACGCCGCCCGTGCGGAGCTTGCCGCCCTGATCGCCTGAGGCGGGGAGCCTTCATGCCCGACGATGCGCCCGCGTTCCCCGAGGGCCCGCCGCGCGACGCCGTCGCGGCCCGCGAAGGCGGCCTCGTGGTGGACGTGGACGGCTTCGAGGGGCCGCTCGACCTCCTCCTCTCGCTCGCCCGCACCCAGAAGGTGGACCTCGCGCGCATCAGCGTGGGCGATCTCGCGCGGCAGTACCTCGACTTCGTGGGCAGGGCGCAGGCGCTGCGGATCGAACTGGCGGCGGACTACCTCGTCATGGCCGCTTGGCTGACGTTCCTGAAGTCGCGCCTCCTCCTGCCCCCCGACCCCGAGGAGGACGGCCCCTCGGCCGAGGACATGGCCGCCCGCCTCGCGTTCCAGCTGGAGCGGCTGGAGGCGATGCGGCGCGCCGGCGCGAAGCTCATGGCTCGCGACCGTCTGGGCCGCGACGTGTTCGCCCGCGGCGCCCCCGAGCACGTCGAGCACCGCCGCAGCGTCCGCCGCGACGCGTCGCTCGTGGACCTCCTGCGCGCCTACGCCCGCCTGCGCACCCGCGACGAGTTCCGCCCCCTCGCCGTGGACCGCCGCGACGTGCTCTCGATGGAGGAGGCGCTGGAGCGGCTGGAGGCCCTCGTGCCCAGGGCCACCTCCTGGACCGACCTCGGCCGCTTCCTGCCCGAGGGGTGGCGCGCGGCTCCCTCGCGACGCCGCTCCGCCACCGCCGCCAACTTCGCGGCCTCGCTGGAGCTGGCGCGCCGCGGCACGGTGGAGCTGCGCCAGCCCGGCCCCTTCGCCCCCATCGAGCTGCGGCGCCGGGCGTGACCGACGCGCCGTCCGACGTGCCCCCGGAGGCCGAGCAGGAGCGCATGGTCGAGGCGATGCTCTTCGCCTCCGCCGAGCCACTCGCCCTCGCCGAGCTGCAGGCCCGCCTGCCCGAGGGAAGCGACGCTGCCTCGGCGGTCGCCCGCCTTGCCGCGCGCTACGAGGGGCGCGGCGTCCGGCTCCGGCGCACCGGCGACGCCTGGGCCTTCCGCACCGCGCCCGACCTCGCCTGGCTCCTGCGGCGCGAGACGGTCGAGGCCCGGCGCCTCAGCCGAGCCGCCGTCGAGACGCTGGCCATCGTCGCCTACCACCAGCCGGTGACCCGCGCCGAGATCGAGGAGATCCGCGGCGTCTCGGTCTCACGCGGCACCGTCGAGCAGCTCATGGAGATGGGCTGGGTCGGCCTCGGCCGCCGCCGCGAGACGCCGGGGCGCCCGACCACGCTGGTGGTGACGCCGGGCTTCCTCGACCACTTCGGCCTCGCCTCGGCCCGCGACCTGCCCGACCTCGCGGAGCTGCGCGCGGCCGGCCTGCTGGAGGCGATGCCGGAAGGCGGAGCGGCGGCGGCGGACGACGCCGAGGACACCGACGACGCCTGAGGGGGAACCGACCGGGCACCGTCCGGCGTTGACGAAGGTGTCCACCGGAGGTTGCCCCATGATCCGTGCCCTGTCCCGTCGGTTGATGTGGCGCCTCGCCGGGCGCGCCTTCGGTCACCGCGCGGCGCGCAACGCCCGCGCCGCCGGGCGCGCGCTGGCGATGGCCCGCCGCCTGCGCTAGCCGCCGCCGACGTCGGCCCGCGCCACGCCCGTCGCCTTCACCACCGCCCAGACCGCCCGCCCCGGCGCGAGGTCCAGCGCCTCCACCGACCGCTGGGTGACTCGCGCCAGAAGCCGCGCGCCGCCCGCCCGCAGCCCCAGCATCGCGCCCGGCCCACCGCCCTCGTGGATCGCCTCGATCGTCGCGGGCAGCACGTTGAGCGCCGACAGCCCGCGCGGCGGCTCCACGGCCACGATGATGTCCGAGGCCGGCAGGCGCAGGCGCACGCGCGCGCCCTCGGCCAGCCCCGTCGCGGGCACCCAGATCACGCCCGCCGGCGTGCCCACCGGGGCGAGGTCGTGGCGCGCCGCGCCCACCACACCCTCGATCACCGCGCCCGCCGCCGCCGGGCCGATCAGCGCGGCCGAGGCCGGATCGCCCAGCACCTCGGCCAGCGGCCCCGCCCGCTCGATCCGCCCCGCGCGCATCAGCACCAGCGTGTCGGCGAGGCGCGCGACCTCCTCGATGGCGTGGGAGATCAGGAGGATCGGCAGGCCCGCACCGCGCAGGCGCTCGAAGTGCGGCAGGATCTCCAGCCGGCGGGCCGCATCCAGCGCGGCGAGCGGCTCATCGAGGATCAGCATCCGCGGCGCCCGAAGCAGGGCCCGGCCAAGCGCCACCCGCGCCGCCTCGCCGCCCGACAGCGCCCGGGGGCGGCGGTCCAGCAGCGGGGCGATGCCCAGCATGTCCGCCGTGGGGACCGGGTCCGCGCCGCGCGGCGCGCCGTAGAGGAGGTTCTGGCGCACCGAGAGATGCGGCAGGAGGCGCGGCTCCTGGAACACGTAGCCGATGCCGCGGCGGTGAGGCGGCAGCGCGCTCACGTCGCGGCCCCCGATCTCGACCCGCGCGCCGGGCTCCAGCCCCGCCACCAGCCGCGCCACCGTGGTCTTGCCCGCGCCCGACGGCCCGAACAGCGCGGTGACGCCCGGGCCGGCCTCCAACTCCACGTCGAGCGAGAAATCCCCGCGCCGAAGCTCCGCCCGCAGCCTCACCGGAGCCGCGCCGCGAGGCGCCGCGCGACCACGTCCGACAGGACGAGGGCGGCCACCGAGACCGCGACGGCCACGGCGACCAGTCCGTGCACCGCGCCCTCGCCGTCCGGCACCTGAAGGAACGCATAGATCGCGGCGGGCAGCGTGCGCGTCTCGCCGGGGATCGAGGCGGCGAAGGTGATCGTGGCGCCGAACTCGCCCATCGCCTTGGCGAAGCCCAGCGTCACGCCGGCCAGCAGCCCCGGAGCCATGAGCGGCAGCGTCACGGTGCGCCACACGGCGAGGGGCGAGCGGCCCAGGGTCGCGGCGGCCTCCTCCAGCCGCGGGTCCACCGCCTCCAGCGCCAGCCGCATGGGACGCACCATCAGCGGGAACGCCATCACCCCCGCCGCCAGCGCAGCCCCGGTCCAGCGGAAGGCGAGCGGCAGCCCCGCCGCCTCGAGCGCGGCGCCGAGCGGGGCGGAGGGCGCGAAGAGCACGAGCAGCACGTAGCCCGTCACCACGGGGGGCAGCACGAGCGGCAGGTGGACGGCGGCCTCCACGAGCCCCCGGCCGGGGAAGCGGGCGCGGGCGAGGAGGTGCGCCACGGCCATCGCCAGCGGCGTCGCCACCAGCACCGCCACCACCGAGACCCGGAGCGAAAGGCGCAGCGCCTCCCAGGCTTCGGGCGGCAGGGTCACGCGGGCGCGAAGCCGTGGCGGGCGAACACTGCGCCCGAGGCGGCGATGCGCTCCAGCAAGGCCTCGGCCCCCGGCGCGGCCCGGCGCGTCAGGGCGGCGGGATAGACGATCGGCGCGTGCGAGGCGGCGGGGAACGTCGCCACGGTCGCCACCGCCGCGCCCAGCGCGTCGGAAAGGTAGACGGCGCCCAGGGCCACGTCGCCCCGCGCCACGTAGGCGAGCGCGGCGCGCACGTTCTCGGCCAGCACGAGCCGTGCGGACACGGCGTCCCACAGGCCCAGCGTCTCCAGCGCCTGCTGCGCGTAGCGGCCCGCGGGCACCGACATCGGATCGCCCACCGCGAAGCGCCCCGCGCCCAGCCGCTCCACCACCGCGTCGCGCCGCAGCGCGAGCGGCGCCGCGCCCGGCGGTCCGGCCATCACCAGCGCATTGCGCGCCACCACGCGCGACGGGCCCACGGCGCCGCGGGCATGGAGCCACGCCATCCAGTCCGACGCCGCCAGGATCACCACGTCCGCCGGGGCCCCGAACGCCACCTGCCGCGCCACCGCGCCGGAGCCCGCGAAGCTGAGCGCCGCCTCGGGCGCGATCTCGTCGAGGGGCGCCTTCAGCGACGCGGCGGCGAAGACCCGCAGCGGCGCCGCCGCGCGCACGAGGGCCGGCGCGGCCACCAGCGCGGCCGCACCGAGCAGCGCGCGGCGGCGGCTACAGCGGAACGGCGTGGCCATCCCAGGTCTCGAAGGCGCCCGTGCGGCCCATGTCCAGCGCCTCGAAGCGGTCCCAGAGGCCGCGCGCGCTGTCGCCCGCGTCCACGGCGGCGCTGTCGCCGCCCATGTCGGTGCGCACCCAGCCGGGATGGTAGATGCCCACCGCGATGCCGCGCGGGGCGAGGTCGGCGGCGAGGTTGCGCCCGAGGTTGGTCGCGGCGGCCTTCGACGCGCGGTAGGCGTAGGCCCCGCCGGGCGCGTTCGCCTGGCTGCCCATGGCCGAGGAGACGATCGCGATGCGCCCGCCCTCGCCAAGGTTGCGGAGCTGCGCCTGCACCGTGAGCGCCACGCCCGTGACGTTGGCGGCGAAGGTGCGCGCGAGGTCCTCGGCCGAGAGGTCGGCCAGCCCCTTGCCCTTGTCGAGGTAGACGCCCGCGTTGCAGACTACGAGGTCGAGCGGGCCGACCCGTTCGGCCAGGGCCGCCTGCGCCGCCGCGTCCGTCACGTCGAGCGGCTCGGGCACGTCGCGGCGCGTTCCGGTGACCGCGTGGCCCCGGCGCTCGCCTTCCGCGACCAGCGCCGCGCCGATCCCGCGCGAGGCGCCGGTGACGAGGGCGCGCATCAGTTGGCCTTCTCGCGGGGACCGAAGGGCAGCGGCGCGACGGTCACCCCGTCCTCCAGCAGCGACTTCACCTCGGCGCGGTTCGCCTCGCCCCAGATCGGACGGTCGGGCCTCTCGCCCTCGTGGATGGCGCGCGCCTCCTTGGCGAAGGCCGGGCCGACATAGGTGGCGGTGGCCTCGACCTTCTCGCGCAGCTTCGCGATCGCGGTCTCCAGGGGGTTGCGGGGCGTGCGCAAGGGCCTGGCCTCCGCCGGCACGCCGACCTTCGGCGCCATGAGCGCCTTGGCGACGTCGCCGCCGCCGCAGACGGCGCACTCCAGCCGCCCCGACGCGGCCAGCGTGTCGAAGCCTTCGGCCGACTGGAACCACGACTCGAACTCGTGGCCCTCGGCGCAGCGGAGCGCGTATCGGATCATGCCCGTTCCCTTCCCCCTGCAATGTAAGCACCCCGCCCCCCGGCGCAACCGCCGCGCTTGCCGCGGAGGGCCGGGCCGCTACCCTCGCCCCATGCCGCACGCCCTACCCCCGCGCATGCTCGGATCGGAAATCTACCGCGGCAGCTCCTACGGCGCGTGGCACCCGCTGCGGGTGCCGCGCGTCTCCACGGTGATGGACCTCGCGCGCGCCCTCGGCTGGCTGCCGCGGGAGCGCTTCGTGCTCTCGCCCCGCGCCAAGCCGGCGGCGCTGCGGGCGTGGCACACGGCCGACTACGTGGACGCGCTGGTGCGGGTCGAGGCGACGCAGGAGGCGACCGAGACGGACCGCGCGCGCCACGGCCTCGGGACGCACGCCAATCCGGTGTTCCCGGAGGTCTACCGCCGCCCCGCCACCGGCGCGGGCGCCTCGCTTCTGGCGGGCGAGCTGATCGCCGGGGGCGGCGTGCTGCATCATCCGGGCGGCGGCACGCACCACGCCATGCCCGACCGGGCCAACGGGTTCTGCTACCTCAACGACCCCGTGCTCACGATCCTCGGCCTGCGACGCGCGGGCGCCCGCCGCATCGCCTACGTGGACATCGACGCGCATCACATGGATGGCGTGGAGCACGCCTTCGCCCGCGATCCCGAGACGCTGCTGATCTCGACCCATGAGGAGCGGCGCTGGCCCTTCACCGGCGCGTTGGGGGACCGGGGCATCGGCCAGACCTTCAACCTGCCCCTGCCGCGCGGCCTGAACGACACCGAATTCGCCCATGTCCGCGACCGCCTCGTCCTGCCCCTGCTGGAAGAAATGGCCCCCGACGCCTTGGTGCTCCAGTGCGGCGCGGACTGCTTGGAGGAGGACCCGCTGTCGCGTCTCGCCCTGTCGAACGGCGCTTACCTCGATTTCGTCCGTGCGTGCCTGCCTCTCGCGCCGCGCGTCGTGGTGCTGGGGGGCGGCGGCTACAACCCGTGGTCGGTGGGCCGCTGCTGGACCCTGCTCTGGGGCGCCATCGCCGGCGAGCCGATCCCGGACCGCCTGCCCCCGGAGGCCGAGGCGGTGCTGCGGGGGCTGGAGTTCCGCGGCAACTCGCGCGGCCGCAACCCGCCGGCCCACTGGTTCGAGACGCTGCTTGACGCACCCCGGCCGGGGCCGGTGCGGGCGGAGGTGGTGGACCGGGTGGAGGCGCTGCGGACGCGGGACGACCGGCTGATCCCGCGCGCGGCGGCCTAACCTCCGCTGCCGCCACGCCCCGGCCCTGCGCCGGGGCCTCTGGTAGCAGTTGGCGCTTCCGGTCGGAACCTGCGCGCGAGTGGCAGCCGGAGGCCCCGACGCAAGGCCGGGGCGCCCCTCCCCCCTACCCCGCCAGCGCCTTGCCCAGCTTCGGCAGCCGCGCGCGCTTCATCAGCGCGCGCATCTCCATCGGATGTCCCATCGCCCCGGCCTGCACGTGGACGCGGCCCGCGACCCGCTCCACCGCCTCGGGCGCGCGGAGCCACAGGTCCACGAGGAACCCGTCCGGGTCGCGCAGCGCGATGCCCTCGCCCGCCACCTCGCCCTTCGGGAAGTCGCGGCGGTTGAACGTCACCAGCACGTCCGCATGGCCGTCGATCGCTGCAGCCAGCACATGGACGTCGTTCGGGTCGGGCAGCCAGAGACGCGCCTCGGTGCCGGGCTTCGGCTGGATGCTCGCCCGCGGCCAATCGCGGCGCAGCAGCGCGATCTCGCCCCGCGCCTGCGCCTCGGCGCCCGGACCGAGCTTCGGCGTCGCGCGCGCCCATTCTTCGAGGATGCGGTCCGACCAGAGCGGCT
This sequence comes from Jannaschia sp. W003, assembly GCF_025144335.1. Classification (NCBI taxonomy): domain Bacteria; kingdom Pseudomonadati; phylum Pseudomonadota; class Alphaproteobacteria; order Rhodobacterales; family Roseobacteraceae; genus Jannaschia; species Jannaschia sp. W003. The sequence continues at coordinate 2,611,548 of NZ_CP083539.1, forward strand.
CGTAGAGGCCTTCCGACGCCGCCCCCAGCAGCAACTCCCGCAGCACGGTCGGGAACAGCACGCAGGCGTCGAGCAGCACCTTCACAGGCGGAAGGTCAGGGTCTTGAGGTAGCCCGTCTCGGCAAGCTGCGGGTGCACCGGATGGTCCGGCCCGGCGAAGCCCGTGCGGATCAGCTGTCCCGCGCGCCCCGCCCGCCCGATGCCCCGGATCGAGGCGGCGCGGAACTTGTCGAGGTCGGCGGCGTGCGAACAAGAGCAGAGCGTGAGGTAGCCGCCCTCCGCCACCAGCGCCGCGGCCAGCTTCGCGACCCGCTCGTAGGCGCGCAGGCCTTGGGCGATGGCCTGCTTCGCGGGCGCGAAGGCGGGCGGGTCGGCGACGACCACGTCGAAGCGCTCGCCCTCCAGTGCGGCCATCGCGTCGAAGGCGTCGCCGCGCCGGGTCTCCAGCCCCGCGAGGCCGCTCGCCTCGGCGCCCGCGGCGGCGAGGTCGAGCGCGGGCTGCGAGCCGTCCACGGCCACCGCGCTCGCAGCCCCGCCCGCCAGCGCGGCCAGCGCGAAGCCGCCCACGTGGCTGAACACGTCGAGCACGCGGGCGCCGCGCGCGAGGCGGGCCACGAAGGCATGGTTCGGGCGCTGGTCGTAGAACAGCCCGGTCTTCTGCCCGCCGAGCAGGTCGGCCATGTAGCGTGCGCCGTTCATCTCGACCGCGACGGGGCCGTCCAGCGCGCCGCAGAGCACTTCGGACCGGTCGTCCAGACCTTCCGCGGCCCGCGCCCGGCCGGATGCGGACTTCACCACCGTTTCCACCCCGAGGCTGCGCAGGGCGTCCACGATGGCGCCGAGGCGCGCATCGGCCCAGGCGGCGTTGGGCTGCACCACGGCGGCGGCGCCGAAGCGGTCGACGACGAGGCCGGGCAGCCCGTCGCCCTCGGCGTGGACGAGGCGGTGGAAGGGAGCGTCGTAGAGGCGCGCGCGCAAGTCCACCGCGCGGCCGATGCGCCCGGCGATCCAGCGGTCGTCGACCGCGGCGGCGGGGTCGCGGTCCAGCACGCGCGCGGCGATGCGGCTGTCCGGGGTCACGGCGACGGTGGCGAGGGGATTGCGCTCGGCGTCCTCCAGCGTGGCGACCGTGCCGGGCGCGAGGGCGCGGGTGCGGCGGTCGAGCACGAGGTCGTCGGCGAAGGCCCAGGGGTGGCCCCAGCGGATGCGGCGCGCGTCGGCGCGGGGCTTCAGGCGGACGGAGGGGCGGTCTTCGGTCATGGGCGGGCCATAGGCCGCCCGGCGCGGCGGCGGAAGGGAGAACCGTCCGCCGCCGTGAGGCGCGTCAGGCCGGACGCAGCGTGGTGCGCGCGGGCGCGGCGGCGGCGGGCCGGCGCGAGAAGAGGGCGGCGAAGGCGTCGCGCAGCACGCGGGCGCGCAGGGCGCGGGCCTCGCGCTCGATGGCGACGATGTCGATGTGCTGGTGGCTGGATTGCATCGGAAGCTCCTGAGTTCGGCGCGGAAACGACCCCGCGCCGTGCGGTCAGGCCCAAGGTATGGACCGCCACCCCCTGCAACCACGTCCAAGGCCGAAGACCCGCCATGCGGCAGGCGCATTGCCGCGACGCGGCGTCAGCGGCCCGGCACCTCCGCCACGGCGCGCCGCGCGCCCTCCAGGATCCAGCTCTGCTCGGATCCCACGACCCAGCCGTTGAACCCGTAGTCCGACCACTCCCGCGCCTTGGCGGCATCCGGCACCCAGGTCACGAACCCCTTGCCCGCGTCGCGGCAGGCCGCACCGGCACGCTCCATCGCGCGGGCGAGGTCGGGATTGGCCAGCGTGTCGTGCCCGTAGGCGACCGAGAGGTCGGCCGGCCCGGTGAACAGCGCGTCGATGCCCGGCACGGCGGCGATGGCAGCGGCGGCCTCCACGCCCTCGGGCTCCTCGATCTGGGCGATCACCACGGTCTCCTCGCGCGAGCGGGCCAGCAGCGCGGGCATCGGCGTGCCGGTGAACCCGGCCCACCGCGTCGATCCGGCGTAGCCCCGCCCGCCGTGGCCGAACCGCGCGGCGCGGGCGACGGCCTCGGCCTTCTCCACCGAATCCACGTGCGGCACCACGATGCCGGTGGCGCCCATGTCGAGCACGTCGAGCACCCGCTCGGGCGAGCCCACGGGGATGCGGACCAACAGCGGCAGGTCGCGCGCCCGCGCGACCGCCATGGCCGCGTCGATGGCGCCGCGGTCCCAGGGGGCGTGCTCCGCGTCGAGCACCGCGAAGTCGAGGCCGGCGAGGGCGAGCAGCTCCACCATCACATGGTCGGGCGTCTTCACGAAGGTTCCCACGAGGCGCTCACCGCCCCGCAGCCGTTGGCCGAAACCGTGCATTCCCGTCCCTCCCTTTGCCGGGCGACGCTGCCCCGGCGCGAGGCGCGACGCAATGGCGGCGCCGGCTACATCGCCTTGAGGTCGGACAGGTCCGCCATGTCGTCCAGATCGGCCAGCGCCGGCAGGCCGGCCGCGGGGGGCGCGGCGGCCTCGGGCCGGGCCGCTTGCGGGGCCGTGGCCGGGGGGCGGGCGACGCGGGCCGGCGGCGCCGCCGCGGCGTCGCCGAGGTCGGGCAGCGCGCCGCCGGGCGCCGCGGCCCCTTCGGCGGCGGGCGCGGCGGCGGGCCGCGCGCCCTGCAGCTTCGCCGCCCGCATGCCGTCCTGCTGCCCGAGACGCGCCCGCAGCGCTCCCTCGCCGCGCGGCCCGCCGTGTCCCCCGCCGAGCCGGCCCGCCGCGAGGCGCAGGCCGCCCAGCGCGCCGAGCGGCAGCGGGACGGTATCGCCCACCCGCAGCGCGGTGAGTCGGGCCAGCGGGATCGACAGGGGCGGCAGCGTCGCCTCCAGCCGGACGTGCGCGCGCAGGAGCGTCTCGCGCGCGCGGTCCGGCTCCGGTTCGGAACGGGATGCCTTCGCTGACCCCTCGGGCACGGCGGGCCCGGGCAGCGCGGCGCGGGGGCGGTCGGGCAGCACAAGGCGCAGCGTGCCCGCCCGCTCGGCGCCGAGCGCGAGCGCCAGCTCCGCCACCACGAGCGACGGCGCCTCCACCTCCAGCGCCAGCGCGCGCATGTCGGCCACGTGGCGGCCCGGATCGGGCGCGGGATAGCGCGCGGTGCCGTGGCGCCCCTCGGCGCCCGCGAGCACCTGCGCGGCGAAGGGGCGCGCGAAGCTGGCGTCGATGCGCGTGGGCGGCCGCGCCTTGCGCGCCGTGCGCTCCGCCCGCCCGAGCGTGCCGATCTCCACAAGCGCGTCCGTGAGCGAGGGGTCGAGCACCACGGCGCCCGCCCACTCCCCCGGCGGCGCGCGCAGGGGCAGGATCAGCGCGTGCCCGGGCAGCCCCGCGAGCGCCGTGTCGCGCGGCGCGCGCGCACAGGACTGCCGCTCCACCATGGCGTCCAGCCCCGCCCCGGCCGCCACCCGCACCATCGCCTCGGCCAGCGCGCGGTCCAGCCCCGGCAGCGGCGCGTCGGCCTGCGCGGCGGCATCCCCCGCGGGAGCGATGCCGGCCATGCGCTGCAGAATGGTGGGAGGGCTGCTCTCGGGCATGGAATCCCTGCGTCTGGTCGCGGTCGTGATGGCCGATAGAGGTTAACAAACCCCTCGCGGATGCCCCTATTCCGCGGCCCGTAGCCCGATCCCGGCGCCCGGCAGCGTCACCCGGAACGTCGCGCCGCCCCGCCCGGGCAGGTAGTCCACGGTGCCGCCGAGCCGCCCCATCACCTCGCGGCAGATCGCCAGCCCCAGCCCCGCCCCGCCGGCGCGCGCGCCATCGCCGAGGCGCGCGAACTTCTCGAAGATCACGTCCCGGTCGCCTGCGGCGATGCCCGCGCCGTTGTCGGCGAAGTCCACCGTGACCGCCTCGCCCGCGCGCCCGACCTCGATCGCCAGCTCGGGCGCGTCGGCGTCGCAGTACTTGGCGGCGTTGGCCACGAGGTTCACGAACACCTGCGCCAGCCGGTCGGGGTCGGTCCGCACCGTGACCGCCTCGGACGCCCGGTCGCGCCGGATCGCGAGTCGCCGGTCCGCCGCCGAGGCCGCCGCGTCCACCGCCCGGTCGATCACCGTGCCCAGCTCCACCGCCTCGGGGCGCAGGGCCAGCTTGCCGCTCTCCAGCACGCCGAGGTCGAGCAGATCGTCGAGGAGGCGCGTCAGGCGGCGGCTCTCCTCGTGGACGATGGCGGCGTAGCGCTCGCGGTCCGCGTCGCTCAGGCCGCCCGCGCGCAGGATCTCGGCGAAGGCGCGGATCGAGGTCATCGGCGTGCGCAGCTCGTGGCTGACCTGGCCGAGGAAGGCGTCCTTCTGAACCGACAGGCGCGTAAGCTGGGCGTTGGCGGCGCGCAGTTCGCGCGCGGTCCGCGACAGCTCCGCGGACTGCGCCTCCAGCCGGGCCGAGTAGTCCATGAGCTGCGCCGTCTCGTCGGCCACCGCGATCAGGTCCTCGACCGAAACCGCCGCATCGCCCGCCAGCCCCGAGACCATCGCGTGGGCCGTGGCCGCACCCACCGAGCCCGCGAGGCGCCGCTCCAGCGCGTCCAGCAGCTCGGGCGTGGGCTCGGGGAAGTCGCCGGCGGTGCGCCCCTGCAACGCGGCTTGAGCGGCGAAGAGCGCGCGCGCCTCGCGGTAGCCGAGGATGCGCTGCGCCATGATCAGCAGCTCCTCGGCGGTGGCCGTGCCCCGGCGCGCGCGGGGCGCGGCGGCGCGGTCGAACACGCGCGTGAAGCGCGGGGTCTGCAGCCGCTCCATCGGCGTCGGGTCGGTCACGAGCGACACGGCGCAGAGCAGCGCCGCGTTGGCCCCCAGCGACAGGCACAGGGCGGCCACCAGCGGGTCGGCCTGCAGCCCGAACATCGCCTCGGGACGCAGCCATCCGATGCCGAAGGGTCCGTCGCGGAGCACCGCCGCGACCCACCCTGCGTCGAACACCGGCAGCAGCATGGTCCAGACCCAGATCGCGAAGCCCGCGGCGATGCCGGCGGCGGCGCCCCGGCGCGTGGCCCCCTCCCAGAACAGCGCGGCCAGGAGAGCGGGCAGCACCTGCGCCATGCCGATGAACGAGATCAGCCCGATCGAGGCCAGCGCCGCCGTGCCTCCCGTGGCGCGGAAGTAGGCCCAGCCCATCGCCAGCACGGCGACGATCGACAGCCGCCGCGCCTGCAGTACCGCGTCGCGCACGTCGCCCGAGATGGTCGCCCGCCCCCGCCCCGGCCGCGCGAGCCAGAGCGGCGTGACCACGTGGTTCGACAGCATCGTCGCCAGCGCCACGGCGGCCACGATCACCATGGAGGTGGCCGACGAGAAGCCGCCGAGGAAGGCGAGCATGGCGAGGCCGTCGCGCCCCTCGGACATGGGAAGGGTCAGAACGAAGAGGTCGGGGTTGCCGAGGGGCAGCCGCGCGAGGCCGGTCACGGCGATCGGCACCACGAACAGCGACATTGCCATGAGGTAGAGCGGGAACGCCCAGGAGGCGGTGGCGAGGTGGCGTTCGTCGGTGTTCTCGACCACCAGCACCTGGAACATGCGCGGGAGGCAGATGACGGCCGCCGCCGAGACGCCCACGAGGCCCATCCAGCGCCCCGCGCCGGTCTGCCAGTCGGCCACGGGCGAGTGGGCGATGGCTTCGAAGGTGGGGCCGATGCCGCCGTTCAGCTCCCACACCACGAAGGCGCCCACGGCGAGCAGGGCGACGAGCTTCACCACCGCCTCCACGGCGATGGCCGAGACGATGCCGTGGTGGCGCTCGCCCGCGTCCAGCCGGCGGGTGCCGAAGAGGATGGTGAAGACGGCCAGCCCCCCCGCCACGGCCAGCCCCAGCCAGGCCGGGTCGCCCGACGGCGCCCCGGGGCCGGCGAAGGCGCGGAAGCTCAGCACCACTGACTGGAGCTGGAGCGCGATGTAGGGCGTGGTCCCCACCACCGCGAGCACCGTGACGAGGGCCGCCAGCCCGCCCGACTTGCCGAAGCGCGACGACAGGAGGTCGGCGATCGAGGTGATGCGCTCGGCCCTGCCGATGGCGACCAGCTTGCGCAGCAGCCACCACCAGCCCACCAGCACCAAGGTCGGGCCGAGGTAGATGGTCAGGTACTCCAGCCCCGAGCGGGCCGCGTAGCCGACCGCGCCGTAGAACGTCCACGCGGTGCAGTAGATCGACAGCGACAGGGTGTAGACGGTCGCGCCGTGGAGCCAGCGCGCGCGGGGCCGGCGCTCGGCGGCGAAGGCGACGAGGAAGAGGAAGGCCACGTAGGCGAGCGAGGCCGCCGCCAGGACGTCGAGGCTCACCGCCCCTCCCCGCGGCGGACGCCCCACGCCACGAGCGCGGCGAGCGCGATCAGCACGGTCCAGGCCGCGAACAGCGCGGCGAGCCAGGACGCGGTGCCGCCGGGCACGCCGCCTCTGGCCAGCGCGGCGGGCGCGAAGACCAGCACGACGGCGGCGAGCGCCGGCAGGATCCGCGCGGCGTCCTGCGTGCGGGCGCGGGCGCGCAGGCGGCGCACGGCGCCTGCGTCGAGGCCGAGGGGCGGCGGCGCGCTCATGGCGCGGCCGCGTCCCCGACGCCGGCAAGCGCGCGCACGGCCGCCGCCAGCTCCGCGTTCGAGAAGGGCTTGGTCATGAAGCGGCTCGCCCCCGCGGCCTCGGCGCGGGCGCGGTCGGCGGCCTGCCCCTTCGCGGTCAGCATCAGCACGGGGACGTGCGCGCAAGGACCGGCACGCACGGCGGCCAGGATCTCGAAGCCCGAGCGTCCCGGCAGCATCACGTCGAGCACCACCACGTCGGGGCGGTGCCGCTCCACCGCCTCCACCGCGGTGCGTCCGTCGCCGTGGGTCGAGACGTGCCAGCCGTCGCGGCCCAGCACGAAGGCCATCGCGGTGGCGATGTTGGGCTCGTCCTCGATCAGGAGCACGTGGCCGGCACGCGCGGTCGCGGTCATGGCCGGCCTCCCTTCCGGTCATGCGGGGTCCGCGCACTGTCCGGGGATCGGCGCCGCCTGTCCAGCCCCGCCCGCGCGGGCGTCAGCGGGCGGCGGTGGTCACGAGCGGCGGCTCGCGGCGCGCGGGGCATTCGGCACGGGGGCAGACGCGGCAGCCCGGCCCCACGGTGGCGGCGGCACCCGCCCCTTCCGCCGCACGGGCGATCAGCATCGTCGCCTCCAGGATCGGGCCGTTCGCGCCGCGCCCCACCACCTCGGCGGCGGCGTCCACCCGCCAGCGCGCGCCGTCGGGCGTCTCGACCACGGCCCCGATCGGGTGGAGCGGGCGCGAGGGGGCGGCGAAGAGCGGCCAGAGCGGGCAGCCCGCGCCGATCACGGGCAGCGCGAAGCCGGGCACGGGGCGTCGGCGCAGGAGCGCGCCCGCCGCGTCGCAGGCCACGAGACCGAGCGAGGGGTCTGTGGCGGCGAGGCGGCGCAGCACGCGGGCGTCGTCCGCGCCGGTGCGCGCGGCGATCGCGGCGGCGTCCCGGCCCTCCAGCGCCGCGAGGGGCAGCACGCGGGCGTCCTCGGCCTCGCGCCGCAGCCGCGCCGCGGCGAGGGGCCGCGCCGCCTCGGGCAGCTCCGCGACCAGCGCCGCGATTACCGGCTCCGCCCCCTCGCCGGCCTCCTCCAGCTCCGGCCAGGTGCGCGCGTCGCAGAAGGACTGGGCGATCTCGGCGGGGGTCAGGCCCGCCCGTTCCTCGGCGCCGCGGTCGAAGTAGCTGACCACCGCCTCGGCGCCCGAGGCGAGGCGGCGGCTCTCCTGGTCGAGGTTGCCGTGGAAGCGCTCGCGCCACACCGGCTCCAGCTCCGGCGTCTGGGCCAGGATCGCGGCGGTGGAGCGCACGCTCGCCACCGTGGTCAGCAGCTCGTGCATGGCCTCGGCCAGGGCGGGGTCGTGGGCCATGCGGTCCGAGAGCGCGGCGATGCGGTCGCGGTCGCGCTCGCGCTCGGCGCTCATGGTCGCCACCAGCCGCGCCCAGCCCGGGAACCGTCGCGCGAACTCGGCGGCGTCCTCGGTGCCCTCGCCTGCGAGCGCGCCGAGGGTCGACAGGAGCGCCGCGTCGCCCCGCGTGCCGAGCGACGCCGGGTCCACGCCCAGCGCCTCCGCGAGTCGCGCGAGCAGTGCCACGTTCACCGGCCGCCGCCCCCCCTCGATCAGCGCGAGATAGGAGGCCGAGATGCCCGCGGCACGCGCCACGTCGCGCTGCTTCGCGCCCCGGTGGAGGCGGGCCTCGCGGATGCGCGCGCCGGCAATGGTGGAGCGGCTGGCGATTTCGGTGCCTCCCCCAGGCGTTGCCGCGCCTGCGAAGGAAATGCCGCAGCGCGTCGATACGATCTTTACAACGATCCGCGCCGCCGTGTCACGAACTTCACAGAAAGACGCAACGCCCGCACGGGCCCCGTTGCCCGGTTTTCACCTCGTGGCCCATAACGCCCTCATCCGTGTCAACGCGGATCGCCGCCGCGTCTTGGGAGAGGCCCGGCGGATCAGACAGAAATAGGGAGGTCTCCATGACCAGAAGCAACGTCACGCGCCGCGGCGTGGTGAAGACCGGCGCCGCCGCGGGCGCAGGCCTCGCCCTGCCGACCATCTTCACCGGCGCCGCCTGGGCCGACGCCCACACCGGCTTCACCAACGCGCCCCAGGGCGACACGGTCACGCTGGGCTTCAACGTGCCCCAGACCGGCCCCTACGCCGACGAGGGCGCCGACGAGCTGCGCGCGTTCGAGCTGGCCGTGGAGCACCTGAACGGCGAGGGCGACGGCGGCATGATGCAGACGTTCTCGAGCAAGACGCTCGAGGGCAACGGCATCATGGGCAAGAAGGTCCAGTTCGTCACCGGCGACACCCAGACCAAGTCCGACGCCGCCCGCGCATCCGCCCGCTCGATGATCGAGAAGGACGGCGCGATCATGATCTCGGGCGGCTCCAGCTCGGGCGTGGCCGTGGCCGTGCAGGGCCTGTGCCAGGAAGCCGGCGTCATCTTCATGGCCGGCCTCACGCACTCCAACGACACCACCGGCAAGGACCGCAAGGCCAACGGCTTCCGCCACTTCTTCAACGCCTACATGTCGGCCGCCGCCCTCGCGCCGGTGCTCCAGAGCCTCTACGGCACGGACCGCAAGGCCTACCACCTGACCGCCGACTACAACTGGGGCTGGACCCAGCAGGAATCGATCGCCGCCGCCACCGAGGCGATGGGCTGGGAGACGGTCGAGAACGTGCTCACCCCGCTCGCGGCTACGGACTTCTCGTCCTACATCGCGCCCGTCCTCAACTCCGGCGCCGACGTGCTGGTGCTGAACCACTACGGCGGAAACATGGTCAACTCGCTGACCAACGCCGTGCAGTTCGGCCTGCGCCAGGCCCAGGCCAACGGCAAGGACTTCCAGATCGTGGTGCCGCTCTACTCCGAGCTGATGGCCCGCGGCGCCGGCCAGAACATCGCCGGCATCCCCGGCTCGCAGAACTGGGACTGGAAGCTCGAGAACGAGAAGGGCGACCGCTACCGGGGCACCAACGCCTTCGTGCAGTCCTTCGGCACCAAGTACGGCTTCCCGCCCTCCCAGGCGGCGCACACCTGCTACGCCCAGACGCTGCTCTACGCGGATGCGGTGAACCGGGCCGGCTCGTTCAACCCCTGCGCCGTGGTCGAGGCCCTCGAGGACTACGAGTTCGACGGCCTCGGCAACGGCCCGACGCTCTACCGCGCCGCCGACCACCAGTGCTTCAAGGACGTGGTCGTGGTGCGCGGCAAGGAGAACCCGGAGAACGAGTTCGACCTCGTGGAGATCGTCGAGGTCACGCCGACCGAGCAGGTCACCTACGAGCCCGACCACCCGATGTTCGCCGGCGGCGAGCTCGGCGAGTGCAACCCGGGCGCCTGATCGCCCGACGGGGGCCGCGCCGGCGCGGCCCCCTCCCTTCCCCCTGACGCGCGGGAACCCCGATGGACGCCTTCCTCCTCCAGATCCTGAACGGCCTCGACAAGGGCTCGGCCTACGCGCTGATCGCCCTCGGCCTGACCCTCATCTTCGGCACGCTCGGCGTCGTGAACTTCGCCCACGGTGCGCTGTTCATGATCGGCGCCTTCATCGCCGTCACGCTCTCGCGCGTGCTCTCGCTCAGCCACCAGGTGGTCGACGAGACGCGCACCGACTTCCTCGGAAACCCGATGAAGGTCGACGTGCCCTACGCCTACGACATCTTCGGCGAGCGCCTTGGCGATTCGATCATCGAGTGGGCGGTGCCCCTCGCGATCCTGGTCGCGATCCCGATCATGATCCTGGTCGGCTTCGTGATGGAGCGCGGCCTCATCAAGCACTTCTACAAGCGCCCCCACGCCGACCAGATCCTCGTCACCTTCGGCCTCGCCATCGTGATCCAGGAGATCGTGAAGTACTTCTTCGGCGCCAACCCGATCCCGACGCCCGCGCCCGACGCGCTGCGCGGGGCCTTCGACTTCGGCGCGGTGATGGGCTTCGAGCCGAACACGATCATCTACCCGATCTGGCGGCTGGTGTACTTCTTCTTCTCGGCCATCATCATCGCCGCGGTGTTCGCCTTCCTGCAGTTCACCACCTTCGGCATGGTGGTGCGCGCCGGCATGGCCGACCGCGAGACCGTGGGCCTCCTGGGCATCGACATCGACCGGCGCTTCACCATCATGTTCGGCATCGCCGCCGCGGTCGCGGGCCTGGCGGGCGTGATGTACACCCCGATCAACCCGCCCAACTACCACATGGGCATGGACTTCCTGGTGCTTAGCTTCGTGGTCGTCGTCGTCGGCGGCATGGGCTCGCTGCCCGGCGCCGTGCTGGCGGGCTTCCTCCTGGGCATCCTCGAGAGCTTCGCATCCACGACCTGGGCCACGACCGCCGTTCCCGGCATCAACCAGGTCATCATCTACCTCGTCGCCATCGTGGTGCTGCTGACCCGTCCCCGGGGCCTCATGGGCCGCAAGGGCGTGATGGAGGATTAAATGACAGACCAGACCACCCACGCCCCCGCCGTCGCCCCCGCGCCCTCGCGCCCGGCCCGCGACGGCCTGATCCTCGGGCTCGCCAAGCGGGACTTCGGCCTCCTGGTCGTCGTCGCCATCCTGACCATGCTGGCGCCGTTCCTGCTCAACCCCTTCCCGGCGGACAGCTCGCTGGCGCAGTTCAACGCCGGCTACCCGGACCTGATGCAGCGCTTCGTGATCTTCGGGATCTTCGCGATCGGCTTCAACATCCTGTTCGGCCTGACCGGCTACCTGAGCTTCGGCCACGCCGCCTTCCTCGGCGTCGGCTCCTACAGCACCGTGTGGATGTTCAAGCTGCTGGGCTACAACGTGCTGCCCGGCATCGCGCTCGCGGTCGTCGTCTCGGGCCTCTTCGCGCTCTTGATCGGCTACGTGAGCCTGCGCCGCTCGGGCATCTACTTCTCGATCCTCACCCTCGCCTTCGCGCAGATGAGCTTCGCGCTGGCCTACTCGGTGCTCTCGAACCCCTCGTTCAACCTCACCAACGGCGAGACCGGCCTGCAGGTCTACCGCTCCGACCCGCAGATCTTCCACGACGCCGCCACCACGCCCAGCGTGCCGCACATCTTCGGCCTCGCCATGCGCGAGACCGAGACCCTGCGGCTCGGCGCCTGGAGCTTCGACTTCAACGCGGGCTACTACCTCTGCGCGGTGATCATGATGGCGTGCTTCTACCTCGCCATCCGCCTGTTCCGCTCGCCCTTCGGCCTGATGCTGCGGGCCGTGAAGTCGAACCAGCAGCGCCTGAACTACACCGGCCTGAACCCCAAGCCCTACATGCTCGCCTGCTTCGTGATCTCGGGCATGTACGCGGGCCTCGCCGGCGGCCTCCTGTCGGCGATGGATCCCCTCGCGGGCGCCGAGCGGATGCAGTGGACCGCCTCCGGCGAGGTGGTGCTGATGACCATCCTCGGCGGCGCCGGCACCCTGATCGGCCCGGTGCTCGGCGCGGGCTTCATCAAGTACTTCGAGAACATCTTCTCGAAGATCAACGACGGCGTGCTGCACCAGTGGTTCGCCTTCATGCCCGAGGGCATGGAGGACGCCATGGTGGCCATCGTCCACCCCTTCGTGGGCAAGGGCTGGCACCTCACCCTCGGCCTGCTCTTTATGCTGGTCGTCATCTTCCTGCCCGGCGGCCTCATCCAGGGCGGGAGCAAGATCGCCACCGTGTTCCGGCGCGACCGCAAGGCCGGCGACGTCGAGCACACGGCGGCCGTGAAGCGCGCCCAGGCGGAGGAATAAGCCATGAGCACCCTCGAAGTCCGCGACGTCTCCAAGACCTTCGGCGGCCTCAAGGCCCTGTCGGACGTCAACCTCACGGTGCAGGAGCGAACGGTCCACGCGATCATCGGCCCCAACGGCGCCGGCAAGTCGACCCTGCTCAACTGCCTCGTGGGCAAGCTCATCCCCGACACCGGCTCGGTCTCCTTCGAGGGGCAGTCGGTGCTGGGTCGCAAGCCCCACGAGATCAACCAGATGGGCATCTCCCGGGTGTTCCAGACGCCCGAGATCTTCGGCGACCTCTCGGTCATGGAGAACATGATGATCCCCTGCTTCGCCGCGCGCGACGGGGCGTTCTCGCTCAACGCCTACGGGCGCATGTTCTCGGACCGCGAGATCGTCGGGAAGGCCGAGCACATGCTCGAGGACATGCGCATGATCGACAAGCGCGACATGCACGCCGCTGCCATGAGCCGCGGCGACAAGCGCCGCCTCGAGATCGGCATGTGCCTCGCCCAGGAGCCGCGCCTGCTGCTCCTTGACGAGCCCACCGCCGGCATGGCCCGCGCCGACACCAACAACACGATCGACCTGCTGCGGCAGATCGTGTCCGAGCGGCCCATCACCGTGGCGATCATCGAGCACGACATGCACGTCGTGTTCTCGCTCGCCGACCGCATCACCGTGCTCGCCCAGGGCACCCCCCTGGTCGAGGACACCCCCGAGAACATCAAGGGCCACCCCAAGGTGCGCGAAGCGTATCTCGGCGAGCAGAGCGGACACTGAGCATGACCATCAAGCCCGACTTCACCGCCGAGGCCGCCGCCACGCGCCCCGGCCACGCCTACTTCTCGGTGCACGACATCCACGCCTACTACGGCGAGAGCTACATCGTGCAGGGCGTCTCCTTCGACGTCCGCGAGGGCGAGATCCTCGCCCTCCTCGGCCGCAACGGCGCCGGCAAGACCTCCACCTTGCGCACCTGCGCCCGCGTCGGCACGCCCGAGCTCCAGCGCGGCGAGATCTGGCTCGACCACCAGCCGCTGCACACCATGAAGGCCCACGAGGCCTCCGCCGCCGGCCTCGGCCTCGTCCCCGAGGACCGGCGCATCATCCCCGGCCTGACGGTCGAGGAGAACCTCAAGCTCGCGCAGATCGCGCCCCCCATCGGCTGGGGCCTCGACCGCCTCTACGACCTGTTCCCGCGCCTCGGCGAGCGCCGCAAGCAGGAGGGCGTGACCCTCTCGGGCGGCGAGCAGCAGATGCTCGCCATCGCCCGCGCGCTCGCCCGCGACATCAAGGTGCTGCTGCTCGACGAGCCCTACGAGGGCCTCGCCCCCGTGATCGTCGACAAGATCGAGGAGGCCCTGCTCGAGATCAAGGCGTCGGGCATCACCACCGTGCTGGTGGAGCAGAACGCCGTGCGCGCGCTGAAGTTGTCGGACCGCGCCGTGATCCTCGACACCGGGGGCGTGGTCTTCGACGGCACCGCCGCCGAGGTGCTGGGCAACGCCGAGCTGCGCGCCGAGTACCTCGCCATCTGAGCCGCGCCGGGCGGCATTGGCCGCCCGCGCGACGCGATCAAGCAACGGGCCCCCGCGCGCCGCGCCGCGCCGCCGCGGCCCGAACGGAGAGACCCATGCCCGACACGATGCACCAGCCCCCCGAAGCGGTCGCCGCCCGCACCCACTGCGACCGCGCCACCTACGACCGCATGTACGCCGCCTCCGTGGACGACCCCGTGGGCTTCTGGCGCGAGGAGGGGCGCCGCCTCGATTGGATCAAGCCCTACGAGACGGTCAAGAACACCTCGTTCGGCCCCGGCGACGTCTCCATCAAGTGGTTCGAGGACGGCACCCTCAACGTCGCCGCCAACTGCATCGACCGCCACCTCGAGACCCGCGGCGACCAGACCGCGATCATCTGGGAGCCGGACGACCCCACCGTGGTCGAGGGCGGCGGGGCCCAGCACATCACCTACCGCCAGCTCCACGCGCACGTCTCGAAGTTCGCCAACGTGCTGAAGGGCATGGGCGTCGGGCGCGGCGACCGGGTGATCCTCTACATGCCGATGATCCCCCAGGCCGCCTACGCCATGCTCGCCTGCGCGCGCATCGGCGCGATCCACTCGGTGGTGTTCGGCGGCTTCTCCTCGGACGCCCTGGCCGCGCGCGTCACGGGCTGCGACGCCAAGGTCGTGGTGACAGCGGACGAGGCGCCCCGCGGCGGGCGCGCCACGCCCCTCAAGACCAACGCCGACAAGGCGTTCGAGAAGTGCGGCGACGGCCCGAAGATGCTGGTCGTCAAGCGGACGGGCGGCGAGCTCCCGATGACGGAGGGCCGCGACTTCTGGCTCCACGAGCTGGAAGCGGAGGTCGAGGCCGACTGCCCGCCCGAGGAGATGGGCGCCGAGGACCCGCTCTTCATCCTCTACACCTCCGGCTCCACGGGCCAGCCCAAGGGCGTGGTGCACACCACGGGCGGCTACCTCGCCTATGCGGCGATGACCCACCAGTACACCTTCGACTACCACGACGGCGACGTGTTCTGGTGCACCGCGGACGTGGGCTGGGTCACGGGTCACAGCTACATCGTCTACGGCCCCCTCGCGAACGGCGCGACCACGGTGATGTTCGAGGGCGTGCCAACCTACCCCGACGCGGGCCGCTTCTGGGAGGTCTGCGCCAAGCACAGGGTGACGCAGTTCTACACCGCCCCCACCGCGATCCGCGCGCTGATGGGCAAGGGCGACGACTTCGTGAAGGGTCACGACCTGTCGTCCCTGCGCATCCTCGGCACGGTGGGCGAGCCCATCAACCCCGAGGCGTGGAACTGGTACGACACCGTCGTCGGCGGCGGGCGCTGCCCCATCGTCGACACCTGGTGGCAGACCGAGACCGGCGGCCACCTCATCACCCCCCTGCCGGGCGCCACGCCCACCAAGCCCGGCTCGGCCACCCTGCCCTTCTTCGGCGTCCAGCCCGTGATCCTGGAGCCGCAGTCCGGCGAGCCGATCGAGACGACCGAGGCCGAGGGCGTGCTGTGCATCGCGGACTCTTGGCCCGGCCAGATGCGCACCGTCTGGGGCGACCACGAGCGCTTCGTGAAGACCTACTTCTCGGACTACCCGGGCTACTACTTCACCGGCGACGGCTGCCGGCGGGACGCGGACGGCTACTACTGGATCACGGGCCGCGTGGACGACGTGATCAACGTCTCGGGTCACCGCATGGGCACCGCGGAGGTCGAGTCCGCCCTCGTCGCCCACCCCAAGGTCGCCGAGGCCGCCGTGGTCGGCTACCCCCACCAGATCAAGGGCCAGGGCATCTACGCCTACGTCACCCTCATGGGCGGCGCGGAGCCGTCCGAGGAGCTCCGCAAGGAACTGTCGGACTGGGTGCGCAAGGAGATCGGCCCGATCGCCAAGCCCGACGAGATCCAGTGGGCGCCGGGCCTGCCCAAGACGCGCTCGGGCAAGATCATGCGCCGCATCCTGCGCAAGATCGCCGAGAACGACCACGGGAGCCTCGGGGACACCTCCACCCTCGCGGAGCCGCAGGTGGTGGACGACCTGATCGCGAACCGCCGCAACCGATAGGAAACGCCCCGCGGGGTTAACGTCCGGGGGCCGCGCATCGCGCGGCCCCCTTGGCGTTTCGGCACCCCGTGCCGCGCGGGCGTTCACCAAGGCGCACGGAATCATCTCGCGGCGGCGGCGCCCGCGGCGGCAGGATGGACCACGGAGCCGGCCCTGCGACGTGCCGCGGGGGTGTCGCTCCGGAGCGGAAAAGGACCATCGCCATGTCATTCGTCGCCACGGTGACCGGTTTCCCCGGTCAGCAGCAGCTCACCCCCCCGCCGGCTCCCGTCGCGCCAGTCTCCACCGACGCCCCGGGCATCGCGCCCGTCGTCGCCGCCGCCGCGCCCTTCGGCGCCGGCGCGGACGGCACCGACATGGGCGGCGGCGGCTCGGACGGCGACGCCCCGCGCGACGAGGCACGCACCGCTGCGTCCGCACGGCCCGCCACCCCCGAGAACGCACCGCCCACCCCCTACATCGCGCTGCCGGGCGTAGACGCCGAGACCGTGGCCGAGGCCATGTCCGCGGCCGAGGCCAAGGCCCGCCGCGAGGAGGGCACCGCCGCCGCGCCGCGCGAGGATCCGGCCCGCGAGCGCGTCTCCGAGGAGACCGCCGCGGAGCGCGAGGGCAACGCCGCGCGCATGGCCGCCATCGTGCCCGCCCCCGAGAACGCGCCCTCGATCGCCGGCGACGCCGCCCGCGTGCGGGCCGCCGGAACGGAGGCCCGGCCGGACTACGACAGCCGCGCCTGAAGGCACCCTCGCCCGCCCGCGTCCCGCTTCACTTGGCCCGGCCCATGCGATAGGTGCCGGAAAAGCCAACGAGCGAGGACGCGCATGAGCCAGAGCCACGAATCCGACGTCGCCTTCATCAAGGCCCTGGCCGAACTCCTGCGCGACAACGACCTCACCGAGCTGGAGGTCATGCGCGAGTATGGCGAGGACGACAGCCTGAACGTCCGCGTCTCGCGCCAGACCGTGGCCGCCCCCGCGCCCGCCGCCGCGCCGCCCGCCGCTCCCGCGGTGCCCCAGGCCGCCGCGCCCGCCCCTGCGGCCGCCCCCGCCGCGCCCGAGGACCCCGCCCAGGACCCCGGCGCCGTGACCTCGCCCATGGTCGGCACCGTGTACCTGTCGTCCGAGCCCGGCGCCGATCCCTTCGTGCAGGTCGGTGACAAGGTCTCCGAGGGCCAGACGATCCTGATCGTCGAGGCCATGAAGACCATGAACCAGATCCCCGCCCCCCGCGCGGGCACCGTGAAGCGGGTCCTGGTCGAGGACGGCGCGCCGGTCGAGTTCGGCGCCCCCCTCGTCATCCTCGCCTGAGGGGCATTCCGATGTTCAACAAGATCCTGATCGCGAACCGGGGCGAGATCGCGCTCCGGGTCGTGCGCGCCGCGCGCGAGATGGGCGTCGCCACCGTGGCCGTCCACTCCACCGCCGACGCCGACGCCATGCACGTGCGCATGGCCGACGAGTCCATCTGCATCGGCCCGCCCTCCTCGGCCCAGAGCTACCTCAGCTTCCCCGCCATCATCTCCGCCTGCGAGATTTCGGGCGCCGAGGCGATCCACCCCGGCTACGGCTTCCTCTCCGAGAACGCCGCCTTCGTGCAGGTTGTCGAGGATCACGGCCTCACCTTCATCGGCCCCACCGCGGAGCATATCCGCATCATGGGCGACAAGATCACCGCCAAGGAAACGATGAAGAAGCTGGGCGTGCCCGTGGTCCCCGGCTCCGACGGCGGCGTGCCCGACCTGGCCGCGGCCCGCGCCGTGGCCGACGACATGGGCTATCCGGTGATCGTCAAGGCCACCGCCGGCGGCGGCGGGCGCGGCATGAAGCTCGCCAAGACCGCGGCCGACCTGGAGACCGCCTTCCGCACCGCCCGCTCCGAGGCCAAGGGCGCCTTCGGCAACGACGAGGTCTACATCGAGAAGTACCTCGGCCGCCCCCGCCACATCGAGGTGCAGGTCTTCGGCGACGGCCGGGGCCGCGCCGTCCACCTCGGCGAGCGCGACTGCTCGCTCCAGCGCCGCCACCAGAAGGTGCTCGAGGAGGCACCCGGCCCCACCATCACCCCCGAGATGCGCGCCGAGATCGGCCGCACCTGCGCCGAGGCCGTGGCCCGCATCGGCTACTCCGGCGCCGGAACCATCGAGTTCTTGTGGGAGGACGGCGAGTTCTACTTCATCGAGATGAACACCCGCCTCCAGGTCGAGCACCCCGTGACCGAGGCGATCTTCGGCGTCGACCTCGTGCGCGAGCAGATCCGCGTCGCCGCCGGCGAGGAGATGTCGTTCCGCCAGGAGGATCTGCAGGTTCTCGGCCACGCCATCGAGGTGCGCATCAACGCCGAGAAGCTGCCCAGCTTCTCGCCCTCGCCCGGGCGCATCACCCAGTACCACGCCCCCGGCGGCCTCGGCGTGCGGATGGATTCGGCGCTCTACGACGGCTACCGCATCCCGCCCTACTACGACTCGCTGATCGGCAAGCTGATCGTGCAGGGCCGCGACCGCCCCGAAGCGCTCGCCCGCCTGCGCCGCTCGCTGGGCGAACTGATCGTCGACGGCATCGACACCACGATCCCCCTGTTCCGCGCCCTGATGGAGGAGCCCGACATCCAGCGCGGCGACTACACCATCCACTGGCTCGAGAAGTGGCTGGAGACCAACCTGTGATCCGCGTCCTCGTTCTCCCCCTCGCGCTCGCCGCCTGCGTGGCCGCGCCGCCGCCCGAGCGCAGCGGCCCCACCGCCGGCGAGGCGCTCGGCGTGCCGCGCGGCGCCGTGCTCTTCGAGAACGAGCGCGACGCGGCGACCTTCGACGCGCAGGTGGACCGCTTCGCCCGCCTCGACTGCCGCTCGCTCGCCGCCAGCGTCGCGGCGATCCGGGCCCAGACCCCGCGCCGCACCACGGGGGGCCGCATCGCCACCGCCGGCGCCACCCTCGTGCCCGGCGTCGGCGGCAGCCTCGCGCGCATCCTCGGGGGCGAGCTCGCCGCCGCCTCCGCCGTGGAAGGCAACGTGCAGCTCGCCGCCGCCGAGGCCGTCCGCGCCGCCAAGAACTGCTGACGGGCTTCCACGGCCCGGCCCCGCTCCCTAGGTATGGCCCCATGCCGCGCGACACGCCCGAGATCACGGCCGAGCTGCTCCTGATGGCCTACGCCTCGGGGGTCTTCCCGATGGCCGAGACCCAGGACGACCCGGAGGTGTTCTGGGTCGACCCGCGCCACCGCGGCGTGCTCCCCCTGGACGGCTTCCGCCTGTCGCGCAGCCTGGAGCGCACGATCCGCCGGGGCCGCTTTGACGTCACGCTCGACGAATCCTTCGACGCCGTGCTCGACGGCTGCGCCGACCGCGCCGAGACCTGGATCAACCCCACCATCGCCCGGCTCTACCGGCAGCTCCACGCCCGCGGCCTCGCCCACTCCGTCGAGGTGCGCGAGGGCGGCGCCCTGGTGGGCGGCGTCTACGGCGTGACGATGGGCCGGGCTTTCTTCGGCGAGTCGATGTTCAGCCGCGCCCGCGACGCCTCGAAGGTGGCGCTGGCCTACGCGGTGGCGATGCTGCGCCGCGACGGCTTCGCGCTGTTCGACACCCAGTTCCTGACCGACCACCTCGCCTCGCTCGGCGGCGTGGAGATCGCGCGGGCCGAGTATCACCGCCGCCTGCGCGCCGCCCTCGACGGCCCGTCCGCGCGGCTCGGCCCCGTGCCGCACGCGGACGAGGTGCGCGCCCTGCGCGGCGGCGCGGCGGACTAGCTCAGGGCTGCAGGCAGCTCAGGACCCACACGTCGTAGCGCCGGTGGTCGAGCGCGCTGAGCGCCGGGGCCGAGGCCACCATCCAGCCCGCGAACAGCTCCTCCACGGAGCCCGCGTCCACGACCTGCAGGAGCGCGAAGGCGTCGCCCGAGGGGTTCGAGGACGGATACCGGCACTCGTGCAGCGTCACCTGCAGGGGGCCGTAGGCCATGGTCTGGCCTAGCGCCATCTCCACGTCGATCACGTCGCCCGACACCCGGTCGAGCGTGCGCAGCACCGCGCCGCGGCCCTGCCCGGTCTGCACCGCCGTGCCCTCCTGGGCGGCGGCGGGCACGGGGCAGGCCAGCGCCGCGACCAGCGCGCCGAGGAGCGCCGCGCCCCTCATTCCGGGGTCCAGGCCTCGTAGTCCTCCTGCGGGCGCACGTCGGCGCGGCGCAGCGAGCCGGGGCGGTAGAACGCGGCCTCGGTGCCCGTCAGGTTCTCCTTGTGGGGCTTCTCCCACGACTTGCGGGCGATCGGATCCTCAGTGGGGGGCTTCGGGAAGGTGTGGTGCAGCCAGCCGTACCACTCCGGGCCGACCCGGGTGCCGTCGTTCTGGCCCTCGTAGATCACCCAGCGGCGCGTGTCGTCGGCGTTGCGGTAGTAGATGTTGCCCGCCTCGTCGCGCCCGACCTCGTTGCCGAACCGCTTCGTGAAGAGCTGCGTGCCCACGCTCTGGCCGTCCCACCAGGTCACGAGGCGCTTCAACAGGCTGGCCATGGGGGAGTCTCCTCGCAAGATCGTCCCGGGAATACAGCGCCCGCGCGCAGGATCAAGGCCGCGCGCCGCGCCGGGCGCCGCGCCGCCCGCTCCGATGGTGCGCCAGCGCACGACCCCCCCTGCATCGCGCTGCGGTGCGGAACCGCAACTGAACCGCTAAGTTCAGTACCCAGACCTCACCGAAAGCTCCCCCCCCGATGATCCGCCCCCTCCCGCTCGCCGCCACCGCCCTCCTCGGCCTCGCCGCCGCCGCCGCCGCCTTCGAGACGCCCGCCCCTTCCGCGTCCGTGTACGACCACGACGCCGCCCGTGCCTACGAGGCCGAGATGGCGATGCAGATCGACGCCGACGGCTCGGGCACCATCGACGCCGGCGAGCTGGGCGCGTTCGGCGCGGCCCTCTTCCGCTCCATGAACGAGAGCGGCACGCCCAGCCGCGCGGACGCCACCGGCTGGACCGGCGGCCTGCACGACATCGCCGTCTTCCAGGGCCGCGAGAGCGCCCACTCCGCCGCCGCGGGCTTCGTGTTCGACCTGTTCGACACCGACGGCGACGGCACGCTCTCGCTGGGCGAGCAGGCTGCCGGCACCGTGGCCGCCGCCCGCGCCGCCGACCGCGACGGCGACGGCGTGCTCAGCCGCGCCGAGTTCCGCGAGCGCCACGTCTTCTCGATCGCCGCCCGCGCCGCCGTCCCCTCCTCGCGCTGAGGGGGGCCGAACGGCCCTTGCGGGCACCGCGTCGATACGGGACTCTCGGGCGACCATTCCGCCCGAGGACAGCCCCATGACCGAGACCCGCCCCTACGGCTTCGACACCCTGCAGGTCCACGCCGGCAGCCGGCCCGACCCGGCCACCGGCGCCCGCCAGACGCCGATCTACCAGACCACCGGCTACGTGTTCCGCGACGCCGAGCACGCCGCCGCCCTGTTCAACTTGCAGGAAGTGGGCTTCATCTACTCGCGCCTCACCAACCCCACCGTGGCCGTGCTGCAGGAACGCATCGCCACGCTCGAGGGCGGCGTCGGCGCGGTCTGCTGCTCGTCGGGTCACGCGGCGCAGATCATGGCGCTGTTCCCGCTGATGCAGCCCGGCTGCAACGTGGTGGCCTCGACGCGCCTCTACGGCGGCACGGTCACGCAGTTCTCGCAGACCATCAAGCGCTTCGGCTGGTCCGCCAAGTTCGTCGACTTCGACGACCTCGATGCGGTCCGCGACGCCATCGACGACGACACCCGCGCCGTGTTCGGCGAGGCCATCGCCAACCCGGGCGGCTACATCATGGACGTGCGCGCCGTGGCCGACGTGGCCGATGCCGCCGGCGTGCCCCTCATCATCGACAACACCTCGGCCACCCCCTACCTCCACCGCCCCATCGAGCACGGCGCCACGCTCGTGGTCCACTCCACCACCAAGTACCTGACCGGCAACGGCACCGTGACGGGCGGCTGCGTGGTCGACTCGGGCCGCTTCGACTGGTCCGCCTCGGGCAAGTTCCCGTCGCTCTCCGAGGCCGAGCCCGCCTACCACGGCCTCAAGTTCCACGAGACCTTCGGCAACCTCGCCTTCACCTTCCACTCGATCGCCATCGGCCTGCGCGATCTGGGCATGACCATGAACCCCCAGGCCGCCCACTACACGCTGCTCGGCATCGAGACCCTGAGCTTGCGCATGGACCGCCACGTCAGCAACGCCGAGAAGATCGCCGCCTGGCTCGAGACGCACCCCGCCGTGGCCCAGGTCACCTACGCGGGTCTGCCCTCGTCCCCGTATGCCGAGCGCGCCAAGACCGTCTGCCCCCGCGGCGCCGGCGCCCTGTTCACGTTCCGCCTCAAGGGCGGCTACGACGCCTGCGTGCGCTTCATCGACGCGGTGGAGATCTTCTCCCACGTCGCCAACCTCGGCGACACGCGGTCCTTGTGCATCCACTCCGCCTCCACCACCCACCGCCAGCTCTCGCCCGCCCAGCAGGAGGCGGCGGGCGCCGGGCCGGACGTGGTGCGCGTGTCGATCGGCATCGAGGACGCCGACGACCTGATCGCCGACCTCGACCAGGCGCTGGCGGCGGCCGGCGGCGGCCGCGTCGCGGCGGAGTAGCCCCCGGGGCGGAGCGCCCGGCGGCGCTCCGCTTTCCCGCCGTACCCCGCGATGCTGCGGTTGCATTTCGCAGTTCCGGTGAAATACGGTCTGCAAATCAGCCTTTTGCGATTTGCATGGGCCCAGCGCGGGAGGGCGCCCGTGTCGTTCGACCACGAAAGCAAGTCCGTGCCCGCTATGTCCGAGCTGAGCCTCGCGATCTCCGCCGGCGGCACGCTCACCGATGTCTCGCCCGGTCTCGCGTTCCTGCTCGGCCACAAGTTGGATGCCATGATCGGCCGGGCCTTCGTGGAGTTCGTGCATCCCGACGACGTCGAGCGCACCGTCGCCGCCTGGCAGGAGCTGGACGAAGGCGACACCGTCTTGCGCTTCGAGAACCGCTACCGGTGCCACGACGGCTCGCACCGGTGGCTGTCCTGGACCGGGATGCTGCTCGACGGGGCCGCGATCGCCTCCGCGCGCGACATCGAAATCGAGATGACCCAGCGCGAGCGCCTCGCCGCCCACGAGGCCGAGACCGAGGAGCGCGAGCAGTCCATCGCCATCCTGTTCCACGACCTGCGCAACCCCGTCGCCGCCCTCGCCGCCGCCGTCCGCATCCTCGGGCGCGAGCCCCAGAGCGACCGTAGCCGCACGGTGCTGGAGCTGGCCGAGAAGGCCGTGGGGCGCATGGACGGGCTGATCGACGACGTCTCGGACTTCGCGCAGGCGCGGCTCGGCTCGGGCCTGCGCCTGTCGCGGCGCCACGAGATGCTGGAGCCGGTGATCCGCCAGGCCGTGGACGAGGTGCGCCTGTCGCGCCCCGACTGGACCATCGACGAGCACTACGACTTCCCCGAACCCGTCGACTGCGACCCCAAGCGCATGGGCCAGCTCGTCTCCAACCTCGTCGGCAACGCCATCGACCACGGCCAGCCCGGCACCCCGGTCCGGGTCCGGGGCTGGGACCGCGACGGCACGCTGGGCATCACCGTCTGGAACGACGGCGCGCCCATCCCCGAGGACCGGGTGGGCCTCCTGTTCAAGCCCTTCGTGCGCTCCGGCGCCGGCGGCGACCAGCGCAGCCTGGGGCTCGGCCTCTACATCGCCCACGAGATCGCCGTGGCGCACGGCGGCACACTGTCGGTCCGCTCCGATCCCGGCGGCACCGAGTTCACCTTCGTGCTGCCGCGCTGACACGAGCGCCGAACGGAAGAGGGGCGCGCCGGTCTCCCGGCGCGCCCCTCTCCTATTCCGTGGCCCCCGCGGGGGCCGGTGCATGGCCGATCAGGCCAGCTGCAGGTTCACCGCGCTCTGGCGGCCGTCGCGGCCCGCCTCGACGTCGTAGGTGACCTTCTGGTCGTCGGCGAGGTCACGCAGACCGGCACGCTCGACGGCCGAGATGTGCACGAACACGTCCTTGCCACCCTCTTCGGGGGCGATGAAGCCGAAACCCTTGGTGCTGTTGAACCACTTGACGGTGCCCTTGGCCATCGTCGCTACTCCTTGATCGTCGCTGCCCGCGGAGTGCGGCAGCCTGGCTCGTCAGTGCAGAATCGATAGGACTGAGCCGCGAAGGAGCAGTGGTCGATAGTGATAACGTCGCCAGCCCCCTTTCTGCCGAATCGCTTGGAAACGCAAGCAAAGTCCGCGCGAGCTTCGAGAGCGGCGGGGAAGCGCCGCCCTCTTCCCCCCGCCGCGCCCGATTGGTAAGCCGATCTTACCAATCGCGGAGCCGCGCCATGCCCCCCGTCATCACCGAGATCGAGGACCTCCACCGCATCTATCGCCGGCGGGTGCCGCGCATGTTCTACGACTACTGCCAGTCGGGTTCCTGGACCGAGCAGACCTACCGCGAGAACGAGACCGACTTCGATCTCGTGCGCCTGCGCCAGCGCGTCGCCGTGGACATGGAGGGGCGCTCCACGCGCTCCACCATGATCGGCCGCGACGTGGCGATGCCGGTCGCCCTCGCGCCCGTGGGCCTCACGGGGATGCAGCACGCCGACGGCGAGATCCTCGCCGCCCAGGCGGCCGAGGCCTTCGGCGTGCCCTTCACGCTCTCCACCATGTCGATCTGCTCGATCGAGGACGTGGCCGAGCACACGTCCAAGCCGTTCTGGTTCCAGCTCTACGTGATGCGCGACGAGAAGTTCGTGGACGCCACCCTCGCCCGCGCCAGGGCCGCCGGCTGCGACGCGCTGGTGCTGACGCTCGACCTCCAGATCCTCGGCCAGCGCCACAAGGACCTAAAGAACGGCCTCTCGGCCCCGCCCAAGCTGACCCCCGCCTCCGTGGCCAACCTCGCCACCAAGGTTCCGTGGGGGCTGGAGATGCTGCGCACCAAGCGCCGCTTCTTCGGCAACATCGTGGGCCACGCCGAGGGCGTGGGCGACGCCTCGTCGCTCTCCTCCTGGACGGCCGAGCAGTTCGACCCCCGCCTCGACTGGGGCAAGGTCAAGCGCATCGCCGACAAGTGGGGCGGCAAGCTGATCCTCAAGGGCATCCTGGATGCCGAGGACGCTGAGATGGCGCTGGAGGTGGGGGCCAACGCCATCGTCGTT